>NZ_JBIDCW010000029.1:64244-106553 GCF_043204795.1 Streptomyces sp. NPDC047706 | reverse complement strand
GCAGCGGCGGTGCGGCCCGGGGGGGGGGGGCGGGGTCTCAGGTGGCCTCCAAGACCTCCCGCCGGCGGGGGGGGGGGGGGCCCGGGGCCCCCCCCCCCCCCCCCCCCCCCCGCCGTGCGGCTCGGGCGTGACGGGGTGGCCTACCCGCTGGCGGCGGCCGAGGGCCGTAGTCGCGCACTGAGGTACCTCGCCGAGAATCCGGACGCCTCCGCGCAGGAGGTGGCGCGCGCCGCGGGTATCTCGCTCACCACGGCGAAGGACACCCGGAAGCGAGCGCGCGCAGGGCGGGGAGAGCCACCGCCGGCCACGGCGCAGCCGAACGGCGGCCCGGTCCGTGAGGGCGCGGCCGGCCACCCCGCGCTCGCGGAACGTCCCGGGACGCACCCTGCGAGCGCGGACCTGTCACTGGCGGTCCGGCGCCTGCGGGCCGATCCCTCGCTGCGGTTCACCGAGGTGGGCAGGAAACTGCTGCGGACCCTGGATCCCTCGGCCACGCAGCCGCACGACTGGGCGGCGATGGCCGGCAGCCTCCCGATCCACTGCGCGCCGCTGATCGCGGAACTGGCACGGCACCATGCCGAGAGCTGGCAGCTCCTGGCGGAGTCGTTGACGGAACGCATCAATTCTCGTGACACTGACGCATAAGCTGCGTCGAGTCACGCCCGCGCCCTTGCCGGCGACGCCTTCCGTGCGGAATCTCCGGCGATTTCGCCTGAGTTTCTGGCCGACGGTTTCCGGAATCTGATCAACCGCCTGGATGGACCGTGCCGTTGTAGCGGCAATGCAGGAAGCGCGCGATTGTTGAATTTTCGACCTGATGTTCAAACAGTTGCGTGGGCCTCGGTCGGTTTGTACGCTGACCCACAGAATTTTTTTTGAAGCGGGGGAGCTGGGGGGAATGTGACTTCGTACAGCCCGGGCCGCACAGGTCTTGACCAATCGCCCGTGTCCCGACCCGATGTTCCTGACGGGCATTCCTTACCGGGAATGCCCGCGCATTGGTACAACTTCCTGCTCGATCTTCCCGGCCCCATGCCCGAGGTCCGGGATTCCAAAAGCCCCAGCGCCGCAGAGATAGCGGCAAGGATCCGACCCCGGGCGCTCATTGAACAGAACGCTTCCGAAAAGCAGTGGATCGCCATCCCGGAACCGGTTGTGGAATGGCTTCGGCAATGCGGTCGGCCGACCCCGCTGCACCGGGCGCGCCGGCTCGAGAAGCATCTGGGAACGGGCGCGAGGATCTACCTGAAGCGTGAAGACGTCCTGCCCAGCGGCAGCTTCAAGCTGAACACCGCGATAGCCCAGGCGTACTACGCGGCCGAGGAGGGGCGGACCACTCTCGTCACCGAGACGGGGGCAGGTCAATGGGGAATGAGTGTCGCGCTGGCCGCGCGGATGTTCGGTCTGCGGGCCGAGATCTTCATGGTGAAGTGCTCGCTCGACCAGAAGCCCTACCGGCGTCACTACATGGAGCTTCTGGGGGCCTCGGTGCGGCCGTCGCCGTCGCCCCACACGGCGATCGGACGGAAGATCCTCGGGGAGAACCCGGGCCACCCCGGCAGTCTCGGCACCGCCATCAGCGACGCGATCGAGCACGCACTGGGCAATCCCTCCGCCGCGTATCTCGCCGGCAGCGGAATGCCACACGTCTACCTCCATCAGACGTCGCTCGGGCTCGAGGTCGCGCAGCAGCTCAAGGACATCCATGGCGAGGACCTGGGTGTCGACGGGCGCGGTGACCACCTCGTCGCCTGCTCGGGCGGCGGAAGCAATCTCTGCGGTCTCATAGGCCCTCACCTGCGGGCCAGGGCCGACGGAGCGGACCTCCGCTTCCTCGCCGCGGAATCCACGGCGGCGCCCCGGCTCACCCAGGGCGTCTACCAGTACGGCCGCACCGACCTCGGCGGCTTCACGCCCGAGGTGCTGGGCTACACGATGGGGGAGAGCTTCATCCCACCGCCCACCCACGTCGGCGGCCTGCGCAACCATCACAGCTCCGCCCTGGTCAGCCTGCTCCGGCACCAGGGCGTCCTGGACGCCGTCGCCTTCGACCAGCAGACGGCTCTGGAGGCCGGCCGGCTGCTGTTGCAGACCGAGGGCCTGCTGCTCGCCCCCGAGGCAGCTCACGCGGTCGCCGCGGCCCTGGACGTCGCGGCCAAGGCCGACGCGGAGAACCTCGCACCGGTGATCGTGATCCTGGCCAGTGGCTCGGGTTTCCTCGATCTGCAGGGCTACGACGAAGTTCTGCTCGACGCATAGCCGCACCACCGTTCACGGCATCTTCGCACCTTGCGATTGGGAAGCCATATGCGCTTGGCGACATTTCAGCCCCAGCTCGGCGTGCATTGTGAGACGACCACCCTCCGCAACATGATCCACCATGCCGGCGTCGACGTCTCCGAAGCGATGCTGTTCGGCCTCGGGCAGGGAATCGACTTCCAGTACTGGGACGCTCCGGATCCCGGTCGCTCCACGCCGATGCTCACCGGCCGGATCGAGCCCGCCCTGCTGTCCCGCAACGCCTGCTCGGCCCTGGGTGTGGAACTGCGCGAGTCGCGGGCGCCCGACGCGGAATCGGCACACGCGGCGGCGGCGGAGCTGCTGGAGGCGGGACATGTCGTGGGAGTGTCCGTCGACATCTTCCACCTCGACTACTTCAAGTCCCGGAGCCATTTCGCATCGCACTACATCGCGCTGTACGGGCTCGACGACACCCACGCCCACGTCGTGGACACCGAGCAGCAGGGCGGGGCGCAGAGGCTTCCGGCGGAATCGCTGCGCCGTGCCCGCGCCTCCGACGAGGGGTTCATGCCCTCGCCCCACCTGTACCTGTACGTCGGGCGACTGCCGGCGCGCCTGACCACCCACACCGATGAGGTCCTGCGCGAGCAGATCTGGAACGCCATCCGGCTGACCGCTCGGAGGATGACCGAGGACCGCGGACCGCGATTCGGCCTCCGCGCCATGCGGCGGGCCGCCTCCGAGATCGCCGGATGGAGCGACACCCTCGCCTCCCCCGACGAAGTGGTGCCGGCGGTCGGCCGCTTCTGGCGGTTCGCGGGTACCGGCGGAGCGAACTTCCGCAAGCTCTACCGCGAGTTCCTCACGGAGGCGCGGCAGCGGTCCGGGGACAGCGAACTCGACGCGGCCATCGAGGGCTTGGGCGACGTGCAGCGGCAGTGGGACCAGGCCGTCGACATGCTGATGGACTACCCCGGTGCGGACGGGCGAAGTCGGCTTCAAGCCGTCGCGGCCCTGCTGGACGCGATCGCCGACGCCGAGCAGGCCCTCTTCGACGGGCTGCTCGTGGCGGCCGCCGAACGGGCAGGTGAGTCGGTGTGACCGTCACCCGGGTGAAGTCCGTCTGCCGTATGTGCCACGGCGGTTGCGGCGCCATCGTCGAACTCGTGGACGGCGTACCCACCGACATCCACGGCGACCCGGACAACCCCACGAGCGAGGGCTACTTCTGCATCAAGGGCAAGGCGTCACTGGACCTGCTGCGCAGCCCGGACCGGCTGACCACGCCACTGATACGCACCGGTGCGCGCGGCTCGGGAACGTTCGAGCCGGTCAGCTGGGAAACCGCCCTCGACCGGATCGCCGACGATCTCACGGCGACGATCAGCCGGCACGGGCCCGAGTCCGTCGTCCTCGGTCAGGGAACCGACCGCAACTACCAGGAGTGGGTGTTCCGACTCGCCAACGCGATCGGGACGCCGAACGTGGTCGGCCCGGCCCACGTCTGTTTCTACCCGCGGGTCATGGCCTCGATCATGACGTACGGAGCCTTCACGTTCTGTGACTACGACGGCGATCCCGAGGTCATCCTGCTCTGGGGCAGCAACAAGCCGAGCACGCACTCGGACGGCGTGATCGGGGTCAAACTGCTGCGCGCCGTGGAACGGGGCAGCCGTGTCATCACCGTCGATCCACGCCGGACGCAGACCGCCGCCCGTTCCGGCCTCCACCTGGCCGTCCAGCCGGGAACCGACTGCGCCCTGGCCCTGGGCATGATCAAGATCGTCATCGACGAGGGCTGGTACGACCGCGACTTCGTCGCCGCGCACACCTCCGGGTTCGACGAACTCGCCGAGCACGTCCAGGCGTACGACATCCAGTGGGTCGCGCGGACCACCGGGCTCACACCCGAGCTCATCCACGCAGCGACGCGCTCCTACGCCCTCGCCTCACGGGCATGCATAGAGGCCGGCACCGGCCTGTCGCAGAACGAGAACTCCTTCGACACCCATCGCGCCATCGCGCTGCTCGCCGCGATCTGCGGAAACATCGACGCCCCCGGTGGCGACGTCATCTGGGAACCCATGCCGATCGAGGGCCGCCGTGCCTTCCCCCGCCCGGATCTGCTGCCGCGGGAGCAGGCGATGAAGCGGATCGGCGGCGACAAGCACAGGATCCTCTCGATGTCCGGCTGGGTCGCGCCGGGAGACCTGCACCAGGCCGTCGTGACCGGGGCGCCGTACCCGATCACCTCGATGGTGATCTTCGGCAGCAACATCCTCGCCTCGCACGAGAACACCGATCTGGTCCGCGAGGCGATCGGCAAGCTGGACCTGGTCGTGGTGTGCGACCTGTTCATGACGCCGACCGCGCGGTACGCCGACGTGGTCCTGCCGGCCTCCAGCTGGCTGGAGCGGGACCAGGTGGTCGAGTTCAACTCGTACATCGCGGCACGGCAGAAGATCGCCACAGTCGACGGATGCCGCTCGGACGAGGAGATCATCCTCGAACTCGCCGAGCGGCTCGGCCTGAGCCGGCACTTCTTCCCCTCGCTGGAAGCCGCTCTCGACGCCAAACTCGCCGGCATCGAGCTCACCTGGGAACAGTTCACGAAGATCGGATACATCCGGAACGAGAAGCGGTACCGAAAGTACCGCGAGGGCGGATTCCGTACCCGGTCCGGGCGCGTGAACCTGATGAACCACGGGCTGCGGGCCATGGGCTACGAGCCGTTCCCCGTCTTCCGGCGCCCGCCGGAGCCGGAGCCGGCGCTGCCCTACGTGATGACCAGCGCCCATCCACGCCAGTTCTACAACACCGAGTTCCACCAACTGCCGACCACCTCCCGCAGCCAGACCACGGCACGGGTGACCGTCCACCCCGACACCGCGAAGCGGGAGGGGCTGTCGGACGGCGAGGAAGTGGACCTCTTCACGCGGGCCGGTGCGCGCGGGGTGCGCATGACGGTCAAGATCTCCGACTCCGTCGCACCGAACGTCGTGATGGCGGACGCCGGCTGGTGGTATCCGGGCGAGCCTTCGATCGACGAGTCGCTCAGATCCTCGGTCAATCTCCTGACGGGCAACGACCGTTCCGACGTGCACATGGGGAGCGCCACGATGAGAGGTGTAGCAGTGGGACTACGGCGGCCGGAGCCGGACCGTGGCTAGCGCACGGGGCACCGTCGCCGCCCGGGTGCCGGAGACCGACGAGGGCCTGCAAGGCGACGAACTGGCCCTCAAGTACGACGAGATGCAACGTCACATCCGGGACAACGGCTGGCTCCAGGAGAAGATCGACGACATCCTGGCGGCGGAGATCGACTCCGGGGAGGTCCTGGAGCTGGGCTGCGGGCCGGGCTATCTGGGCCTGGAGTGGATCACCCAGGCCCAGAAGTCGGCCCGGCTCGTCGGCCTCGACATCTCACCGGCGATGCTCCGGCGGGCGAGCGCCAACGCGGACGGGTACGGCGTCGCCGACCGGTGCGCCTACGAATGCGGCACAGTCCTGGCCCTGCCGTTCGAGGACCGGCGCTTCGATCACGTGATCAGCGCCTCCTCGCTGCACGAATGGGCGGACCCGGTGACCGCCCTGGCGGAGATGCACCGCGTCCTCAGGCCGGGCGGACGGTACTGCGTCTCCGACCTGCGCCGGGACATCGACCGGACGACGTTCCAGTTCATGAAGGCCAACATCGCGGCCGACATGCGCCCGGGATTTCGCACCTCGATCCGGTCCTCGTACGTCAAGCGCGAGATCGAGGAACTGCTGCGGGGCACCGCGCTCGACACGGCCGTCGTGACGGAAGTGCAGATGGGGATCGTCATCACGGGCAGGAAGGGAACGCCATGACCGCACTCGCGGGAAGTTCGCCGGCCATCACCGCCACGCGCGAGGGGCGCTTTCCCGGCCGCGCCGGTTTCGGCCACTCCTGGGAGGAGCTCCTGCGGACGTCGAGCACCTGGCGGGACCTCGACTGCGGGCAGTACCTCTCGGCCTGGTGCGGATACGCGCCGGACCACGTCGTCGAGAAGTTCGCCGGGGTCAACCACGTCGGCGTCTACATGGGCGACTACGACAGCGACGACGAGGTGTTCGCCTGGAACGCCTACCTGAACGACCTCCGGGCGTCCGGGCCGGTCACCACCGTCGAGATGGGCCCCTCGTACATCTCGCCCCGGCAGTACGGCACGCCGGGATGGTGGAACTCGATCGTGCTCGCCGACGGGCGAGTCATCGAGATGTTCGCCTGCCGCCGGTTCGGCCCCTGGGCGGACCGCCCGGCGAGCGAGCGGGGGCGGCTCATGTCGCACGTCGCCATCGACGTGCACACCGACTCCGACGTCCGCTACCTGCTGGACGTCCTGGACCGGGACGTCGACCACCTCGAGAACATCGCGTTCACCGAGGCGGACGAACTCGGCCACACCTACGGGCACCTGCGCAACAACGACAGCGGCTCCGTGCTCGAGATCGTCTACGAGGCGCCGCGCGGCGGAACGGGGCACGGCGATGGCGGTCATTGAGATCTCGCCGCACTCCGGCGAGCACTGCGAGTCGACCGCGCTGCTCAACATGCTCCGCAACCACGGCATCGAGCTGAGCGAGCCGCTGATCTTCGGGCTGGGACAGGGCCTGTCGTTCCTGTACTGGCACTCGAAGCAGATGCCGAACCCGTTCCTCGCCGGCCGGGTCAAGCCCGACCACCTCATGCGCAACGTGGCGGACGCCCTCGCCCTGGAGTTGCGGGCGCAGGAGACGACCTCGCCGGCGAGGGCCGAGGCCACGTTGATGAAGGCGCTCGACGAGGGCGATGTGGTGGGACTCAAACTCGACCGCTTCCACCTCGACTACGCGCGGGAGAACCATCACTTCGCCGCGCACTACGTCGCCTGCATCGGCTACGAGGACGACAGGTTCGTCGTCGTCGAGACCCGGTCGCTCGGCGTTCAGTCGACCTCCCGGGAGAGCCTCGCCCGGGCGCGGTCGGCCAAGGGGCCCATGTCCTCGCGCAACCTGTCGGTGCGGGTGGACCCGCGCGGTTACGACGAGTCGATCCTCGCCAAGGCCTGCCAGAGCTCGATCCTGGCCACCGCCCGGGAGTTCCTCACCCCGCCCATCACCAACATGGGCTACAAGGGCATCGCGAAGGCCGGCTCGCTCATGCGGCGATGGCACGACCGGCTCGACCGGCCCGTCGAGGCGATGGCCGCCGTCGGCACCAGCATGGAGGAAGGCGGCACGGGCGGCGGACTCTTCCGGACGCTGTGGGCGCAGTTCCTCGAAGAGGCGCACGAGCTGACCGGTATCGAGGCCTACGACGAACTCGCCGTGGAGTACCGCCGTATCGCCAAGCGCTGGACGGATGTGGCGAACCTGCTGCGCGACACCGACGAGGCCGGTTGCCGGCAGGCACTCGACGAGGCGGCGTCGATCACCGACAGCCTCGCGGCCGAGGAACGGACGGCGATGGCACGGCTGGAGGAGGCCTCCCGATGACCACGCTCGCCCGGCCGGCCGGCCACGACCCGCGCAGCAGGCTGCGCGACACCCTCGTCTCCCGCGTCGACATCGCGCGGAGGGTCGCCGCGGTCACCTCACTGGACCGGCAGGCACTCGACACGTGGGCGGCACAGGCGCTCGCCGCGGCCGTGGAGCACGCCTGGCGCAACTCACCGTTCTACGCCGCCTTCGTCCCGGCCGACGTCGCCCGGGCGGCCGCGCGGGGTCGCCCGCACGCGTTCGAGGCCATCCCCTTCACCAGGCGTGACCATCTCTCCGCCGCCTACCCCCTCGGCATGCTCGCCGTTCCGCGGCGTGAGGTGATCCGGTTCGACGAGAGCTCCGGCACCGGCAACGGGCGCCCGATCGCGGCGTTCTTCACGATGGCCGACTGGCTGGAGAACAACCTCACCGTCGCCGGGCTGCTGGCCGCCGTGCTGGACGAGCGGGACGTCGCCGCCATCGCCGTCCCCTACGAGCTGGCCGGGGTGGGCCAGGACCTCGACCGTGCCGTCGAGATACTCGGTTGCACGATCGTGCCGCTCGGCGCCGCCTCGCCGTCCTGCACCCCGGACCGGATGGTCGACGCCCTGCTGCGTTCGGGCGCGACCACCCTGGTGTGCTCCGGCACCCGCGCCCTGTTCCTCGGCGAGATCGCCCGCCGCCGCGGCATCGACCCGCGCGGCGACCTCGCCGTCTCGAAGATCCTCATGGCGGGGGAGGGGGCGTCGCCGGCCAAGAAGCGGCGCCTGGCCGACCAGTGGGGTGCCGTCGCGTACTCGATGTTCGGCATGACCGAGACCAACACGCTGGCCATGTTCTGCCGCGAGCGTGAACTGCACCTGGTCGAGACACGGACGTTCTTCGAGGTGGTGGATCCGGAATCCGGCGGGCGGCTGCCGGACGGCTCGGTCGGCGAGCTGGCCGTCACGACGCTGGCGAGCCGGGCCATGCCGCTGCTGCGGTACCGCACCGGTGACGTCTGCCGGATCGAGGCGGCGCCGTGCCCCTGCGGCTCCCCGCTGCGCCGGCTGCAGCACCGCGGCCGGATCGGTGACCGGATCCCGGTCGGTGACCGCTGGACCTCCCAGCTGGAGATCGAGGACATCGTCCTCGGCGCCATGACCACCGCGCCGTACTACTTCGCCTTCGACATCGACGGGGACGTCCTGGAGATCGCCCTGCCGCCGTCGAGCCTCGACGAGGCGACTCGGGCATCGATCGCGGCCGGGGTCCGTGACCGACTCGGAGCGTCCACACGCTTCGGCCCGCTGGACACCGACCGGTTCGAGACGGCGCTGCGGACCTCGGCCAAACCGACGATGCGCAACTTCAGTGCCTACGGGGGAGGAGGGACCGCCGGTGAGGGTTGAACTGCCGCTTCCCACGCGCATTCCGATCGACGGGCGCTTCGAGATCGATGACACATGCATCGACTGCAAGCTCTGCAACGACCTGGCGCCCGACAACTTCGACGCAGATCTCGACAACGACGTCCACTACGTGTGCAAACAGCCCGAGACCCCCGACGAGCTCGAACGGGTCCTCGACGCCTTCGAATCCTGCCCCACCGAATCGATCCGGTACTCAGCGGCACCAAGCGAGGAGTGATGGCGCAATGTCAAGCCTGGACGATCCAGTAATAGCCGACATGTGCGCCGGCGGACGGAAGATGACCGAGCTGGGACCGGTGGCGGAGAGCTACGACCAGCTGCACCGGATCGACCTGCTCGGTGAGGCGCGGGCCGCACGCGGAGTGCCGGAGGGCAGCTACGACTCGACCGTGTGCGCCGTCCTGCAGGCGTCGGAGGTCTGCCTGCTCAACCTGGCCCGGCTGGCCGGCAGGACCCAGGAGTGCCTGCTGGCCGACGACATCCCCGCCGCCTCCCGCTACGTCCAGTGGGCCGTCGGGTTCCACCGGTTGCTGCGCCGGCTCGGCACGGTGATGTTCGGCGCGCGCGGCGTCTTCGGAGCCGGCGTGGCCGCCGGGACCACGGTGGTGGGCATCTCCGAGTCCGCCGGCTACGCGGCCTACGTGGAGGCGCTGCGCGGACTGGAGGACGTCGCCAAGGGCTCGCTGCTGGCCGGCGCGCCCGAGCTGACCCGCTCCACCATCGCCACCAAGAGCATCGACGACTCGCTGTACCGCGTGCTGCACGGCATCCGGACCGGCTGCCACGACGCGACCAAGTGGGAGAGCGATCTCACCGCCGTGCCCATCGGGGTGAGCCGGAGCACCGACGAGCTGATCTCCGCCGAGACCCTGGCGCGGGCGGTTGCCGCGACCGAGCTGAACGCGGGCACCCTGCACGGGGAGTTCGTCGCCCTGCACCAGGTCCCGGAGATTCTGTGCGCCGAGGCGAACGACCACCTCGAGGTCGCGATCCGGGCGATCCGCGGTTCGGCTCTGAGCCGGGCGGCGCAGCACCTGACGGCCTGCCGGGAGCTGCTCGACCCGGTGGTGGAGGCACAGCGGGTGATGGCCGAGCACCTGGCCACCGGGGAGTACCACGGCTTCAGGACCAACCTGGGCCCCGCGAGCGGCACACACTCCCTGTCCATCAAGCAGCACATGTTCCGGGACCTGTTCAAGCACATGTGGAACGACCTCGAGGCCTGGCTGCGCTCGTTCGGCGAGTCCTCGCTCGAGGAGACCGTCCGGGACATCGACGCCCGCCGCCACGACGACCCGGAGGCATGGTTGCGGCACACCGTGGTCGACCAGGCGTTCAAGCTGCACTCCGCCCACCAGCAGTGGCGGCACGAGCATCTGCACATGCCCCGCAACTGCCTGGGCAGCGGTGGCACCAAGTCCATGATCGGCATTCCGGACGGGCCCCAGGCGGTCTACAAGATGCGGGACGCGGCCAACGCCCAGCACTCACTGGCCACGATCCACCGCGCACGCCGGACCCCTCTGACGAACGCCGTGCCGGACTCGCCCCTGGCCAAGCTCATCACCGACCCCAGCTCCCTCGACTCCGAGCTGATGCGGGTCGTGGGCGAGGCGACACGCGAGTACTTCCCCCAGGTGCAGGAGCAGAGCTACCAGCCCTTCCGGTCGGGTGCGGCCGAGCGGAACCCGTAGGAGGGCGGACGGTGACCACCACAGGACCCACGGCCTCTGACAGCGTCATGCCCACCGAAGAGACCACCCTTGTGCCCATCTCCCCCGCCGGGGCCTGGCGAGGGGCCGAGTACATCGCCAGCCTCAAGGACGAGCGGGAGGTCTGGTGCGACGGACGCCGGGTCGACGTGACCGGCGATCCCGGCTTCCGGCCCATGCTGTCCACACTGGCCGCCCTGTACGACGCCCAGCACCTGCCCGACCGCGCGGACGAGATGCTCCACCGGTCGGACGCCTCCGGCAACCTCGTCAGCCTGTCGTACCTGGCGCCTGCCGACCGGGACGACCTCAGCCGCAAGTGGGCCAACTCCCACCGGTGGGCGCGGGCCTCCTACGGCCAGCTCTCCCGGATACCCGATTTCATGTCGAACGTCGTGGTCGGCCTGTACGACTACCGGTTCCAGCTGGCCGAGGTCGAACCCGAGTTCGGGCGTAACGCGGAGAACTACTACCACTACTGCCGCGAGAACGACCTCACGCTGACGCACGGCCTCGGCGACCCGCAGATCGACCGCTCCTCGACCCCCGCCCAACGGCCGGAGCTGGGCCTGAGGGTGGTGCGGCGCGGCGCCGACGGCATCGTCGTACGGGGAGCCAAGCAGATCGCCACCCTGGCGCCGTACGCCCACGAGGTGCTCATCTACCTCTCGCCCGCGAACTACCTGCGAGAGGACCCCAGCTACGTCTGCTGGTTCGCCGCTCCACTGGCGACGCCGGGCCTGCGTGTCCTGTGCCGGAAGTCGTACGCCGACGGCTCCGGCGGCCTTGCGGCGCGCTACGACGAGCAGGACGCCATGCTGGTCTTCGACGACGTGTTCATTCCGATGAACCGGGTCTTCCTGCTCGACGACTCCCAGGCGGCCGTCCGCGGATTCGGCGAGCTCAACAAGTGGTCGCTCTACACCGGCCAGCTGCGCTACTACCACCGGCTGCGCACCATGCTCGGTGTCGCCTCGCTGCTCGCCCAGGCGATCGGCGTCGACAAGTTCCGGCAGGTCACGGATCTCCTCGGCGAACTCACCTCGTACGTCGAGCTCGTGCGGCTCGGCCTGGCCGCGATCGACGCCGAGAGCCGGCCCACCTCCTCGGGTCTGCTCGCCCCCGGCTCGACGGCCGCGCTCGACGCGGTGGCCGGCCGCTTCTCGACGCGGGGTTCGGAGATCATCCGGCAGATCGGTGCCTCGGGTCTGATCATGCAGCCCTCGGAGGCGGATCTCGGGACGTCCGGGCTGCGCGCGGTGCTGGACACGTACATGTGCGGGCGTGAGATGGGCGTCGACGAGAAGTCCCGGATCTTCCGTCTCGCCGCCGACCTGGCCGTCGACCGCTTCGGCATGCGCCAGGAGCTGTACGAGACGTGGAACCGCGGCGATCCCGCCCGGGTCCGCTCGATGCTCTACGCGCGGTATCCCGACCTCCAGCGCTGCGAAAACCAGGCCCGGAACCTGGCCGAAGGGCGGAACGACACCACATGAGTCTCGACAGCATTCGGCTCGAGGGAGTCACGACCCATAACCTCAAGTCGGTCGACATCTCCTTTCCCAAGGGCAAGTTGGTCGTCGCCGCGGGCGTCTCGGGGTCGGGTAAGTCGTCCCTGGTCATCGACACCCTCTTCGAGCACTCCAAGACGCTCTACCTGGGGGCCCTGTCCAGCAAGTCCCTCGACATGGGCGACGGCGACTACCAGTTCGACCGGATCGCGGGCACCCAGCCACCGGTGGCCCTGCGCCAGCGCGACGGCGGCTACTCCAACCCCCGCTCGACCGTGGGGACCCTCACAGGACTCGACGGGTTGTACCGGCTGTTGTTCGGCGCCGGCTCGCGACCGGTCTGCCCGGCCTGTCTCGGCCCCACCGGTGCGGACCTGTTCTGCGACGACTGCGGCTGCTTCGCCGAACCGCACTCCGCGAAGCACTTCAGTCCGAACCGCAAGGAAGGCAAGTGCCTCCAGTGCGACGGCATCGGTGAACTCGTCGGCTTCTCCCTGGACAAGATCATCCCGGACAGGTCGAGGACACTCACCGAGATCTGGGACGGCGCCGACCCCGGAACGTTCGCCGTTCCCAACGTGCGCAAGGCCTTCGAGGCGATGGCCGCCGACATCGGCCTGGACCTCGACGTGCCGTTCGAGAAGCTGAGCCCGGAGCAGACCGAGCGGGTGCTGCACGGCTCGGACACGATCTACACGCTCAAGATCCGCAAGGTCACCAACGACTTCCGCTTCGAGGGCATCCTGGGCTTCCTGGAACGGGCGTACCGCAACGCGTCGTCGGCCGCCCGCAAGAACGCCTTCACCAACTACCTCGGACGGGAGGTCTGCCCCGGGTGCAACGGGGGGAGGCTGCGCCCCGAATCGCTCAAGGCGACGGTGGCCCGGCACACCTTTCCCGACTTCCAGAGCGACGAGCTGTCGCGTTCGATCACTCGCCTGCGCGACGGGCTCTCCTCCGGCGACCTGCCGGCCCAGGTCCGCGAGCTGGCCGCCGCGATCGTCAAGCAGAGCGCGAACATCGAGGACGTCGGCCTGGGGCACCTGCAGTTGCGGCGGCCGGTGACCACCCTCTCCGGCGGTGAACTGCAGCGGCTGCTGCTCGCACAGCATCTGGCCAGCGACCTGACCGGGGTCATGTACGTCCTGGACGAACCGACCGCCGGTCTGCACGAGGCCGACACCGGGAGGATCCTCGACTCCCTGCGACGGCTGCGCGACCTGGGGAACACCGTCATCGTCATCGAGCACGACGAGTCGGTGATCCGCGCCGCGGACTGGATCGTCGAGCTGGGACCCGGGGCCGGGTCCCGCGGTGGCGAGATCGTCTTCGAGGGCCGCTTCGCCGACCTGCTGACCTCCGCCGACTCACCGACGGCGACAGCGATGGTGTCCGACGCGCCGGCGCGCGCGAGGACCGACCTCGCCGACGCGGCGTGGCTCGAGGTACGCGGCATCACGCGCAACAACGTGGTCGACCAGGCCGCGAAGTTCCCGCTCGCCGCGCTGACCTGCGTCTCCGGCGTGTCCGGCGCGGGCAAGAGCTCACTGGTGGCCGGCCTCCACGCCGCGGTCTCCCGGGCCGTCGCCCAGCGGTCGGCGGGCGCTTCGGCCGAGAGCACCGGCATCGAGGGAGCCGAGGCCCTCGACGACGTCATCTACGTCGAGCAGCGCCCGATCGGCCGCTCCAGCCGGAGCACCCTCGTCACCTACATCGGCATCAGCGACCACATCCGGGACGCGTTCGCCGGCAGCGCCGAGGCGGTCGAGCGCGGCCTCGGCCGCGGCGAATTCAGTCCGAACGTCGCCGGCGGGCGCTGCGAGTCCTGCAAGGGACTGGGGCTGGCCGAGATCGAGATGACCCTGTTCAAGAGCGAGTTCATCGTCTGCCCCGAGTGCGAGGGCCGCCGGTTCCAGGAACACGTCCTCCAAGTGCGGCTGGGCGAGAAGAACATCCACGACGTGCTGTCGATGACCGTCGAGGACGCACTCGGCTGGTTCGACGCCACGAGCAGCCCCAAGGTCGTCCAGGCACTCGGCGTGCTCAGCGAGTTCGGCCTGGGCTACCTGCAGCTCGGCTGCTCGACGACCACGCTGTCCGGCGGCGAGGCCCAGCGGCTCAACCTGGCCGGTGAGCTGCTCAAGCAGCGCCGCAGCCGCACGCTGTTCATCTTCGACGAGCCGACCCGGGGCCTGCACACCGCCGACATCCGCCACCTCCTGGCCCTGTTCGAGCGGTTGATCTCCACCGGCAACACCATCGTGGTCATCGAGCACAACGTGAAGGTGATCTCCATCGCCGACTGGGTGATCGACCTGGGGCCCGGCGCGGGCCGCGAGGGCGGCCGGGTGGTGCACAGCGGGACGCCGGAGGAACTCGCGGACAACCCGGCCAGCGTGACCGGCCGGTTCGTCCGCCGGCTGCGCGACGAACCCGGTGCGCCGATGCCGGTGCCCGGCCCCGGAGACGGCCGGCGGCCCGGTGCGGCGCCGGACCTCGGGGTCATCGGCGAGCTCCTGCCGCGCGCCGTCACGGTGGTCGCCGGCACGGCACGGCAGTCCGAGCGGAACGGGCCGACACCGTACGGGCTCGTGATCGGCTCGCTCACGGTCGTCTCCGACGAGCTCGCCCTGATCGGATTCCTGGTGCGCTCGGGCAGCACCAGCTGGAACGCCATCGCGGACACCGGCCGGTTCTGCGTCAACATCCTGGGCGAGGATCAGCGCGCGGTGTCCGACGCCTTCTCACAGAGCAGACCGGACAGCCGCTTCGACGCCTTGTCGTGGACGCCGTCCGCCAACGGCTGCCCGCGGCTGTCCGGTGCCCTCGGCACCATCGACTGCAGCCTGAAGTCCTCCTACCGGATCGGTGACCACGAGTTCGTCCTGGCGACGGTCGTCGACGTCGACATGGACACCGGCACGGAACGCCGGCCGCTGCTGCGGGCCGAGCAGGGCGACAGCGCTCTCGACGACTACGGGTGGCGCCGATTCGCCCGGGAAGCGGAGGCCAGGTGACGACGACCGCGTCCATCGCGACGCACTACGAGCAGTTCCTGCACCTGCTCACCCGCGACACCCGAGACCCGGTGCAGGCTCCGGTGCAGGCCTCCGGCACGGCGGAGGTCCACCGCCCGGCGAGCGCCCGCTACGGCGAACGGGTCGACCCCTCGGGCGGATCGCAGCCGATCGTGCTGACCCGCGACGAGTGGATACGGAACCAGATCGACCTCACGCTGGCGCTGGGCCGGCTGCTGACCGTGGACGACGTCGTGGTCTCGGCCGTGCCGTACGAACTGTCGTTCATCGGCGCTGAGGTGGACCGCGTGATCGAGATGGTCGGCGCCTCGGTGATCAGCGTCGGGACGAGCGGGACGATCTGCCCGATGCCGCGCCTGCTCGGGCTGATCGAGCAGTACGAGGTGACGGCCCTGGTGTGTTCGCCCAGCTTCGCCGCGGAGCTGGCGAGCCTGGCGGTGTCCCTGGGGAGGCGGCCGGCGGACTCGACGATCCGGACGATCGTCTGCGTGGGGGAGGCCTGCTCCGCCGAGCGCCTCGACCGCGTGGCCACCGCCTGGGCGGCGAGGACCTCCACCCTGTACGGGACACCGTCGACACCGACGGTCGCCGTCGCCTGCGACCACGGCGCACTGCACCTGTGCGACCACCGGCTGCGGGCGGAGGTCCGCGGCGGACTGCGCGGCGAACTGCTCCTGGACGGCGCCCCGACGGGTGAGGTGGTCGAGCTGTGGCCGGCGGACCGCCGCTGTGACTGCGGTTCCACGAGCCGGGTCCTGGTACCGCTCGGCAGCACGGCGTCGGCGATACGCGGTCCGGACGGACTGGTCTCGGCGCTGGACGTCGAGCGGGTCGTGTTCGGCCACAGAAGGCTCGCACCGCACTTCGACTGCGTCGTCCGGGACGGCACCTTCCACGTGACCTGCGCCGTCGCCGACCCCCGAGCGGTCGACGTGGGCGCCATGCGGCGGGCGATCCGCAGCGGCATCGGCGACGCGCTCGGGGTCGAGGCAGAGGTCACGGTCGTCGGCGTAACGGACTGGAGTACCGCCACTCCATGACCCGCACCCGGCCGCGGCACGCAGCCGCCGCGGCCGATCCACCCGGTGGCATCTCGAGGAGACAAGACGCATGAGGGTAGCGGTAGTACAGACCCAGTGGGTCGACAGTCACGAAGACGGCCTGCGCAACGCCTACCAGGCGATCGAGGACGCCTGCGGTGGCGGCGACATCGACCTGGTGTGCTTTCCCGAGTTCCTGCTCGGCCCGCCGTGGTACATGCCGGGGCAGGACGGCCTGAAAGGGCTGACCGACACCCCGATCCCGGGCCCGGTCGTCGACGGCTTCCAGGCACTGGCCCGCAAACTCGACACGCACATCCTGCTGGGTTCGCTCGTCGAGGACATGCAGGACGGCATGTACCGGAACACGTCCCTGCTGATCGGCCGGCAGGGCGTCATCACCGGACGCGCCGTCAAGGCACACGCCTTCGGCAACGAGATGGTGGTGTGCCGCCAGACGGACTCGCTCGGCGTCCTGTCGACCGAGTTCGGGCGGATCGGCATCGCCGTGTGCTCGGACTTCTGGATCCCCGAGGTCGTCCGGCTGCTGGCGCTGGCCGGGGCCCGCACGATCTTCGTACCGGGCGGGACGCTGGGCCAGAACCAGCCGCTGATGGTGAACGCCTTGCGCACGGCGGCGTACCTCAACGACGTCAACATCGTCTACGCGAGCTCGGTCGGCGTCGTCCGCGGCAAGCGCGGGGACCGGCTCGTGGAGATCCACTTCGCCGGCACCAGCCTGGTCGCCGGCCCGGAGGGCGTGATCGCGCAGGCCGGCAGCGACGAGCCGGAGACTCTCGTCGTCGACATCGAGGAGCCCGCGCACGGCGACGGCCGCCGCTGGCAGCGACTGCGCAGGCCCGGCGCCTACCAGACGCTGCTCACCCCGTACATCGGAGCGGACCGGGACCTCGCGGCCGAACTGCGGGCGAGTTTGACCGGGGGCGGCGGCCCGGACCGGGGCCGGCCCGTCGCCGCGACCAGCACTCATGAGGGGACTCGTCCGTGACCATCTTCGTAGCGCAGCACGCCCGCCGGGCGACCCCTGAGGCGACCGCGTCCGCCGTACTGGACGATCTCGACGGGCGGGTGACCGACGCGGCGTCGTTCGTCGTCCTCCCCGAGAACGCGTTCACCACCGGCGGCGACGTCGAGGCGCTGCCCCTGCCGCTGCGCGAGCAGTGCCTGGACCGTCTGACGGCACTCGCGCGGACCCGCGGTGCCTACGTGCTCACCGGCTCGTGGGCGGAGGAACGGCCGGGCGGCGCCCTGACGCAGGTGTCCCGGCTGCTGGACCCGGACGGAGCGGAGTGCGCCCGGGTCGAGCGGCCCGTCCTCGACGACGGGACGACCGGCACAGGCGACGACTTCCCCGTCGTCGAGACGCCGTCCGGCCGCGTCGGTGTGCTCCTCGGCCCCGACTTCTGGCTGGTCGAACCGCCACGCATCGAATGCCTGGCCGGCGCCGAACTGCTGCTGGTCGCCGGGTCCCTCGACGGCACGCAGCAGGCCTCGCAGCGCGCCGCGGTGTGGGGCATCGCGACCCTCAACACCGTCGCGGTCGCGTTCGCCGGATCGCTGAGCGAACGCTGCGGCGGGGGCAGTGCCGTGGCGGTGCCCGAGGGATTCGTCGCCGAGGCGGGCACCGACGAGGGCGTCATCGAGGCGCCCTGGGACGTCGCGAGGATCCGCCACCTGCGCGAACCCGACCTGCGCTTCCAGCAGACCCTCTGGTTCGGGCTCTGGGCACGCCGGACGGAGCTGTACACGGACCTGACGGCGCAGGGGAGTTGAGATGCGAGACGCCGGTGCTTCCGCCTCCGACGTACGACGGCGGATCGCGACGGAGATGGCGGACGACGTGCCGTGGGACAGGGTGCTCAACTCCATCTGCACGGACCCTCATCCGCTGGGTGTGGAGATGGCGTCCGCGGCGGCCCACACCAACCTCGGTGATGTGCGCATCTTCCGCGGCACCAAGCGGATCGAGCGCAAGGTCGTCGAGCTGCTGCTCGACCTGTTGGGCAACCCCGCAGGGTCGGGGAGCCTCGTGTCCGGAGGCACCGAGGCGAACCTGATCGCGATGCTGGTGGCCCGGGAGTCGGCGCGCGCCCGGGGGAGGCTGACCGACCGGCCTGAAGTCGTCGTCAGCAGTACCGTGCACTTCTCCTTCACCAAGGTCTTCGGCCTGCTGGGGCTGACCCCGGTGGTCGTGCCGGTCGACGACTCCTTGCGGTTGCCGGCCGGTGAGGTGGCCCGGCGCGTCGGCGAGCACACCGTCGCGGTCGTCGCGACCGCGGGGAGCAGCGAGTTCGGTGTGGTCGACGCGGTCGACGAGATCGGACCGATGGTGGCGGGACGGGGAGTGCACCTGCACGTGGACGCGGCCACCGGCGGCTTCATCATCCCCTTCGCGCGCGAACTCGGCCACGATCTGCCCCAGTTCGACTTCACCGTCGAAGGCGTCGACTCGATCACCATCGACCCGCACAAGTACGGACTGGCCAACGTCCCGGCCGGGGCGGTCCTGTTCCGGGGCGCACAGGACGCCGGACGCTTCGCGGTCGACTCGTTCTTCATCGACACGCCGGTGCACAACACCCTGCTCGGCACCCGCCCGGGCGCCGCCGCGGTGTCGACCTACGCGGTACTCGAACACCTCGGGCGTGACGGCTTCCGCGACCTCACGAGGACCAACTACGAGGTGACGAAGTACCTGGTGGACGGGTTGCGCGCGGCCGGGCACGAGCTGTTCGCCGAACCGCAGCTGAACATCGTGGTGGTCAAGATGCCGCACGCCGTCCGGATCTCGCAGCTGCTGGAGTCGAGGGGCTGGATCGTCTCCACCTCGAAGCGATTCGGCGAGACCCTGCGGCTGGTCGTCACGCGGCATGTGACACCGAAGATGGTGGACGAGTTCCTTCCGGAGCTGGAACGGGCCTGTCGGGACGTCGCGGCCGAGGCGGCGCCGCGATGAGCCTCTTCCGTGGCGCCCGGACCCGGCTCGCCGCCCTGCAGATGCGGATCGAGCCCGGACAGCGGGACGAGAACCTGGCGCGGGCCGCGAAGCTGCTGTCCGTCGCGCAGGAACGCGAGGCCGACCTGGCGTGCCTGCCGGCCACATTCGCCACCGGCCTCAACTTCCCCACCCTGCGCGCCGACGCGACAGCACAGGACGGTCCGGTCGTCGAGTTCCTCGCCGAGCAGGCCCGCACCCTGGGGATCCACATCGCCGCCGGCGTGCTGCTGTCGGCCGGCCGGGACGTCTTCGACGCGGCCGTGCTCGTCGGTCCCGGCGGCGACCCGCTCGGCTGGTACCACCGCGCCTGCGTGTGGGCGGGCGAGTCCGACTACGTCTCCACCGGCTCGCCCGGCGAGGTGATCGACACACCCGTCGGGCGGATCGGCCTGCTGGTGAGCTACGACCTGCGGTTCCCGGAGGCGAGCCGGCAGTACCTCGCCCAGGACGCCGACCTCATCGTCTGCGTGGCGAACCTCTTCGGTCCCTTCTCGCATCCGCTGCGCTCCCTGTGCCGCGCGCGGGCAGCCGACAACGAGTGCGCGCTGGTTCTCGCCGGAGGCGTCGGCGAGAACCGCTTCGCCAACATGACCTACGTCGGACGCAGCATGATCGTCGACGGTCTGGTCCAGGACGCCCGGGAGGACCCGGAGGCGGACATCCTCGCCGAGGCGGCCCCGGGCAGCCAGGAAACGGTGATCGACGCGGACGTCCACTGGAGGCAGCGGCGCAAGGTCCGCGCCGGGCTGCCGTTCCACGACGACCTGCGCTCGACCTGGACCACGACGCACGGGGGGCGCGCCTGATGAGGGCAACGCGTATGCAGCCGGAGTCCGGCTGGCTCGGCGACGTGCTCGGCCTCGTCGTCATGGACATGCGACAGTTCTTCGACAACCGCCTGTTCGCGGTCTCGACCCTGCTGACGTCGGTGTCGATGGTGCTGGCCTTCGGGGCGGCGACCGACCAGATGGTGAGCCCGGCGCCGACGGCCGCCAACTACTTCGGGTTCGTCTTCCCGGGCATCATCGGCGCCGGCATCATGTTCAGCTGCACCTACACCGTCGGCTACACGGTCATCATCGACCGCAACCGCCGCACGATCGAGGACCTGATCCTCTCGCCCCTGTCGTACTCCGGGTTCCTGCTCGCCCGGATCGTCGGCGTGGTGCTCAAGTGCCTGTTCCAGTTCGTGCTGGTGCTCCTGCTCGGCGTCGGGGTCTTCGACGCCCGGATCGAGTCGGTACCGCTGTTCGTGCTGGGCTTCTTCACCGCGTGCACGGCCTTCGCCGGACTGGGGATCCTCATCGCCACGTACACCAACGAGATCTCCTTCCCGGCGGTCGTGAACATCATCGTCATCCCGCTCATGTACTTCGCCGGGATCTTCTTCCCCCTCGACAACCTCGGGACGCTGGGCGAGGTCTTCGAAAAGCTTCCCCTCTCGGTGCACGTCGACATCTTCCGCGCCGCCACCTCGCCGGACGTCTCCGCCACCGGGGCGTCGGTGCTGGCGGTGGCCTACTCGTTCCTGGCCCTCTCCGTCGCCGCCTGGGCCTTCCGCAGGAGGATCGGCCATGGCTGACACGACGAGCACGGCGCCGGTCCTTGCGGTCTCCCGGCTGGAGCACCGGGTGAGCCCCGACTTCGCCCTGCGCTCCCTCACCTTCTCGGTGGACGCCGGCGAGGGCGTGGCCATCATCGGCACCAACGGCGCCGGCAAGACCACGCTGATCCGGCTCGTCGCCGGACTGCTGCGCCCGACCGGCGGAGAGGTGCGCATCTGCGGCACCCCGCCCCGCCGCTGGGGGCAGGTGGGCCGTCACATCGGGTACGTCCAGCAGGCCAAGGACCTCCCGGACGGCGTCAGCGTGGAGACGTACGTCAAGCACCAGCTCAAGCTCCGGCGGGCCGACCCCGGCCGGTACGAGGAGCTGGTCACCCTGGCCGGACTGCAGCAGTACCGGCATCAGTACGTGCGCAGCCTCTCCGGCGGCAGCCAGCGCAAGCTGCACGTCATCTGCGCGGTCGCCCACCGCCCCGATCTGCTGATCCTCGACGAGCCGACCACGGGCCTGGACCCGACGGCGCGCGAGACGCTGCTGGAGCTGCTGGGGAGCCTGAAGAAGGACGGCGTAGGCGTGCTGTTCGCCAGCCATCACCGCGACGAACTCGTCGCGCTGGCCGACTCGGTCGTGGTGCTTCACCAGGGGCGCCAGATCAAGGACGCCTCGCTCGACGCGGTCACCCGATGGGGCGAGCGCTCCAGCCTGATCCTCGAGGCATTCACCGACGCGCACCTCGCACGGCTGCACGAATGGGCCGGGCAGGAGGCGCGGACCAGCGGCCTCGTCCGTGCCGTCCGCACCGTCGACCAGGGCGTGCGGCTCGACCTGTCCGACGGCGACCACCAGGGCACTCTGGCCGGGCTCGTCGCCCGGGCCCACGCCGCCGGCCTCGCCCTGCGCTCCGCGTCCTACTTCCAGCCCACTCTGGCGGACGTCGTCCGTTCCATCGTCGACCAAGTCGAACCGGAGGACCTCGCATGAGCATCACCACCACGACCACGAGCATGCCGTTCTGGAAGGAGTACCCCGAGCGCGACAGCGAGTGGGTGCGCCAGTACCCGACGAAGCACGTGCCGGTCAACGAGGAGGAGGTGTTCACCGCCAAACCCATGGGCGTGTACGTCCACATCCCGTTCTGCAACCGGCTCTGTTTCAGCTGCCCGTACATCAAGCACCAGACCGACCGGGACCTGACCCGCACCTACCTGGACGCCCTGAAGACGGAGATCACCAACTACGCCGGGCGGCCGTACATCCAGGACCATGTCATCACCCTGGGCTACATCGGCGGCGGAACCCCGACCGCGCTGACCGCTCCACAGCTCGACGATCTGCTGGGCCACCTGTTCGGCAGCCTGAACGTCGAGGAGGGCGCGGACTTCTCCATCGAGACCACCCCGGTCGACATCACCGAGCGCAAGGCCACCACCCTGCTGGAACGCGGGATACGCCGCATCAGCCTCGGGGTGCAGACCTTCGTGCCGGAGGAACTGAAGAACATCGGCCGCCCGAACGACCCGGAGATGCTCAAGGAGAGCATCCGGCTGCTGCGCCGCTGCGGGTTCGAGAACATCAACATCGACCTGATGCACGGCATCAACGGGCAGACGATGGAGAGCTGGGAGCACAGTCTCGACGTCGCCATCGACCTCGGCGTCACCTGCATCTCGTTCTACACCTACATGGAGTTCGCGCAGGTTTCCACCAAGCGCAGGAAACTGCCGCCTGTGCCGGAGAAGGCCGTGGTCGACGACATGTTCCTGTTCGCCGCGGAGAAGCTGTCCAGGAACGGCTTCCTCGGCTACTACGGCGACTGCTTCGCCAAGCCGGGCTACCAGCCGAAGTACGGCGAGACGTCGTGGAGCGAGGACATCCCCATCATCCCGCTCGGCCCCACCGCAACCGGACACCTGCGCGATCACTGGTACTTCAACGAGCCCGACATCGGCCGCTACATCCAGACGGTGATGGAGGGCCGGCTGCCGATCTCCATGGGCAAGCACATCACCAAGGCCGAGTCGATCCGGCGCTCGATGGTCCTGGGCGTCAAGGCCGGACGGGTCGACCGGGAGCGGTTCCGCCGGATCCACGGCGTCGACTTCATGGAGATGTTCCGCGCCGAGATCGACGACCTGATCGAGAAGGAACTGGTCACCGCCGACGAGCACGGCATCGAGGTGACCGGCCCCAAGGGCTGGTACTACCTGGACAACATCTCCAAGGCGTTCTACTCGCCGGAGTACCGGCGCTACCCGCAGCATCTGGGAGCCGACATCTCCAACTTCATCGCGCGCCAGCCGATTCCCCTGCAGCTCACCACGCGGCCGAAGGACGAGGAGGCCGGCTGTGACCACTGAGACCCGACTGCTGAACCTGAGCGAACGAGTGCCGCAGCCGTCACCGCACGACGACATCGACAAGGTGCGCCTCTACGACCTCGGCATGCGCCGCTCCGCGCTCATGGCGTACAAGCGGCCGAGCGACCGCATCCTCGCCAACGTCCGCGAGGGGATGACCGACCTCGTCGAAGTCGGCTTCAACACCGGCCTCCTCTCCCTTCACGTGGCCGGCAAGCTGCCCGACCTGGCCGTGTCCGGGGTGGAGGAGAACCAGAACCTCGTGGACGTCGCGGAGGACAACCTGACGCTGGCCGTGTGGGCGAACAGCGCCGGCGACGTGGAGTTCGAGATGGCCAAGCTGAACCGGCTGCCCTTCCCGGACGACTCCGCCGACATCGTGTTCTCGTTCTCCTCGCTGCACCGCTGGCGCAGGCCGGTCGAGACGCTGAAGGAGTGCGCCCGCATCTGCAAGCCCGACGGCGTCGTGATCATCGAGGACATGAACCGGCACGCCGAGGAGGGGCACATCACCTTCATCCTGCAGTTCGTGAAGGAGGGCGGCGACGAGTTCATGCGCTCCCTGCAGGCCGCCTACACCAGGGACGAGGCGGCCGAACTGCTCCGTGAGGCCGGGCTGGCCGACTGGCAGGTCGCCGAGGAGGACCTCGGCCTGGTGATCTCCTCGCGTCCCCTCGCCCCGGTGAGCATGTGATGCCCGGGACAAGGATCGCCGTCGTCCAGATGGAGTCGAAGCTCGGCAAGCCGGCCCAGAACCTGCGCCGCGCCGAGCACTACATCGGTGAGGCCGTCGGGCAGGGCGCGGACCTGGTCTGCCTGCCCGAGGCGTTCTCCACCTCCGGCAACATCCTGGAGGTCGCGGAGGTGTCGGTGCCGATACCCGGGCCGGAGACCGACTTCCTGTGCGAGCAGGCGAAGCAGGCCGGCGTGCACATCGTCGCCGGCCTGCTGGAACGCGGCGACGACGGCAAGTACTACAGCACCTCGGTCCTGTGCGGCCCCGAGGGAACGATGCTCGGCCACTATCGGCGCGTGCACTGCCACGAGCTGGAGGCACGCTACCTCTCCGGCGGATCGCAGTACCCGGTCTTCGACGTCGAGTTCGGGCGCATCGGCCTGATGCAGGGCTACGACATCAACTTCCCGGAGGTCGCGCGGGAGTACTGCCGCCGTGGCGTCGACATCATCGTGTGCTCCGCACTGGTGCCGGAGATGTTCGCGTACGTGGCGAACATGCGCCTGCCGGTCAGGGCCGTGGACGCCGAGTGCATCGTCGCGTTCGCGTCCGGCATCGGCAACAACCTGTACGCCGGGTTCGGCTACATGGGGCGCAGCCAGGTCCTGGCGGACCCGCTCTTCCTCGAGGCCGAGCGGTTCGACTTCGTCGACGGCGACGAACGGATGGTGGACCTCGGCAAGGAGCCGGGTGTCGGTGTCGTCGAGGTCGACCTGGACCGGATGCGCCGCTACCGCACCAAGGCCACCCTGAGCGGCGACCTGCAGCCGGAGACGTACTGGCAGTCCTGACGAGAGTGAAGGCCCATGCGCGTACTGCTCATCTCCACCAACAAGATCCGGGTGCCGCGGCCGGCGCTGCCCATCGGCATGGCCTACATCAGCGCCGCGCTCAAGCACGCCGGGCACCACGTCGACGTCCTGGACCTGCTCTGGGAGTCCCGCGAGCTCAAGGCGGTCCGGGAGAAGCTGACCACCGAGACGTACGACGTGGTCGGCGTCGCCGTGCGGAACCTGGACAACCTGACGTTCATCGACCCGGTCTTCTTCGGCCCGATGACCGAGAAGATCGTCCAGTGTGTACGCAAGTACACCAGCGCCAAGGTCGTCCTCGGCGGATCGGGCTTCTCGGTCGAGCCGCTGTCGTTCTTCGAGTACGCCCGGCCGGACTACGGCATCGCGGGTGAGGGCGAAGCCGGCATCGTGCAGCTGCTGGACTACCTCGAGTCCGGTGGGCGGCTGGAGTCGATATCCGGACTGTGCTACCTCGACGAGAACGGGAAGTTCTGCCAGAACCAGTCGAGCCAGGCGTTCGACCTGGGCGCGCTGGAGCCCGACCGGTCCGTGTACGACCCCCGGTACTTCGAGGAGGGCGTCTCGGCGGCCTCCGACCTCAGCCGCGATCACCAGCCGGCCATCGAGACCCTGCAGACCAAGCGGGGCTGCAAGCTGTTCTGCTCCTACTGCATCATCCGCAAGACCGAGGGCAAGGGGGACCGGTTCAAGGAGCCGGCCGAGGTCGTCGCCGAGATCCAGCGGGCGATGGCGGAGAACCCGGCCGTGCGGGAGTTCGAGATCGTCGACGCGACCTTCAACTACCCGATGGAGTACGCGGCAGAGGTGTGCGAGGAGATGATCCGCGCCAAGCTCGACGTGCCCTGGTACTGCCAGTTGACGCCGAACGCGGTGACCCCGGAGTTCGTCGATCTGCTGCACGCGGCGGGCTGCATCCGGGTGGACCTCGGTACCGACGCGCTCACCGACGAGGCCCTGGCGGATCTGATGAAGGGCTTCGACATGGCACGGGTCCTGGAGATCGACCGCCTGTTCACGGCCAGCCCGATCGAGCACACCCACTGCATCTTCCTCGGCGGCCCGGGGGAGACCCCGGAAGCGCTCAGGGAGTCGATCCGCTTCACCGAGCGCTACCTCAACCCGGCCCAGATCTACGCCAACCTCGGCATCCGGATCCTCAGCGGCACCAAGCTGCAGCGCCAGGCCGTCAAGGCCGGGATCCTCGAGGAGGGGCAGGGCACCTTCGTCCCCGCCTTCTACGTGGAGCCGGCGATCCTCGAAGACCGGGACACGCTCGACTTCGTCCGCAACTCCTACCTCAGCCACAAGAACTGGTACCTGTGGTGGGGCCTGGGCGGACAGAACCTGACGGACCGTTCGAAGGACACCATCCAGGCCGTGGCCGACATGAAACAGGAGTACGAGTACGTCATGCAAGGCAAGCCCCGGCTGGAACGCGCACCGAAGCCGCTGCCCACCCAGCCGCTCAAACTCACGATCGGCGCCCCGTGACCAATGTTCACGCCGCCGCCGGCGAACTGGCGAAGACCCTCGCGGCCAGGGCCGACCCGGACTTCGCGGTGCGCATGCGGCGGTACTTCCCGCACGAGATCCGGGCCCTGGGGGTCAGCAACGCCGCGGTCACCGAGATCGCCACCGACTACTTCCGCGAGCGGCGCGACACCCCCGCGGCGGCGCGGCTGCTCCTGGCCGAGGAGGTGCTGGCGCGCGCCGAGTACCACGAGGAGGTGCTCCTGGGTTTCGCGGTCCTGCACAAGGTCGCCAGGACGGGGCTCGGCGACGAACTGCTGGACCGCTGCGAGCACTGGCTCCAGACGTACGTCTCCAACTGGGCGCAGTGCGACGACATGTGCCTGAAGCTGCTGTATCCGTTCTTCCTCGGGCACCTGGAGCTGATCCCGCGAACCCGGCGCTGGACCGGATCCGCCTCCCCGTGGGTCAGGCGCGCGGCGAACGTGGCTGTCGTGAAGTTCGTCCGGCGCAAGGTGGGCCGGACGGTCTTCGAGCTGCCGACGGCGCACGTCTTCGGCAACTGCGCCCGGCTGATGCACGACGAAGACGTCTACGTGCAGAAGGGCTCGGGCTGGCTGCTCAAGGTCACCGCCGAGGTCC
Source organism: Streptomyces sp. NPDC047706 (assembly GCF_043204795.1). Lineage (NCBI taxonomy): Bacteria > Bacillati > Actinomycetota > Actinomycetes > Kitasatosporales > Streptomycetaceae > Streptomyces > Streptomyces sp. NPDC047706. The sequence continues at coordinate 79,511 of NZ_JBIDCW010000029.1, read as the reverse complement.
ATCCCCACGAGGTGGCCGAGTTCCTGCGCACCTGGCACACCGAGATGCCCCGCGACACGTTCCGGTACGCGGTGGAGAAGATGGACCCGCGGCTGCGCCGGTCCTTGATGGAACTGGGACAGGGGTGAGTGATGAACGCGACCGGCCGCTACGTCCACCGCCGCGGCATCCACTGCGAGTCGGCCTGCCAGTGCGCCGTACTCGCGGCCGGTGGATACGAGGCGGACGAGGACATCGTGTTCGGGCTCGACGGGGGCTTCGGCTTCTCGTTCTTCCCGGCGAACGGTGACGCGCCGGACATCGTCGTCGGCAAGCAGGCGATCATGCCGCTCAGGGCGTCGCGGCTGATGGGTGTCGAGGTCGTCACGCACACGCCGAAGTCCGGGGCGGGCCTGGCCAGGCTGCTCGAGTCGGCGCCGGCCGTCATGGCCCGGGTGGACCTCGGCCTGCTTCCGTACTGGGGTCTCAAGGGGCGCTCCTCCTTCGGCGGGTACTTCGTCAACGTGGTCCGCCCCCTCGGGGACGACGCGTTCGAAGTGTCGGATCCGGCGTTCGACGAACCCGTCCGGGTGAGTACGGCCGAGCTGCAGGCGGCCCGGTCCAGCCGCAACTCGCCGCCGCTCAACCCGGACTGGAAGGTGTACGTCTTCGGCGCGCCGCGACGGACCCCGCAGCTGGACCGCGTCGGTCCCGTGGCCGTACGCACCCTGTGTCGCGAGGTCCTCAAGCCGGGCAGCCGGAACCTGGGAATCCCGGGGATGAAGCTGCTGGCCACGACGGCGGCGTCCTGGCCGCAGTCCAAACACGGTGAGGTCGAGGACGTGGACCTGGCCGGCCAGGTGGTGCGGACGGACGCGCTGGCGCGTCAGCTGCTCCATCTGGGACGGCAGATCGAGTCCTTCGGCACCGGCGGCGGGCTGTTCCGCCCGATGATCGGCCGCTATCTGCAGAGCGTCGCCGGCAGCACCGGCGAGGCACGCTACGCCGAGGCGGCCGGACAGTTCCTCGACAGCGGCCGGCTGTGGTCGAACCTGGGATCGGCACTGCTGGCAGCGGGGACCCTCACCGCGCGCGGCGATCTCAAGGCGCTCGTGGACGCCGTGGCGGACACGGCACGCTCCGCGATGGACGTCGAGAAGCGGGCGCTGAGCGCGCTCACCCCTCTGTAGACGCGAGGTCCGGACATGCCCACCGAGGACGAGACCGTACTGCTCCAAGGGCCCCGACGCTGGAACGAGCACGCCCGCCTGCGCCGGGCGCAGGGCCCCTTCCGGCCCGACCTGCGCAAGGCGGTCCTGCACGGCGCCGACCTTCAGGGCGCCGAACTCGCCGACGCCGACTTCACCGACGCCGTGCTGACCGAGTCGTATCTGATCTCCGCGGATCTGCGGGGCGCGAACCTGGAAGGCGCCGATCTGTGCGAGGCGTACCTCATCCTGGCCGAGCTGAACGGCTGCCGCCTCGTGGGCGCGAACCTGGACGGCGCCGACCTCAGCGGGGCTGATCTGACCGGCGCGGTCCTCGATCCGGGCTTCCGGCGGTCTGCCGTGATCTCGGACTACCTCACGATCTGGCCATAGCGGAAGGAGCTCCTCATGATCGTTCTGGGCTACAACGGGTTCGGCAAGTCCGCGGAAATCTTCGGACGCCTCTTCCGTGCCACCGGCATCGACCGGCACCTGCTGTACGGCCATGACTCGTCCGCCGCCCTCGTCGTCGACGGGAAACTGGTCGCCGCCGTCGAGGAGGAACGGCTCAATCGGGAGAAGAAGACGTCGAGCTTCCCGGCGGGCGCGATGCGCTGGTGCCTGGAATCGGCCGGGATATCCTTCGACGACGTCGACACCTTCGCCTTCTCCTGGCAGTTCTCCCAGGACGTGGTGAACAAGATGATCGCCGAGATCACCGAGGATCCGGCGGCGTCCGTCGAGCAGAAGTTCGCGCGCCTGCAGCGGCTGGCGGAAACGCATGCGGCGATGTTCAGCGAGGCCGCGACCGAAGCCGACTTCCTTGAGCACACGGGCCACCGGCTGAACCCGGAGAAGCTGGTGCGGGTCCCGCATCACCTCGCGCATCTGATGACGGGGTACCACCTCTCGGGCGGTGGGGACGCGGCATTCCTGGTCAGCGACGGTCGTGCCGAATGGCTGTCGTCGATCACGGGTGAGGTGCGCGACGGCGAGGTGAAGATCTTCGACGACATGACGATCGACTCCCGGCACTCGCTGGCGATGCTCTTCTCCGTGGTGACGCGCTACCTCGGATTCGTGCCGAACAACGACGAGTACAAGGTCATGGGACTGGCCGGATACGCTGCGCCGCCCGAGCCGAACCCGTTCCTCGAGCACGTGGTCGAGGTGTGCCCGGACGGCACTTACAGGACTCCCTACCCGGCGAACGCCGTACCCGCCTACTACCAACTCTTCGACCGCATCTTCGGCGGAGACGAGCAGTGCCGCGAGGAGTTCGACTACCGGGTACGTGTGGCCAGTGCCGCACAGCACATGCTCGAGACGGTGACCGCCGGCCAGATCCGGGCGCTTGAGAGCCGCAGCGACCTCCCCCGCGTCCTCTTCGAGGGGGGACTCGCCCTGAACTGCGTCAACAACAGCAAGCTGCTGGAACGTTCACGCTTCACCGACATGGATGTCAGCTTCGGCGCCAGCGACGTCGGCGTCGCCATCGGGGCGGCTCTGTTCGCCTGCGGACAGGCCGGTGCACCGCCCCGGATCAGCCCGTCGCCGTACCTGGGCCCGAGCTATGACGAGCGGGACATGCGGGCAGCCCTCCAGCAGTACGCCGGCCAGGTCGTCTGGCGCGAACTGGACCCCGGGGACGTGCCGGGACAGGCCGCGACACTGATGCGGGAGCGATGCGTCATCGGGTGGTTCCAGGGGCGCATGGAGTACGGGCCGCGTGCCCTGGGCAACCGCAGCATCCTCGCCAACCCGAAGTTCCCCGACATCAAGGACATCATCAACGAACGCATCAAGCACCGCGAGCAGTTCCGCCCCTTCGCCCCCGTGGTGCTGGAGCACCTCGCGCCCAAGGTCTTCGAACTCGGCAAGAAGAAGTCCTCGCCCTACATGACGTTCGTGGTTCCGGTGCGGCCCGAGTACCAGGACATGATCCAGGGCGCCTGTCACGTCGACGGTACCTCACGGATCCAGACGGTCACCGAGGAGAGCAACCCCCTGCTCGCCCGGCTGCTGCGTGAGTTCAACGAGCTGACCGGGATTCCCTGCCTGATCAACACCTCGTTCAACGTCGCCGGCGAACCCATCGTCTGCTCGCCCGCGGACGCTCTGTCCTGCTTCCTCAAAACGGAAATGGATCACCTGTTCCTCGGCAACTTCCTGGTGTCGCGAATGTGAGCGCGGGAACGTCTTCCTGATCTTGGCGTCCGCAATCGAACTGCAGAAGGTTGCGCTACGCTCTACGCGATGGAAGGGAGACGTGAACAGGTGTCGCTTTTAGAAGCAGATCCGTACGTCGGTGAACACTGCGAGTCGACCACACTCGTGAATCTGTTGCGGCAGCGAGAGCTCGACTTGTCGGAGCCCCTCGTCTTCGGGCTCGCCGGCGGCCTTTCGTTCATCTACTGGCGGACGAAGCAGATGCCGACTCCGTTCGTCGGAGGCCGCATCAAGCCCGATACGCTCACGGAGAATCTCGCGAATACGCTGAAACTCCGGCTGTCCGTTCACGAGACGTCATCGGCGAAGCGGGCGAAGGATCATCTGCTGGCCGAGCTTGATTCCGGAACCGTCGTCGGACTCAAGCTCGACCGCTATTGCCTCGACTACTCCACCGACGACTTCCGGTTCGCGGCACACTACGTCGCCTGCGTCGGATACGACGACGACGACCGTTTCGCTCTGGTCGAGACCCGGCCGCTCGGCCTGCAATGGGCCTCCGGCGAATCCCTCGCGATCGCGCGGAACCCCCGCGGCCCGATGAGTTCGCGCAACCGCGCCTTCACCCTCGGCCTCCCGAAGGGCGGCCTTCCGGATCTGGGGAAAGCGGCCCGCAAAGGCATCAAAACGGCGGCGGAGAACTTTCTGAACCCGCCGATTTCCAACTTCGGGTACAAGGGCATGCACAAAGTCGCCGACTTGATGCCGCAGTGGCTCGACGACCTCGAGTCACCCGCAGACAGCCTCTCCGAGATTCACACGATCATGGAGGATGCGGGAACGGGCGGGGGTCTGTTCCGCAAGATGTGGGCCGAATTCCTGGCGGAGACCGCGGAGATCACGAAAATCGACGAATTCCAGGAGACCTCGGACGCCTACCGCGAGGTGTCGAAGAAATGGACCGAGGTGGCCGGACTGCTGCACGAGGCGGGAGTCTCGTCGTCCCGGGAATCCCTCCACAGCGCGTCGAAGATCGTTCACGAGACCGCCGAGAAGGAACAGCAGCTGATGCGACGCCTCCTGGAACTGTCGAGCTGACGCACCCGGCGGTGACCTGACCTGACCTGACCTGACCGCGGCCTCACGCGCCGGCTGCGAGCTCCCCGGCCGCGGGGGCGGCCCGGCGTCACGCACCGCACGAACACCGACCGCGCGAGACGGGCAGGCGTCAGCGCCCGCTTGACGCCTCGTCCCGGAACCAGGTGACCTCCATGCCGCGGAACGCGGGCCCGGCACGACGATTCGTCGAGCAGTAGTACGTATTCAGACACTATGCTGGGCCCGTGGCTTTGGTGTTCGGTCGGGACGCCGTGCTGGAGCAGGCGTGGGGGGCACTCGTCCGGAGTGAGCCGGTGCTGCTCACCGGGCCGGCCGGGATAGGCAAGAGCGTCCTGTGGCGCGAACTTCTGGGCCGGGCACGGCAAGCGGGCTGGCTGGTGCTGACGTGCGCGCCGGCGGAGTCGGAGTCCTCCCTGGCGCTGGCAGCCCTGGCCGACCTGCTGCGGCCACTCGCCGCCCAGGTGGCCGATCTGCCCGGCCCGCAACGGGCCGCGGCCGAGGCGGCGTTGCTCACCGCGAGCGTCGGCGACGCCGTGGACGAGCGGGCACTCGCCGCGGCGACGCGGTCCCTGCTCGACGCTGCCGCGGCCTCGAACCCCCGGGTCGTCGTCGCCGTGGACGACGCGCCGTGGCTGGACCCCGCCAGCGAGCGGGCGTTGAACTACGCCCTGCGCCGGATCAACGGCTGGGCCATCCTGGTCAGTGCCCGCAGCGAGGCCGCCACACGGACACCGCTGGACCTGGATCGCCTGGCCGTCCCCCTGTGCCGGATCGAGGTGGGACCACTGGGCGCGGGGGCGCTGCACCACGTACTGCGCGACCGGCTGGAGGTGACGTTCAGCCGTCCGCTGCTGTCGCGCATCGTCCGCGACTGCGGAGGGAACCCGCTGCTGGCGATGGAACTGGCGCGCGCCGTGCTGCGGTTGCCCCAGTTGCCGTCACCCGCCGAGGACCTGCCGTTCCCGGCCACGATGACCAGCATGCTGGCGGACAGGGTGAGCGCGCTGCGGGCGGCGTGCCGGGAAGCCATCCGGCTCGCCGCTCTGCTGTCCGTGGCGAATCTGCGTGATCTGCAGGCCGCCGGGGTGGACCTCAGTGACCTCGACGCGGCCGAGGACGCCCGGCTGCTGTCGGTCACGGAGAGCACGGTGCACTTCAGCCACCCGCTCTACGCCGCCGCGGTCCGCGCCGGTATGGCGGCGGGGTTACGTCGCAGGCTGCACCGTCGGCTGGCCGACGTCGTCGCCGATCCGGACGAGCGGGCGCGCCAGCTCGCCCAGTGCGCGACGGCACCGGACGCCGCGGTCGCCGCCGAACTCGAGGCGGCGGCCGGACGGCAGCGGCGCCGTGGCGCCCCGCAGATCGCCGCAGGTCTCTACGGGCAGGCGGCACGGCTGACGCCGCCCGACTCCCCGGCGGATCAGGGCCGCCGCCGGCTGGCAGCGGCCCGCTGCCTCTATGACAGCGGCGACTACCGGGCAGCGGCGACGGCGGCTGACCAGGTCGCCGAGGAGAGCAGCGGCGACCGGCTGGCGGAGGCGCTGCTGCTGCGGGCGGAGGTCGCCTGGAGCGCCGACGAACCGCTCGCCGTCCCGGCTGAGACGGGCGAGCGGGCGCTGGCCGCGGCCTCGGCCGCCTCACCGCTGGCCGGCCGTATCCATGCCTATCTGAGCATGTTCCACGACTCGCCCGAACGAGCCCGGCGCCATGCGGAGGCCGCCTGCAAGCTCCTCGCCGACACGGCACCCGGGGATGCCGAGTTGCTGTCAGGATCCATGCTGCAGCTCTTCTACAACGAGATCCGCAGTGGTCACTCACCGCGGCTTGAGCTGCTGGACCGCGCCCTGGCACTGGAGGAGAACCGCCCGTCGTGGCTGGCCGGCACCATCCCCGCGGTCTGGTGGAGGTCCATCGACGAGCACGACCTGGCCAGGACCCGGTTGCACGACATGCTCGACCAGGCGACCGCGCTCGGCGACGAACCGTGGCAGCACGAACTGCTGTGCCACCTCGGCGAGACGGAACTGGTGGCCGGCCGGTACGACGACGCCGCCCGCACGATCACGGCGGCCCGGGAGCTGGGGGAGCAACTGGGCACCGGGCTCGTGGGAGAGACCATGCTGGCCGGTCAGGTCGACGCGCACAGGGGCGACGTGGAGCGGGCCCGCAAGGTGGCCGAAGCGGGGCTGCGCCGCGCGGAGGCGGTCGACGACCCGTGGGCACGCCGCATCCATCTCGGACTCGCCGCTTTCACCGCCCTGTCCGACGGGCGCGCGGACGACGCGGCAGAGACGTATCGCGCGCTGGCCGCCGAGGCGGACGCGGCGGGGCTCGCGGAGCCGCTGTCGCAGCGGTTCGAGCCGGACTGGATCGAGGCGTGTGCCGCCGTCGGTGACCTGGCGACCGCCCGCCGCGTGCTCGACCGGCTCGTCGAGCGCCATGAGCGCCTGCCCAGGCCGTGGACGACACTGGGTCTCGCGCGCAGCAGAGCGCTGCTGGCCGCCGCCGAAGGCGGGGACGCCGCCGAAGCGGTCGGCAGACTGGAGGAGGCCAGGGCGGCGGTGCCCCCGCACCTGCTTCCGCTGGATCGAGCCCGCTGCCTGCTGGTGGCGGGCGTGGTCCAGCGGCGGGCCAAGCGCAGGCGTCTCGCGCGCAGCGCACTGGAGGAGGCGGTCGCCGAGTTCGCCGCGATCGGCGCGGCCGCGTTCGAACGCCGCGCCAGGGCCGAACTCGCGCGGATCGGCGCCGGCCGGACGCCGTCCTCACGGGAGTTGACCGCCACGGAGCAGCGGGTGGCCCACCTGGCCGCGCGGGGACAGACCAACCGCGCCATCGCGGACGCGTTGTTCATCAGCCCGAAGACCGTCGAGGCGAATCTCGCCCGGGTCTACCACAAGCTCGGGATCGCCAGCCGGGCCGAGCTCGGCGCGGCGATGGCACGGCGCGGCGAGACGGACAGGTAGGGACCCTTCGTTCCGGCGGGAGAACATCCGTCCTCCAGGTCACCGGTCGTCGTCCGCCATGGCGCCGGGCCCTTCCCCGCTTGGTCGGCCGTTCCCACCACGGCCCGCCACACCAGCCACACCCGGCGCTGCCGTGAGCAGCGCGAGGGGATGCCGCGCCATGGACGGCGTGACGGAAGGCGGGACGGATAGGGAAACACCCGATTCGACGCCCCTCTTGAACGGCCTAGCGTCACTGTCGTGACCAGGCCAGTCTTCGCGGTGGAGCGCTACGACGACTCCGGTGGCGGCTCCGCGGGGCGACCGCCCTCGCCGACCGCCCCGGGGGTACGCCTGGTCGCCGCGGTGCGTCTGCCCGCCGACGAGGTCGTGCTGGCGATCGTCGAGGGCCCGGACGCCGATGTCGTGGCCGAGGCCATGGCGGAGGTCGGCTGGCCGGGCCACCGCGTCAACCCGGCTGTACTGCTTTGCCCATGGGGGGAACAGAAGTGAAGCGCACTACCCTGACAACACTCTTGATCGTGTCCTTGGCCCTGGCGGCCTCGGCCTGCGACTCCTCTCCGGCCGCGCCGGCCTCCGGCGACAAGGACTCCGGCGGCCGGTCTTCCGCCGCCGCCACGACGGCCGGCGGCGGGGAGAGCACGGAGATCGACGCCTGCACCCTGCTCAAGCCCGATGAGGTCACGCCGATCATCGGCAGGAACGACGGCGGCCGGCCCACCTCCGGGGTGGGCGACAGCGTGTGTGGCTGGGAGAACCCGGACACCTACCACTCGGTCACCGTGAGCGTCGGCGGACCCGGTACCGCCGCTTCGGGGGAGATCAAGGACGAACCCGGCGTCGTCAGCGAGCCCGGGCCCGACGGGATCCGCTTCCTCGGCGGCGGCATCGCCCGCTTCGCCGCGGGCGATCGCGACTGTCAGGTCCAGGTCGTCACCGGTCCGGAAGGTGACGACCGGTCGACCGCAGTCAAGCTGGTCGGTCTGCTCCGCGACCGGATCTGAGAGGGGGTGAATCCGTCATGCGCCGCACGGTGACGGCCGTCGCCCTGTCGCTGGCCGCGGTGACCGGGTGTGCCCAGGGCGCCCCGGTCCCCGATGCCACCGTCACGGTCACGGCGACAGCGACCGCACCCGCATCCCCCGCCGACGCCGAGCCGTCGAGTCCCCAGGCTCCCGGCGACACACCGGCAGGGACGGCGGTGAAGGCCTGCGAGCTCTTGCCGAAGGAGGACGCGGAGGCGGTGGTGAAGACGCCGCTCGAGGCGGGCGTCGAGCATCCCGGGACCAGTCCGGGATGCACGTACAACGGGCCGGTCACCGGCCCGTCGGCCCAGGTGGAGATCTATCTCGGCGACGGCGCCAAGAAGTTCTACGACATCGACCGCGAGCTGGGGCACAAGTTCACGCCGGTCACCGGCGTGGGGGACGAGGCGTACGCCGAGGACAACGCGGTCTTCTTCCGCAAGTCCACCACCTGGGTGGCGATCCGGCTGGTCCGTCTCAACGATCCCGCGGAGAACCGTGAGCCGCTCCAGGAGCTGGCACGCAACGTCGCGGAGCGGCTGTGACAAGGGACCAGGCGCTGCGGGCGCCGATCGTCGCCGGGGGACGGTGGGACACCCGGTGGACTCCGCACGGGCGCGTCGCCGCCGTGGCTGGAGCCCTTCTCGCCCTCGCGATGCTGGCCGGCTGCACTTCGGCCGCCGACGGCACCGGGCAGGACCGCGAGCCACCGGCCGCCACGGGAAACATGCCGGAGGGCGAGGACGCCACCGCCGCCGCCCTGACGTACGGAGCCGGACCGGTCGAGGACGGGTCGGTCACCTACCAGCCGGACGTGGTCCTGATCGAGGGCGGCCCGGGAGCCATCCGGTCCGCCGGCGCGGACGGGTTGACCTGGACGATCGACGGGCAGGCGGGCGGCGCGGCCGGCATCGAGGTCGGCAAGGTCATGTACGCCAGCAGCAGGGCGGCCGGGCGGGTCGTAGAGGTGCGGCCGGCAGGCGACGATCTCGCCGTGACGCTGGCGCCGGTCACGCTCACCGAGGTCTTCCGCGACGCGCGCTTCCACACCGACCGCAGGATCGAGCAGAGCGAGACGCTGTACCAGGAGGTACCGGACCGTCCCGGGGCCGTTTCGGTCCCGCCGGGCGGCGAGGGCGCGGCGTCCCCCTCGACCGACCCGGCCTCCTCCCTGGCACGACCCGCCTTCACGTCCCGGCGGTCGGGTGCGGTCGTCACCGTGGGACGGCCCCGGATCGCGTCGGCCGACGGGGCCGGCCTGCCGCCCGCCCGGGAGGACAACGTCACCTGGAGCTACGGGGACTGGGAGGTGCAGCCGGTGGCATCACCGGGAGAACTGGGACTGAAGATCGTTCACGAGGTCGGCGCCGGCCTCAAGCTGTTCATCGACTTCGCGCTGCACACCGGCGACCTGCGCGTCCGTTCCGACGTCTCGATAGCGAACGGCAGGCTCGGGTCCGGCTCCACCTTCGTGGTCGAGGGAGTCGACGCCTTCTCCCTCGACATCGCCGCGGGGGCCGCCGACGGTGCGGACAACAACAAGAGGATCCGGGTGGAGATCCCCGTCGAGCTGACGGTTCCCGTGCTGCCGGGCGAGCCGCTGATGTACAGCAACAGCTGGAAGTTCGTCGTCGCCACCGCGCTGAGCGGCGACAACACGACCGTGACCGCGGGCGGTCGGTGGCGGCTGGACGGCCCGCTCGGCATCGTCGACGGCAGGACGGTGACACCGAGCATGACCGTGGAGAAGTCCATCATGGACTCGATCAGCGGGGTCTCCGTGGGCGCCAGCGGTGTCGCCGCCGCGGTCGAGGCCAAGTTCCAGCTCGGCCTCGGCATCCCCGCGGCGTTCGCCGGGCCCTATGCCAAATTCGTCGTGGACGCGGGCGTGACCAACGGCTCGGCGTTCGGCGCCCCGCTGGCGCGCTGCAGATCGGCGAAGCTGGAGGCCAAGGTCGGCGCAGGGGTGGGTCTGTCGATCTCGTCCGAGGTGCTCAAGGCGCTTCGCAAGCTCCTGCCGGCCGGTGCGAAAGTCGAAGCGGAGAGCGAGAGCCTCACATCGTTCTTCAAGAAGTCCGACACGCAGCCGAAGGTTCCGCTGTGCCTCGGCTCCGGGTGAGCGCGAGGGCAAGGGGCACCCGCCGCGGCGGGTGCCTGGACCTCGTCCCGACAGCCGCCGCCACTTGCCTTCGGGATGCGCCCCATCGGCGAGGCGGACTTCGAGGCCGGCTCCGCCGACGGATGACTGGCCCTTTCCGGGCGGCGGGTCCTTCCGCCGACGCCCGCGCTCCGGCAACGGATGCCGACCGATCCCGTCCGCGGGCGGCCCCGCCGAGGCCGTGACACGCGTCGGCGCCACCGGTCACGGACTCCACGGCCGCAGGTGACGAGCCGCGGCGGAGCCGGCCTGACGCTCTGAAAGATGGGCCTGGTGGCGTCCCGTCCGAGGCCGAGGAGAGCCGCCTGCCGGGTTCCGTGATCGCACTACGCGACCTCGTGGCGGCGTTCCCGCGGCCCCGTGCAGGAGGCGCCCACGGGGCCGTCCCCGTCGATGCGGGGCAGGGCGCGGGACAGGCGGCCCGGCCACCAGAAGCGGCGGCCCAGGTCCAGGGCGAGGGCGGGAACCAGGACCGTCCGTACGAGGAAGGTGTCCAGCAGGACGCCGATGCCCACGAGCACGCCCAGCTGGGCCATCGTCACCAGCGGCAGCACCGCGAAGATCGCGAAGGTCGCGGCCAGGACGACACCCGCCGAGGTGATGACGCCGCCGGTGCTGATCAGGCCTTCCACGACGCCCCGTTCATGCCCCAGCCGCCCGGTCTCCTCCCTCACGCGGTGCATGAGGAAGATGTTGTAGTCGATGCCGAGGGCGACCAGGAACACGAAGCCCATCAGCGGCAGGGACCAGTCGACACCCGCGAAGCCGAGCAGGTGCTCGAACAGCAGGTTCGACGCGCCGAGTGCCGCGAAGTACGACAGCACCACCGTGCCCAGGAGCAACAGCGGGGCGACGAGGGCCCGCAGCAGCACGATCAGGACGGCAAGGACGACCAGGAGCACGATCGGGACGACCGTCGTCAGGTCACGGTCCGCGGCCCGCTGGGTGTCGAGACTCTCCGCCGTGGTGCCGCCGACCAGGGCGCCGAGCGGGTTCACCGCCTCGCGCAGCTCGTCGATCGTTTCCTTGGCCGCCCGGCTGTCGGGCGCGTCCCGCAGCACCACGGACATCGCGGTGAGGTCGCCGTCCGGTGTGTGCTCGGTGTCGTTCTCGACGCGGGCCACCCCGTCCACGGCCGCCGCGGCCGCCCTGACCTCGGCGGCCCGCTCGGTGCGAGTGACGACGTCGGCCGGGTCGGAGGCGCCCGAGGGATAGTGTGCCGAGATCCTCTCCTGCGCCACGACCGACTCGGGCTTGGTGTGGAACGTCTCCGCTTGTGTCAGGCCCATGGTGATGCCCAGCGCGCTGATCGCGAGGACGCCGGTGACGGCGACCGACATCAGCCAGGACCGGCGCGGGCGCAGGGCGACCGCGGCCGCGAGCCGGGACCAGACCGTGCGCGCGTGGCGGGTGGGTGTCCCGTGGCGCGGGACGAACGGCCAGAACACCCAGCGGCCCGTGACGACGAGCAGCGCCGGAAGCACCGTCACCATCGCGAGCAAGCCGCACACGACACCGACCGCGCCGACCAGCCCCAGCGAGCGGGAGGAGTTGATGTCGGCGAACGCCAGGCAGGACAGGCCGACCGCGATGGTCGCGGCGGAGGCCAGTACGGCGGGACCCGAGCGGCGCAGCGCGATCCGCATCGCCTCGTGACGGTCCTTGTGGCGGTGCAACTCCTCGCGGTAGCGGGCGATGAGGAGCAGGGCGTAGTCCGTTCCGACGCCGAAGACCAGGACCATGAGCACGCCCGCGCTCTGTGGGTCGACCGGAAGTCCGGCGTGCCGGGCCAGCAGGTACGTGATGGCTTGCGTGAGGACGGCCGCGAAGCCCACCGACAGCAGGGGCAGCAGCCACAGGACCGGGCTGCGGTAGGTGAGCAGCAGCAGAACGGCCACCACCAGGCCGGTGGCGAGCAGCAGCGTCGTGTCGAGGCCGTCGAAGACCGCCACCGCGTCGGTGAGGGAGCCCGCCGGGCCGCCGACCCGCACGTCCACTCCGGGCGGCGCGTTGGCGCCGGCCACCTGACGCAGCCGGTCGACCGTGCCGGTGAGGTCGTCGTCGAGGTTCAGCGGGACGACCGTCATCAGCGCCTTGCCGTCCTCGGACGGGATCGGCGCGGAGACCGCCAGGCCCGCGGGCACATGGCGCGCGAAGGCGCCCCGATCGGCCGCCGCCGCAGCCTGGGTGTCCCCGTCACCTGTATAGACGACCACGGCAGGCATCACCGTGTCCGTACGGAACTTCTGCAGCTCTGTGTTGACCCGGGCGGACTCGGCGCCGCGCGGAAGGAAGGCGTTGGGCCCGGAATCCTCGACCTCGCCTAGCTTGCCGGCCAGGGGACCGAGGGCGACGGCGAGGATCAGCCAGGCCAGCAGGACCAGCCACTTGCCGCGTCGGCCGCCCGGCGCGCGGGCGACACGCTGGAGCAGTGCACGCATGAGTAGTCTCCTCACGTAGGGAAAGCGCGCCGCCGGTCCGTCTCGACGTCCGGCGTCGGGGCGCACGGGACCCGCATCACGGCGCTTGCAGGTGTGAGGACCTGCCGTGACGTGCGGGTTGGTGTGTTCGAACGGTGTGTTCTTCCCGGTACGGCCGGGAGTTGCCGCTCCCGGCCGTACGTCTGTTCTCGGTGCCCGCGCGGCGCTATTCGATCTCGCGCATCATCTTCTCCATCGAGGACACCGCGAGCCGGGTCTTCGTCAGCTCGTCCAGAGCCTGCCGCTGCTCCTCGGCCGTCCGGCGCTGCAACTCCACGGTGTCCTCCAGGAGCCGGGCGTACCTCGCCGCGAGGTCCTTGTACTGCTCCTCCCGCGCGGCCAGCATCCGGGCCCGCCAGGTGGCGGCGACCTGCCACACGATCACGATGAGCAGGGTGAAGACCCCGGCCGCGCCGACGGCTCCGACCAGAGCGCCGAACGTGTCGGCGCTCTCGGCGAGCGTCACCTGTTCCCCATTCACTTCGCTTCCTCTTTCTCGGCCCCGGTCTTCGCGGCCTCGGTGAGCGTGGTGGCCGCGCGGGCCACGACATCGGGTGTCAACTCGTAGGCGAACGGCGTGACGTCGAAGTACTTCATCGACTTGCCGTCCTCGGCGAGTTCGAGGGTGCCGACGACCAGTCCCGCCGCTTCCAGGCGCTGCAGATGCATGTGGAGCAGCGGGCGGCTGATGCCGATCTCCCGAGCCAGCGCACTGACGTAGTTCCGGCGCTCCAGCAACGCGGCGACGATCCGCATCCGGTGCGGGTTGCCCAGCGCGGACAGCACCTTCAGCAATTCGTCGCCCGTCGCTGCCGGAGGCGGGACGTCGGGCATCGTGGCCCCTTCCCGTCGTACCTGTCAGAAGAAGCTGACAGTACCCGTGGGTACCTGTCAAAGATTCCTGACACATATCAGGGACAGATGGGGGACATCTCAGGGGCGGCGCGCCCCGGCCCCGTCGCGCGGCCCGGCCAGACGTGCCGCGATCCTCTGCGGTGGCCATCACGCGGTCGGCACCTGCGTAGTGTGCCCGGGCAGGCCGTGCCTGGCGGGTTCAGTGCCAGTGCCCCGGGGGCGCCACGTTCCAGGGAGCCGGTCCGATGCCGTTGCTCCAGCCCCGAAGGGCCTCGCCGTTGAGGCAGACGATTCCGCTCTGCTCGGCGTACTCGACGGCCGGGGCAGTGAAGTCGCTTGTCGTGACGACGACGGCGACATCCGCTTCGTGGACGGTGTAACAGGTGCCGCCGAAGCGCTGCAGTTCCTGGGAGCCGCAGCGGTTGCTGTCGCAGTAGCGCTTGCACTGGATGACGACGCGCCGTCCGTCCGGCGTGACGGCGAGGACGTCGGCGCCGAGGTCCCCCGCGCCCCGACCACCTCCACCGAAGAGCATCCGTCCCGCTCGCACAGCCCGGCGATCGCCCGCTCGAACTCGTCGGCGTCCAATGCCTCGTAGTCGAGCGTGTCCTCGGTGTCCCCGGGTGCCACCGTCTCAGGCGCCACCGTGGGGCCGGTCGCGTGGTCCACGGCTTCGCAACCGGCGGCATTCCAGGAGGCATTGAGCGGTACCGATGGCTGCGCTTCGGTGTCGGCGCCGGGGCGCTCGAGCGTCACCGGGCAACCGGTCGACAACGAGCCGGCCGCGGTCTGTGTCACCGCGATGGGGGCGGCCGTCGTCTCCAACGAGTCGAGAGCTGTGTGCGTGGCCTCCTCGAGCGCTGCGGCCGCGCGCTGCGCGGTCCGCCTCGCGGAGAACCTGCGCCGTGCCGTGCGCCTGCGGAGGACCAGAACGGTCGCTGTCACGACGAGGCAGAGCACGACCACCCATACCGGGCGGTGCCGCAGGGCACCGGCCGCCGAACGGACGGCGAAGCCGGCGCCGCTCAGCAGGAGCGCGAGAAGGCCGAAGAACACGGCCGTCGCGCGCAGGTCGAAGGTCCGTCGGCGGTCCTGGGGGCGTATTCGGCGTGTGGGTGTGGTCACGGTGGTGAGACGCCCTCCTTGGTCGACGAAGATCACCAAGCCGCCTGCCCCGAGATCGCGAACTTGATCAACTGTCGACAGAAGGTGGTGGGGGGGGGGGCCCCCCCCCCCCCCCCCCCCCCCCCCCCCCCCCCCCCCCCCCCCGGCGGCCCCCCCCCGCCCGGCCCCCCCCCCCCCCCCCCCCCC
>NZ_JBIDCW010000029.1:8433-64234 GCF_043204795.1 Streptomyces sp. NPDC047706 | reverse complement strand
CGGGCGTTCTCCGCCCGAGACGAAGACACAAAAAAAACCACCCCGCCCCCCCACATCAACTCCAAATACAACCCCCCCCCCCCCGCGGGGGCCGCCCCCCCCCCCCCCCCCCCCCCCCACCACACGCCTCACTCAGCCGTCACGGCCGTAGCAGCCTCTTGCGCCGCCCCGCACCGTCAGACACGGTCGGCGGCGATCAGGAGGTACTGGAAGCTGCCGTTCCGGTAGGCGGACAGGAAGGTGTCCTCGATGCCGGTGACCAGATGGTCGGCCTCCCGGCGCAGCTCCCAGTAAGGGATCGTCTCCGCGGTGAGGTCCTGGACGTGCACGGGCACGAGCCGGTTGCGGGCCATGGCACGGAAGTAGGCCGAGCGGGGATGGATGTCGCAGATGTAGTGGGCGTTGATGAGGGAGACCTCCCGCGAGGCACGTCCGTAACTGTCGTTGTAACAACCGGTGATCACCACATAGCGCCCGCCCCGGCGCAGGAGCCGGGCGTGCTCGGCGAAGAGCAGGTCCAGCTCGACGTACATCGTGGACTCGTTGTTCCAGGATGCCGCGTAGGAGCCGGTGGTCAGGCCGGTGTCGAGCATGTTGCGGTGGTGGTAGCGCACCTTGGCGTCGATGCCGCGTTTGCGTGCCTGCTCGTTGGCGAAGTCCGCCTGCTTGGCGGAGATGGTGACCCCGTCGGCGTGGCAGCCGTGGCGCAGATGCGCGACCACGCTGCCGCCGCCACGTCCGCAGCCGGCGTCGAACACGCGGTCGTCGGGGGAGAGGCCGCCGAGGTGGGAGGCGAGGAGTTCGGCCTGGGCGTGCTCCAGCCGGTGCAGTTCGTGGGTGATCCGCTCCCGGCGCCGGCCGGGGTCCGGCTCGTCGAGTACCGACCGGTCGGCGTCGCCCACGCCGTAGTGGTGGTGGTACAGGTCGTCGAGCTTGCCGAGTTCGAGGTTGACCGGATTCTCCTCGGCGTTCCAGTAGTCCGCGACCCGGTGCTGATAGGTGGACTGGGCGGGTACCACTGCGGACGGGGTGCCGGTGTGCATGGTGGTCAACGCTGACTCCTTCGTGCGGTCGTGCAGGTGCAAGTGCTGGCATGCCTACGGCTGGTCGTGCGGGAGGCGTGGGTCACCAGTAGTCGGGCAGTCGGTAGCGGTGGGTGTTGGTCGCATGCCACTCGTGGTTGCCCGCCACCCAGTCGGCGAGGCCGCGGACGTAGCGTTCGAGGAGCGGCGAGGTGACGGACAGCAGCGCGGATTCCTTCTCGAACGCGTCCATGATCTGGTTGTGGATGTCGACGCTGCGCAGATAGGCCGCTTTGAGGCCGCACTGGTCGTTGGCGGCGACGACTTGCGGCAGGTTCAGGTGGTCGGGGTCGCTCGCGAGTTCCTTGGTGAAGGAGTAAAGGTCGTTGACGATGGTGGTGGCGTTGCAGGCGAGGACGGTGATGCGCTGCACCTCCGGACGGGCGTACACGGCCTCCGGCAGTTCGTAACCGTCCACGGCGTCGACGATGGACAGGCAGGGGCGGAAGTTGTTGAACTGCCGCATCACCAGGTACTCCCAGACCCGCGGCACGTGACGCGTCTCCGACCAGGAGGCCTCCGCGAGATAGCCCAGGTGCAACCGCGCGAGGTCGTGCACGATCCGGTCGACCTGGCTCGGTGTGGCGAGGGCCGCGTAGTCCTTCACCGCCCAGTGATAGGACCGCAGAGGGCCGTCGGCCTGGACTCCGTGGCGCCACTCCTCCTCCGCCTCGGGGGTGGCGTGGAACGGATCGAGCGCGGACTGGGCCATGATCAGCCGGCCGCCCAGGCCCCGCCGAGCGCCACCCCTGCCCTCGTCCTCCTCGCAGTAGCAGCTGTCGACGATGTTCTCGGCGAGCAGCAGCTTGCCGGCGACGGTGAGGCGTTCCAGGTCACAGGCGCCCGGGTGCTGCAGGACGACAGCGCGGCCGAACCGGAACTGCGCGAAGTCGCCGCTCCACTGCGTGGGGAACAGGTCGAGGCCACGGGCCCAGGCCTCGAGCCTGCGGTCGATCTCCGCGACCTTCTCCGGGTCGGCGGGCGGGACGGGACGGTACGTCAGTCCGGGAACCGCGCCGCTGTTCCGGCCTCGCAGGCTCCGGGCGAGGTTCGGCGGTCCGGGCAGCGGCGATGCGGCCGTGGTGCTCGAAGGGCTGTTCATAGACGTGTGCTCCACCTGGTCAGTCGGCGGTCCGGCTGATCTGGACGTTCTCCAGCGCTCCGGCCGCGTCGGGCACGAGGATGGCCAGCGAGTAGTAGGCGGTCACGAGGTAGTTGATGATGGCGGCCTTGTCGACGCCCATGAAGCGGACGTTCAGCCCGGGCTGGTACTCCTCGGGGATGCCGGTCTGGTAGAGGCCGACGACGCCCTGGTCGGCCTCGCCGGTGCGCAGCGCGAGGATGCTGGTGGTGCGGGACTCCGAGATCGGGATCTTGCCGCACGGGTAGATCGGGACTCCCCGCCAGGCGGGCACCTCGTGTCCGTCGACCGTCGCCGAACCGGGCACCAGCCCACGCTTGTTGCACTGCCGGAAGAACGCGGCGATCGCCTTGGGATGGGCGATGAACAGGCGGGTTCTGCGGCGCATGGACAGCAGCTCGTCCATGTCGTCGGGAGTGGGCGGGCCGGTGAAGGTGCTGATGCGCTGCCCGTGGTCGACGTTGTGCAGCAGGCCGAACTCCCGGTTGTTCACCAGCTCCCACTCCTGGCGCTCGCGGATCTCCTCGATGGTGAGCCGCAGCTGCTGCCGCGTCTGGTCCATCGGGTCGTTGTAGAGGTCGGCGACGCGGGTGTGCACGCGCAGCACCGTCTGCGTCAGGGACAGTTGGTACTCGCGGGGTGAGAGGTCGTAGTCGACGAAGCCACCGGTCAACGTGGGTTCGCCGCTGTGGCCGGCCTGTACCGGTACGTCCGCCTCGCCCCTGCGGTTCGTCGGCAGCCGCTGCCGCTCCACGTACGCCGCCAGGTGCGCGGCCAGTGACGGTACCCGGTCGGTGAACTCCCTGACCGCCTCCCAGGGCAGCGCCAGCAGGACGCCGGCCGTCTCGGCGCGCACCGACGCCAGCCACAGGGGGTCGGACTGGCCGATCGCCTCGTCCCCCATCTGGTCGCCGTCGGTGACCACACCGATCACCTCCTCCTCGCCGTACTTGCCGACGGCGAAGCGGGTGAAGCGGCCGTGGACGACCAGGTACGCCTCGGTGATGGGCTGTCCGGCCTCGACCAGGACCTGTCCTGCGCGGACCTCCCGCAACGTGAAGCGGCCGGCGATCTCCTTCAGTACCTCGTGGTCGGTGTAGCCGCGCAGAGCGGGCAGCTCGGCGAGAGTCTGCGGGATCACCCGGACGTCGTCCGCGCCGTTGTGCTCGAAGTGGACCCGGCCCCGCCCGACGCGCAACTGCAGGCGGCGGTTGACCCGGTAGGTGCCGCCCCTGACATCCACCCACGGCAGCTTGCGCAGCAGCCACCGGGAGCTGATGGCCTGCATCTGCGGCTCGGACTTGGTGGTGGTCGCCAGCTGACGTGCGGCGCGGGTTCCGAGGCTGGTGAGCTGGTTCTCGGCGGGTGCGACGGGGACCGGTTCTTCGGTGGCGGGACCAGTGACGCTGTCCGGAGCGGACACATTCCCTCCCAGGTGGACGAGCAGCGGTCGGTGCCGACGGCCGGTGATGCGTGACCGGCCGTGCACCCGAGCAAGACAACCAGCCGTCGCCGGTGGGCGGTACGGCGTGAGAGGGGCGGGCTTGCACCCTTGAGGCGCAAACACACCTTATGAGGCGTACGGCGCATCCGAACACCGCACGCACGCCCCCTCACCCACCGCTCACTGCTCGCGCCAGCCGCACCAGACGTGACACGCCGCGCCAGGTGGCGCAGCGCAGGGCCGACGGGAAGCGCGCCCGTCGTGCGTGACGGCTGCGAAGCCCGGTACACCGAGGACGGGGGTAGAGGGTGGCCAAGAGGTGGTCAACGGCGGCAGCGAGAGGAATGCCGCGGATGCCCCGGCTTCCGTCATGTGACGTAGTTCAAGGCGGCGCCGCCGGACGGACGACGGACAGGTCGCCCCCCGTCTGCTCCTGGGGCTCGGGGCCCAGTCAGGCCGCGGGACGGGATCCGGCACAGGGGGCGACATCGGTTCCGGCAGTGTCCACGTCACGCACGGTCTGCGCGGCCGTGGCTCGGGCGATACGGACCAGGACTGATCAGGTCCGGTCCGGTGGTGGCGGTGCCGACGGGCTTCGGTCGACCCGCTCACCACGAAGAGCTGTAGTGGGCACAGGGCCGGGCGGCACTTCGCTGTCCGATCGCGTCAACCCACGAGCTCCCTGGGCGACTGCGCCACCGATGCCGGGCCCTTCGGCTCCGGCTTCGGCTTCGGCTTGAGGAGGAATCGGTCGATCGGTGGGCGGGTCAAGGGACGCGCCAGGCGCCGCACCAGCGGGCTGCCAAGGACGACTGCCAAGGCGACCGCGCCCAGGAACATCACTGCTTGCTCGAGGCGGGTGTCGACGCGGTCGGCGTAGCCCAGGACCAGGAAGGGACGGACGAAGAACGGGTGGAGGAGGCAGATGGTGAAGCCCGCGGCGCCCATCGTGGTGAGGTACGGGATGCGCCGGTTGGGGGTGACACGAAGCAGGCACAGCACCAGGGCCGCCGACGCCGCCAGGATGAAGAACCGGGGGACCCAGGCGAGCTCGATGGGCAGGGGCACGTCCTCGTAGAGCACCGCGGAATGGGGCCAGGGCCGCCAGACGAGGAAGGCACCGCCGAGACCACAGATCAGCCCGGCCCAGGCAAGGGGCAGGGTGCGGCGCGAGGTGAACCACGAGGCGAACAGGGTGCCTTGGCCGAGGCGCCAGCCCAGGTAGAACAGGGGCAGGTACATCAGGGTCCGGGCCCCCGCGTAGTTGTCGCCGATCTCGCCGAAGTAACCGGCGACGAGGGCGAGCCCCGTCGTGCAGAGCAGTGGATACCGCAACTCGGTTATGAGGGGCAGCAGCAGCCGCCACCACAGCAGGGCCATCAGGAACCACAGAGTCCAGGGCCATCGGCTCAGGTGGAAGGTGAACTCCATCCCGAGCAGGACCTTCTCCGTGGAGAGCAGGACCCAGCACATTGTGGCGGGAACGATGATCCTGCCGACGAGGCCGCGCACGTAACCTGACTCCAGCCGGCCTCCGCTGCTGAACGCTCCGGCAAGGATGACGAACGCCGGGACGCGCAGCGGCCACATGGTGACGTTGAAGGTCTGGAGCATTCCACCGTCCGGCACGGCCGGCCCTGTGGTGTGCAGCACCACGATCAGTGTTGCCGAGAGCGCCCTCACCCCACTGTCCACGACGCCGTGAAGCAATCCCCACCGCAGTCATCGGGGGGAATGAGCCAGAGGGAAAGGGCGTCTTTCGCCCGTTGATCGGTCGGCGGCAAGCACTCCAGTACGGGAAACGTCGATTCACCAACGTTGAGTGAACAGTGAACGGTCTCAAGGGAAACGCGGAGTGGATTCCCGTAAATTGTGTGCCCCAGGTACTTCCCGACTGCTCATCGTGAATTCCAGCGCCTGCGCGGGCTGGTGTCGTCCTTTCCGAGCGACCTGATGCTTCGCCGGCCCCCGTTCACCGGGCTGAGCCCTCGGCGGTTCGGCCAGCTGATCACCGTGCTGCGGCACGAGGGCGCGTCGCGGTCCGCAAGGCCGACCCTGGAGCCTGCCGTGGGAGGACCGGGTCCTGCTGGTCGCCGCGTACTGGCGCACGGTACGCGTGTCTCATGGATCCGCGCCCGATCACGTACCGAGATGTGTCCATTCTCTTGGAAGGCCCCAGCACAGCACTGGGCCTGGCAGACTGTGCGCCGCCTGGGGGAGACGGTCGTGTCCGATGAGCTGACCGTCCGCCGGATACTCGGGGACCAGCCGTTCGCCGAGATCGGCCGGCCCGTGTGGGTGGTGGCCGACGCGCGTCACGGCTGCGTCATCGCGGCCGGTGCCCTCGGCCATGTCATGTGGCGCGGTACGGGCCACTGGCTGAGCCACCGGATCGGCGTGTACGAGGCCGACACTTTCCGTCCGCGCCACGTCGTCGCCTCCAGTTACCCCGTATGTGCTGTCGAGCCCCACCCCGAGCTGCCGCTCGTCGCCGTCGGCACCGGCCGCTACGACGGCTCGTGGGATTTTCAGGGACAGCCGCTCCTGCTGTACCTCGAGACCGGGCGCGTGACGAACCCGCTGAGCAGGAGCCGCCAAGTGCGCCACCTGCGCTGGCTGGAGGACGGCAGGCTCGCGATGCTGCTCTCGCCCGAGGACAAGGACGGCGGCTTCCGCGAGGGCTTCGAGCTGGCCGTCGCGGTGGACGACTGGCTGTCCGCCCCGGCCGGTCTGGTCGACCCCGACCACACACGCCATCCGAGGGTCGAGAGCGGGCTCCTTCACGACCCGCACGCGGAGGACACTCTGGCGCGGCTGACGGGGGGCCGGTGGCGGCGGCGGGCGCAGGTGCGGGACCTGGCGGTGCTGGCCGACGGCCGGGTGCTCGCCACCGGCTCCCACACGGACCTCGAATGCTGGGATCCGTCGGGCGCGCTGAAGTGGGCTCTTCCTGCGGAC
This sequence comes from Streptomyces sp. NPDC047706, assembly GCF_043204795.1. Lineage (NCBI taxonomy): Bacteria > Bacillati > Actinomycetota > Actinomycetes > Kitasatosporales > Streptomycetaceae > Streptomyces > Streptomyces sp. NPDC047706. Next base: position 57,609 of record NZ_JBIDCW010000029.1, on the reverse strand, counting down.
GGAGAGGGGAGCGTCCAGGTCGTGACGGCCCCTGACGACGATTCTGCGTGGGTGACGTACCGGGGCTACCGGCACGACGAGGTGACGGGTCGTCCGGTGGACCGCGCGACCACTGTCCGGCGGATATCCACGGCGGACGGCGATGCGGTGGACTGCGTGGACGTGCCGTCGCGCCCCGCACTGCACGCCGCGGACGAAGGCTGGCTCGGCCTGCGCCCGCAGGGGCGCGACGCCCACGCCGCGCTGCTGTTCGCCCCCACGCACCAGGAGGCGGCACGTCTGGCCCTCGCCCCCAGCCGCTCCAACCCCCCGACGCTGCGCGTCAGACACAGCGCCCGCCTGCTGGATGTGGACGGCCCCGGCCCGAGCGACGACGCGCCGTGGATCCACGTGATCGACCCTCCAGGCGCCCACGGCCCCGCGACGCGGCGTGCCCTCTTCCCCTTGCGCTGGGACCCGGCGTCCGCACTCCAGCCCTCGTACGGCCCCGCCGTCGAGCTGACACACACGCTCGTCCACGCGGGGCGGTCGTACGAACCGGGCGCCACCTACGTGGAAGCGCGCGAGGGCACGTATGTCGTAAGCCGGCGGCTGCCGGACGGGGAGGCGCGCTGGGTGTACGCCACCGACAAGCCGCTCGCCGATCTCGACGGCGACGAGCGGAGGGTGTACGTCGTCTATCTCACCGGTGAGGTGGAGATCCTGGACACGGCGACGGGCGAGGTGCGGGCCCGGCACACCCTGCACGCGCACGACCACCCGGTCACGCCGGTGTCCGCCGCGTACCGGGCGGAGCAACGACGGCTGGTCGTGGGGACGGTGGACGGTCGGATCCTGGACTGCTCGGTCCCTGGTTGACCGGGTCGGCACAGACCGCGCCGACATGATGTGCCGACTGCATGCAGAGGTCTCCTCAGGAGGCTTCGACGGAGGACCGAAGGGTGAGGGCGCCGACCGGCTGCACCGGACGAGCCACCGGTCAGCGCCCCTGCGCGCGGACACGATCCGCAATGGCCACTGTCCGCCATGTTCTGGTCCCAACTGCGCGAATCTCATGTGTGGTGGGAAGGACGCCCCGCCGACACATGGTGTCCTCCCGGCGCCGGTCACCTTTCAGCGAGTGGGTCCTGAGCGGTGACTTGAAGCGGACCGGGTGCATGTGGCGTGCTGCGGTGACGCGAGGGGGACGGGATCAGAACCAGCGGTAGTGCTCGTCGGAGAGGCCGTTTCGCGGGTTGTAGGTGCAGTAGTAGTACGGACCTGGCCCTTGGTTGTCGTTGGTCGCCTGCACGAGACACGTGCCGCAGGTGCTGAACGACCGGACGAAGGTGCTGCCGGGCTTGGCGGAGGTGGGCAGGCCGCAGGTGTTGGGTGCCGCGGATGCCTGGGTCGGCACAGCGAGTACGGCCAGGCACAGGCCGGCTGCTGCGAGAAGGCGTAGAGCGAGGGCGGCCGGTCGCAGACGCTGCACTGCGTTGGTCATTGTGTTTCCTTCGATCGGAGGCGACGGTACCGACTTGCCGGTGCGTCGTGATGTCGGCTTGGAGAGCTGTATCGGTGCACAGCAGGGATCCTGGCCGAGGCGAGGTCGCCTGTCGTTGGCAATCGGCGCCAACTGCTTGTCGGTTCACGCCACACGTCCTCGACGCGGCCGGGTACCACGCCGTCGGCGCGGACCGGCGACCGGCCGGACCCTGCGGGCGATCCGCATACAACCCCCGGGCCGGTCGTGAGCCGGAGACGCCGCGATGAGGTGAGGGCCTCCGCGCAACCGGGCCACAGGAATGGCATACGATGCGCGCAAACCTTCTAAAGATCAGATAAGAGGATGTACGCGTCATGCCAATCCGCGCTCCGTATCGCTCCCTTCGCGGCATGTCCGCCGTTGCCGCCCTGCTCGCGATCGGTGCGGTGGGATGCTCGGAGGTCTCCGACGCCGTCGATGGCGCCAAGGACGGCGCGAAGAAGGTGGCTCGCCAGCAGTCGGTGTTCTCGCTGGACATCGGCGACTGCTACAACCCGAACGGCAAGGCTGAGGGGACGGCCTACGCGGTCGAGGTCGTGCCGTGCGACGAGGCACACGAGGGCCAGGTCGTCGGCGAGTTCTCGATCGACGAGGGCAAGGAGTTCCCCGGCGAGGACGGGGTCTCGGCGATCGCGGACAGCCGCTGCCCGGTCGAGGCGCAGAAGTACGCACTCGACACCTGGGCGCTCCCCCAGGGCGTCGCCCTCTTCTACTACACCCCCACCAAGGAGAGCTGGGCGACGGGTGACCGGGCGGTGAGCTGCACCTACACCGCGGAGAAGGGTACGTTCAGCGGTTCGCTGGACACCGCGAAGTCCCTCAAGCCCGAGCAGAGCACGTATCTGAAGGGTTCGAACGCGGTCTACGAGGCGCTGTGGGCGAACCAGTCGGAGAAGGACACCGTCGAGGACGACCTGGCCGGTTACAAGGCGCAGGCCAAGGCCGTCGCAGCCGCCCTCGACGCACACGTCAAGGGCCTGGACGGCATCAAGGGCACCGAGGTCGGCAAGCTGCGCGCGACGCTGGCGGAAGCGGCCGGGAACTGGAAGACGGCCGCGAACGCCGCTGACGCCGACGCGTTCTACATCGCCTACGACCCGGCGTTCACCGGCATCGACCCGAACCAGTCGGTGGCCGCTCGCAAGGAACTGGGCCTGGCCACCACCGTCCCGGCCGACGAGGCCGAGGTCTGGGCGGGCTGACGCTCCGTCGGATGAGCCGGGCCGTGTCCGTCAAGGCACCGGCCCGGCTTCGGCGGAGGGTACGACGCGTAGATGGCCGTACTGCGGCAGCCGCGCGGTCGTGGCCGTAGGCCCGGCCCTGTCCCAGTGGTGCAGGGCCGGTGCCGAGGCCCCAGCCTCGACGCCGGCCGAGCCCCGTCGACGGAAGCAACCACGCGCCGTTGCATCAAGGCGGCCGTCTCCGGGGGAGGGCCTGAGGGCCGGCATCCCCGCCGGCCGGTCCTGACGCGGTCGCGGGAGGTGAGCCCCGACCCCGAGGCCCCGCCGTCCGTCGGGAAGTCGGCGAACCGCAGGACATCAGGCCGGCGCTCGCGGGACGCGCATGTTCGCGTCCGGTGGCCGGCGAGAGCAGAGCACGTGGTGTGGGCAAGGGTGCCCGCCAGTGCTCGGCAGGCACGCCCGGCGATCAGCGCAGAAGGACGTCGAAGACCATGCGGAAGAAGGCGTCCAGGGGAGCGGAGGACTTGTCCGCCCGGGCCGCGATCAGCGCGCCCTCCCATGCGCTGAGGATGAACAGCGCGGCTTCCTCGACATCGAGAGCGGCATTGAGCTCTCCTGCCTCCTTGGCTTCGGCGAGCACCTGACGGATGCGCGTGGCCCACCGCTGGAATCCGCTCTGCAGGGCCGAGCGGATGGTTTCGGAGTGGTCCGCCACCTCGGCGCCGAGGTTGCCGACGAGGCATCCGCGGGCGAAGCCGTTGTCGACCGTGTCCGCGCTCAGGTACTCGAAGTGCGACCGGAGCCGCGCCAGCGCAGGGCGTCCGGGAGCGTCCAGCAGGTCGAACCGCAATCCGGCGGCGTAGCGGCTCAGGGCCTCGAGAGCGCACTCCTCCTTGCTGGCGAAGTGGTTGTAGAACGAGCCTTTGGGGGCCCCGGCCGCCGAAGTGATATCGCTGATACCCGTGGCATGGAAGCCCCTGGTGTGGAACTGCTCCAGCGCTGCCTGCGCGATGTCCTCACGCTTGGACGCGCGTGCCATCCTCATCACCACCTCCGGTCAATATGTCCGGTCGCCTTGCCTCCGGTCAAACCCAGGGGGTGGCTCCCGCGTGGAAAGGCACCCAGGACAACCTGACCGCGCTCAACCGGGTTGCGCCGACCGACCACCTTGACTCGGTTTAAAGCGACCGGTCATATTGAATGTGACCCAGCCCCGAGCCCTCGGCCCTCGCCGTGCCGGCCGGGGCAGCACCGAGGAGAAGCGTCTTGCCCGCATACCGAGCATTCGAGGCCACCGGCGTCCACCGCCTCCGGCTCGTCGAGCGCGAACTCGTCGACCCGGAACCGGGGTACGTCCGGCTCAGGGTGGAGGCATGCGGCGTCTGCCACACCGACGTACTGGCCGTCGAGGGGCTGCGCGCCGACCCGTCACGACCCGTCATCCCCGGCCACGAGATCGTCGGCGTGATCGATGCCGTCGGGGCGGGCGTCACCGCCTGGAAGCCAGGTGACCGCGCCGGCGTCGGCTTCCTGAACGGGCACTGCTGGCAGTGCGAACCGTGCCGTCGGGGCGAATTCGTCAACTGCCTGAACCAGGAACAGACCGGAACCACCGTCGACGGCGGGTACGCGGAGGTGACGTACGCCCGCGCGAGCGGGCTGGTGCGTGTTCCCGACGGCATCCCGGCCACCGAGGCGGCCCCGCTGCTGTGCGCCGGGCTGACCACCCTCACCGCGCTCCAGCAGGCTCCCACCCGGGCGGGTGCCCTGGTCGCCGTGCAGGGGATCGGCGGACTGGGTCACCTGGCCCTGCAGTACGCGCGCAGCCTCGGATACCGGGTGGCCGGCATTGCCCGCGGGCGGGAGAAGGAGAAGCTCGCCAGGGAACTGGGCGCCCACGAGTACATCGACAGCGCCGGTACCGACCCCGGCACCGCCCTTGCCGACATGGGTGGCGCGTCTCTCGTCGTCGCCACCGCATCCAGCGGTACGTCCATGAACCCGCTCCTGCGCGGACTGGCCCCGGGCGGCAGCCTGGTCGTGGTCGGCGCCGCCCCCGACCCGCTGACGGTTGCCACCGCCGACCTGATCTTCGGCACCCGCCGCATCATCGGCAGCCTGACCGGGTCGTCGATCCAGAACGAGGACAACCTCGCCTTCAGCCTCGCCCACGGCATCCGCCCCGTCACCGAGACCATGCCCTTCACCCACGCCATGGACGCCTACGAGCGGATGCTCTCGGGCAGGGCACGCTTCCGCGTTGTCCTGGACATGGCCGCCTGACCACGCCGCGACCTGCGCCGCCGGGCAGGCGAGTCCTGGCCCGTGCCTTTCACGATCCCCTCGAGGTTCCACGATGACCCACACGGCCCCTACAGCCGACATGGCCGAGCACACCAGCGCGGCCCCGCGAGGCAGCGGGCGAACGCCTCCAGCCGCCGAGATCATCCCCGACGCCGACGAGCGCCGCGTCGCCCGGATCGGGCTGCTGTCCGTCTCCCTCGGCGTCGCCGGCCTCGGCGGAGCCTGGCAGGCGGCGGCGACCACCTTCCCGGCGGCAACGCGAGTCAGCGACGTGCTGTTCACCGTCAGCGCAGTGATCTGGCTGGTGCTGCTGGCCCAGTACCTGCGTCATGGCGGGCACCGCCGGCGCAGCATCCGCCAGGACCTGCGCCATCCCGGTCGGGGTTTCACCCTTGGGTACGTCCCGATCATCGGCATGCTGATCGCAGGCCACCTCGCCCAGTACGGGATCACAGGCCCACGATGGGCCTACGCCGTGTTCGTCACCGCGGCCGCCCTCATCGCCGCACGCCTGCTCGCCCACTGGTTCACGGGTTCCCTGAGCGCGACGATCCTGCACCCGGGGTACCTGCTGCCGGTCTCCTCGGCACCGTTCGTGGCGAGTGCCGTCGCCTCCACACTCCACCTCCCCGGTGTCGCCGACGCCGCCTTCGCGGTGGGGCTGCTGTACTGGCTCGCCTTCGGCACCGTCATCCTGGTCGGCCTCGTCACCGGTGGCCCCTTGCCCGGACCCGCCCGGCCGACTCTCACCATCCTGACCATCCCACCGGCGACCGGCGGAATCGCCTGGACCGCTGCTCACAAGGGCGCCTTCGACGCCGTCGGCCACGGCTTCGCCGGAATCCTGCTCTTCACCGTCCTCCTCGTCGCCTTTCTCCTCCCCGAGCTGCGCCAGCCCTCCTTCCATCCGGGCCTGTGGATCTTCAGCTTCCCCATAGCGGCGTGCACCAATTTCGCCATTCGGTGGATACACGCCTGCGCACCTCCCGCAGCAGCGGCCCTTACCGGCATACTCCTTGCCTGCGCGACCCTGGCCCTGACACTGCTGGCCACGGCCACCCTGCACCACCGGGTCCGGCGAACGCCTCGCTGACTTCCGCTCGGGGGTGGAGAGAGGCACGCCAGATGCTTCACGTCGTTCCTCGTAAGCCCTCTGCCCCTGTCCACTGCCAGTTCTCAGCCCGCGGCCCCGGTCGGGGCCCAGCTGTCCCCAGGACCCCACCCGACGAACGTGCCCTGCCCCACTGAATCGTCCCAAGGAGCCACCATGCCCACGCTCGACCGCGAGGACGCCGTCTTCGTTCTCCACCTCGGTGACGGAGAGAACCGCTTCCACCCCGACTGGATCGCCTCGGTCAACGCAGCCCTGGACGAGGTGGAGAAGGCGGAAGGCCCCCGCGCCCTGGTGACCGCCGCGTCGGGGAAGTTCTACTCCAACGGCCTGGACCTGGAATGGCTCGCTGCGCACGGCGAGGAGCACCTGGACTACGTCAACTCAGTCCACGCCCTGTTCGCAAGGATCCTGTCCCTCCCGCTGATCACCGTAGCCGTGCTGCAAGGGCACACGTTCGCCGCCGGAGCGATGTTCTCCCTGGCCCATGACTTCCGTGTCATGCGCGCCGACCGAGGCTTCTGGTGCCTGCCCGAGGCAGAGATCAACATCCCCTTCACCCCGGCCATGTCGTCCCTCATCCAGTCCCGGCTCACCCCGCACACGGCGCAGCATGCCATGGTCTCCGCCCGCCGTTTCGGCGGCCGGGAAGCCGCCGCCGCAGGAATCGTCGATCAGGCCGTGGACGAGGGCGACCTGCGCGCCGCCGGCCTCGAACTTGCCCTGGCTCACGCGAGCAAGGCCGGCGACAGCCTCGCAACCATCAAGACGCGCATGTACGCCCCTGTGCTCACGCTGCTCCGCGACACGACCGACCCGCTGGGCTGACGCCGTGCGGCCAGCCGCTTGCCGCTTCCGAGGGCGTGTTCCGCCATGACGTCCTGCCGCTGTCACGGCGGCAGGACGCGCCCATCCACGGTGCCCACTGCCGCGCATCAGCGACGCGTGGTCGCACTGCCCGGCAGGGCACGTCATGAGCGGGACCGGGCAGAAGGCCGCGCGGCGCTGATCAGGCTGGGCAGCACCACGGTGGCAGGCGTGCATCGCTGAACCCGTCGGCGGAGCAGGCCGGTTGTGGCGCGAGTGACACACCGCCACACCTGTGCCCAGGCCGCGGGAGCGACGACCATCGGGGCGCGCCCTGGGCACAAGGGTCGTCAGACTGCTCGGGGCGACGGCACCTGACGCCGTGCATCGGGCGGCTTTGACTTCCGTGTGCTGCTGACCTCGCCTCCAGGCGGCTCCCTCGCCCAGGACCTACCTGGAGACACCCGCCGCAACGGGGGAGGCGCTCTCGAAGGCAGGGTCGCGGGCGGCACAGGCGCCTTGTGCCGCCCGCGTTCCGGCGTCCGCTCGGAATTCGTTGGCGGGCCATGCCTGCCGAACGCTACGATGCCGGTCATGGAGTGTTTTGCCGCCGAGCGCACCCGCCGCTGAGGGTCCCGCTCACTGCCGACTCGAGGGACTGAGCGGGCTGACCGACGCCCTTTTCCCCTCAGCCTGAAAGGCGCACTTCCATGCCCATTCGCGCGTTCGTCCCGGACGACCTGGCGCCACTCACCGAACTGACCATCGAAACGTTTCGGCCCTTCTACGAGGATTCCTTCCGGCCCCTGGTGGGGGAGGTCGTCTTCGCAGGCCTGCACGACGACTGGCGCGGCGACTACCGCAAGCAGATCGCCGAACTCCACGCACCGGAGCGGCACGCTTACGTCGCGGTCGCCGACGCCGAGGACGGCATCGCCGGCTATGTGGCGTGGACCGTCGACCCGGCCCGCAGGACCGGCAGCGTCACGCACCTCGCCGTCGCCGCACGACACCGCCACCACCGCGTGGGCACGACGCTGTGCGAGCACGCCTTCGCCCAGATGCGGATGCTCGGAGCACAGTCCGTCGAGATCGGTACGGGAGGCGATTCCTTCCACGCACCCGCCAGAGCCCTGTACGAGAGTCTCGGCTGCACCCCGTTCCCGGTGACCTACTACTACCGGGAGCTCTGACACACCACCGGGAACCCGGAACCGAATCCGCTCCGGGGCGGGTCCATGTGCATGTGCATGTGCATGTACATGTACATGGGCCAGCCCGTCCCGGAGCGTTCGGGCACTGACGGTTCACTTGGTGCCCGAGTCGAAGCGGGCCCGATTCCGGCTGATCTCGTCGTGGTGGAGGCCGGCCCAGTCGATCAGAGACACCACGATGTCGTGCAGTGTCGCCCCCAGGGGCGTGAGGTCGTACTCCACGCGCGGCGGCACTTCGGCGTAGGCGGTACGGGTGATCAGGCCGTCGCGATGCAGCTGCCGCAGGGTCAGGGTCAGCATGCGCTGGGAGATGCCGGGGATGCGGCGCAGCAGGTCGGTGTAGCGCAGCGGGCCGTCGTTCAGGGTGGCGATCACGAGCGCGCTCCACTTGTCGCCGGCCCGGTCCAGGATCTGCCGGATGATCGCCCTGTTCTCCGGTGGCCAGCGGGCGCAGGGCCCTGAGATCACGCCGGTGTCCGTCTTGACCGTGACGTCCTCCGCGCTGGCGTCCATGGCGCACATTCCCTTCCGGTTGCACACACCCATGTGCCTTATGTACCGCCTCCCATACTGGCCCATCATGGCGCTACGCCCAAGACGTAAGAAGTGAAGGTGCCGACGTTGACGGTGGAGATCTGGTCCGATCTCACCCGCCCGTGGTGCGGTCTGCGCAGTCATCGTCCCGACCAGGCTGTGGAGCGGTTCGTTCACGGCGCCGACGGAGTCTGCGGCTCGGAGGGATGCGCCCCACTGCCGATCACGCCGCAGGTGGCTGACCCCTTCTTCGCTTGCTCCGCCGCCCCCGAAGTCCGGGGTCGCACGAAGCGCGGCCCCACCTTCCATCATCACCCCATACGACAGGAATCGTTTGTCATGTCCTACCTGCTGCACGTCGACTCCTCCTCCCTCGGCGCCGCTTCGGTCTCCCGCCAGGTCGCCGACTCCTTCCGGAACGCCTGGACGGGCGAGGTCGTCCATCGGGACCTGGCCGCCTCCCCGGTGCCGCACCTGAGCGCCGCGGCCATATCCGCCCAGTTGACGGACCCCGCCGAGCGCACCGCGGAACAGGCCGCAGCTGCCGGCGTTCAGGATGAACTGATCGCGGAGTTCCTCGGGGCGAGTGCCTACCTGTTCACCGTGCCGATGTACAACCGCACGATGCCCTCGGTGTTCAAGGCCTGGCTCGACCAGGTCATCGTCGTCGGCCGGACCGTCAGCCGCACCGGCGCCGCCCCCGCCGCCGACCGCCCGGCCGTACTGATCTCCGCCCGGGGCGGCGGCTACGGCCCCGGCACCCCCAACGAGGGCAAGGACTTCCTCGTCCCGACCCTGGAGTCCGTCCTTGGTGACCCGGCCTACCTCAGCCTCGACGTCACCACCCTCACCGCCGAGCTGACCAAGGCCCCTGTGGTCCCGGCACTGGCGCACCTCATCCCGGCCCACGAGGCATCGCTGGCCAACGCCCACGAGCAGGCGCGCCTGCAGGCCGAGAAGATCAGCCAGCAGCTCACCGCCTGAGGCACCCCGCTCTGCGAGTTGACCACGGCCGCGGTCGTTCCGCGCCGCGGCCGTGGCTGGGCCCTCCGTGTCGGGCCTGAACCGTCTTCGGCGGGCCCCAAGGTCCGCGCCCACATGCCTCCCGTGCGGCAGGTCCAAGACCTGTGACGCGCGACGGGGACCAGGTGCGCGCGACGAGGTAGACGGGGCCCTCGCAGCTCCGGGCTCGGTCGGTGGCGTCGAGAGGCGCGAAGTCCGGTGGTGCCGCCATCTCCGTTCCTGACATACGACACCCCCTCGTAGGCCCTTTCAGTCATCTGCCGTTCCGCTCGATTCGGCCTCTACCGCATCCAAGAGTGGACCTGCTCACGAAGTAGGAGCAAAGTCCCTCATGAGGGGCATACCTCCTGAACAGGTGACAATCATGATCTACAACAGCTTCCGCATTGCGGCTGCCACGGTGAGCTCCTTCGGCATAGCGCTGGCTCTCACCACGCCCGCCATGGCAGCCCCAGCCGCCGAGACCGACGACCAGGCAATGGTGTCCGTCTTCCACGGCGTGCCCGGTTTGACCGCCGATGTGTATGCCAACGGCAAGGAACTGCTCGGGAACTTCAAGCCCGGGACCGTCACGGACCCGCAGGCCCTGGACGCAGGTACCTACAATGTCCAGATCTTCGAGGCGGGCGCAGGGCCCGAGGGCACGCCGGCCATCGAGAAGGACATCAAGGTACCGGCGGGAGCGAACGCCACGGTCGCCGCCCACCTCTCGGCCGAGGGCCAGCCGCAACTGACAGCCTTCGTCAACGACGTCTCCGACGTCGAGGATGGCAAGGCTCGGCTGACCGTGCGACACGTCGCCGCGGCCCCCGCCGTGGACGTCCGAGCGGGCGGGCAACCGATCTTCAAGGGCCTGGAGAATCCCGACCAGGAGTCCGCCACGGTCGACGCCGGATCCGTCGACGCTGATGTCGTACTCGCCGGTACAGACACCGTGGCTGTCGGCCCGGCCGACCTGAACCTGCAAGAGGGAACCAGTAACGTCGTCTACGCCTGGGGCAGTGCCCAGGACGAGTCACTGGCCCTGAAGACACAGACACTCAGCGACACGGAACCTGCACCCCAGTAGGGCTTGGTCAGGTGCGTATTGGTGCTGGTATGTCGCGGTGGCAGGTTGGGCAGGCGCCGGTCCGGTCCAGACCGCGAGGAGTGTCTGCAGCTCGCGGACGACTTGGTAGGGACTCAGGCCGGCGCCGCGCCTTTTGGGGCCCGGGCCAGTCGTTGCAGTGTGCAGAAGGCATGCGCGACGGAGACAAGGGTGACGTGGTGGTGCCGGCCGCCCCAGGTTCGGCCCTCGAAGTGGGCCGGGCCCAGGGCCTGCTTCATCTCCCGGTAGTCGTGCTCGATGCGCCAGCGGAGCTTGGAGAGCCGGACCAGTGTGGTCAGAGGCATGCCGGAGGGCAGGTCTGACAGCCGGAACTGCACCGGTTCGGGCTCGCTGGCAGGCCATTCGGCCAGCAGCCGGCACTCCGGCAGATCCGGGCCGTCGGTGGACTGCCGGATCTCGCGTCCGGCAGGCCGGATGCGCAAGACGACGAAGCGGGAGTACGTCCGCTTGCGGCCGGAGCGGCCGGAGCGGCCGGAGCGGCCCGGCGGAGGCCCACTCGCCGTGGACGCGGGCGCGTTCGCGGCGTTGAGCGGCCAGGACGTCGGGGTGGCAGGCATTGGCGCTGGGCCGGCGCAAGTAGGCGTGCGGGCTGGAGTCTGCCGGGTGCGGCTCAAGTGCTGGGAGTTGGCGAGGTGAACTGCCGCAGCGGCCTGAGGGGCGGCCCTCCGACTTTGCTGACGAGCCGCCTTCGTGACATCCACGAGCCTGCAAGATCTGACGGCTTCGAACTCCTGGCCCTTCTTGGCTTAGCGATACCTGTGGAGGGAAACGACTACTGGCGGGTGGTTGTCGGCACGGCCGGGACGGCGACCGGTTGACCAGGGGAGTGCTGGTGGGAGACGCGCCGTTGTATCTGCGGCCGCGGGTGGATCCGGCGCTCGCTTCGCTTCTCCAGGACGCGCCGTTGCTGCACTCGCTGTGCGACGCGCTCGGATCACCGCTGAACGTGCTGCTCCCGGAGGCCGTCGCGGAGAACGCCGAACGCTTCCGGTCCGTCTACCGGCGTCACCACCTCGCGGGGAGGGTGTACTTCGCGCACAAGGCGAATCGGTCCAGTGCCCTGGTGCGGAGGCTGGCCGCCTGCGACCGAGCCGCCGTCGGAGTCGATGTCGCCTCGCTGGGAGAGCTGCGGCATGCGCTGAGCTGCGGGTTCACGGGTGATCGGGTGATGGCCACGGGGCCCAAGGACCGTGAGTTCCTGTGGTTGGCGGCACGGGTGGGGGCGACGGTCAGCCTGGACTCCGCAAGAGAGCTGGAGCAACTGGCGCATCTCGTCCGGACGTACGGACTGGGCAGGGTGGACGTGCTGGCGCGGCTGTCGGAGTTCGAGTCGGACGGCGGGCACGGGGGAGCCGGTACGCGGGTGCTGTCGCGCCGTAGCCGCTTCGGCACTCCGGTCGCCGCGGCCGAAGAGCTGTGGGCGGCGCTGGAGCGGCATGGCGACGCCGTCGAATTGGCCGGACTGGCGTATCACTTGGACACCACCGGGATGGAGGAGAAGGCCCGGGCGCTGGAGCGGTGCGTGCTGTTGATGGACGAGTGCCGGGCGAGGGGTCTGCGGCCGCGCGGCATCGACATCGGCGGCGGGTTCGGAGTCGGCTACGTCGCCGACGCGGGGGAGTGGGAGCGGTGGACGACCGCGCTGAGCGAGGCGGTGCTCGGCATGCGCCCGTCCCTGACCTGGCGCGGCCACGGCTACGGGCTGCGCAACGAGGGCGGCACGGTGCGCGGTACGGCAGCGTTGTACCCCGCCCATCGCCCCGTCGCCGGGCCCGGCTACCTCGACGCTCTCCTCTCCCGTCCCGCGCCGGTCCTGGGCCGCTCGCCCGCCACGCTGCTCCTGGAGCACCTGAACGACCTCCATATCGAACCGGGGCGCGCCCTCGTCGACCAGTGCGGGCTGTCGCTGGCCCGGGTGCTGGACGTGCGGCCCGCTGGGGACGACCCGACCCGTCACCTGGTGCGCCTGGGTATGAACGCGGGGGATGTGAGTCTGGAGGAGCACGGTGTCCTCGTCGACCCCGTCCTGCTGCCCCGCGGCGGCGATGACGATCCGGCGGGTGACGAACCCGTCGGGGTCCACCTCGTCGGCAACCTCTGCCTGGAGGCCGACCTGATCACCCGCCGGCTGGTGTACCTGCCCCGGCTGCCCCGCGCCGGGGACCTGCTGGCCTTCGTGAACACGGCCGGCTACGCCATGGACTTCCATGCCCACCAGGCCCAACGCCAGCCCACCGCACGGACGGTGGCCGTCACGGCGGCAGGGGGTACGTGGCGCTGGTGCCCCGATGAGGACTACTGGCCGCTCACCGACCCGCAGGGAGTGCCGTCATGAGATACGACAGCATCACCGAGGCCATAGGCAACACGCCCCTCGTCCGCATCGACCCGTCCGTGCACGGACTGCGCCACATCGACCTGTACGCCAAGCTGGAGATGCTCAACCCGTTCGGGTCCGTCAAGGACAGGCCGGCCTGGCACATGGCCCGCCCGCACCTCCATGCGTCGGGCGGCGGTGACGGCACGGTCGTGGAACTCTCCAGCGGCAACACCGCCAAGGCCCTCGCCCTGCTGGCCGGCATGTACGGGCTGAGGTTCAAGAGCGTGACCAACCGGATGCGCGTTCCCGAGATCAAGGAGCTGCTGCTGCTCCTCGGGGCGGAGATCGAGGAACTGCCGGGACAGAGCGAGTGCCTGGACCCGACCGACACCGACGATCCGCTGACCCGATTCCATCAGGCGCTCTCGGAGCCCCACAGCACGTACCTGCACACCGACCAGTACTTCAACCCGCGCAACGTCGACGCACACGCGTCCGGGACCGGACCCGAGATCGTCAAGGACCTGGACGGCCGGGTACCCGACTTCTTCGTCGCCTGCGTGGGCACCGCCGGCTCCTCGACCGGTGTCGCCAAAGTGCTGCGCGAGCACGATCCGGGGGTGCGCGTCCTCGGGCTGGTCGCCGACAAGGGCGACTTCATACCCGGCATCCGCACCATCGACGAGGTCCACCAGGTCGGCCTGTTCGACCCCGCGACATACGACTCCATCGCCTCGGTCACCTCCCAGGAGGCCATCGACGGAATGGTGACCCTCATCCGGCGCTGCGGGCTGCTGTCGGGACCGACCGGCGGTGCCGCGTACCAGGGAGCCGTCCGGCACCTGGCGTCCGTCGACGCCGGACTGACGGGCACCGGCAGCCGCCGGACGGCGGTGTTCATCGTCTGCGACCGGGCCGAGAGCTATCTCAGCTATGTACGCGCGCGACGACCGGAGTTGCTGGGAGCCGCGCGCCGCGGGCACCTGGCCACCTCGCTCACCGACAGCGAGATCCGCGCCGGGGCCCGGGTCGTCGGCGTCGACGACGCCCGGCGCTGGATGGCCGACGGCGATCCCCGCCCGCTGGTGGTCGACCTGCGCGGGCCGCACGCCTACGCCGCACTGCACATCGAGGGCTCGGTCAACATCGTCGACGAGCTGTTCGAGGAACTTGTACGCGCCGGGCTGCCGTTCAGCAAGAGCACACCGGTGCTGCTCGCCTGTCCCGTGGGGGAGAGGTCGCTTCGCTACGCCGCGTTGCTGACCCGCATGGGACACCCGGACGTACGCAGCCTGGCGGGCGGCGTCGTCGCCTGGCGGGACGCGGGCGCACCACTGGTGAGGGAGTGAACCGATGACCGACGCGGCCCACGACGCGGACGGGGTTTGGCAGCAGGCGGTGAGGGCGCAGTTCCCGATCATCGTGGCGCATCCGGAACTGGCGTACCTGGACAGCGCGGCGACCTCGCAGAAGCCCCGCCCCGTGCTGGACGCCGTGCAGACCTACCTCACGTCCTCCAACGCCAACGCGGGCCGAGGCACCTACCCCTGGGCCAACCGGACCACCGAGGTGGTCGAGCGGGCCCGTGACCGGGTCAAGGAGTTCCTCGGCGACCCCGATCCGGACCACTCCGCCGTCCACTTCACCAGCGGGACCACCGAGGGTCTGCGCACCGTCGCCCGCGACTGGCTCACGGAGTACCTCGCCGACGGCGACGAGATCCTTGTCCCCTTCGCCGACCACCGGGCCAACCTCGAACCCTGGCTCGAAGCCCGGCGCCTGCTCGCCGGGCGCGGCGTCGAGGTGCACGTCCGCGCCCTGCCGTACCAGGAAGTGTCCGGCGACTACGACCACCGCGCACTCGCCTCGGCCGTCGGGCCCCGTACCCGCTTCGTGGCCGCCACCCACGTCCACCACGTCTACGGCGGCGACATGAACGTCCATCGGCTGCGCGCCGCCGTCGGCCCGCACGTGCCGATCTGCCTGGACGCCGCCCAGAGCGTCGGCCACCTCCCCCTCCGGGCCGGCGATCCGGCGCTGGACGTCGACTTCGTCGTCTTCTCCGGGCACAAGACGTTCGCGCTGCCGGGCACCGGAGCGGTCTGGGCCCGCAACACCCGCGGCCCCCGGTTGCGGCCCGCCGGATGGCAGGGCACCCCCAACACCGTGGGCGTCGTCTCGCTGCTGGCCGCACTCGACTGGCTGGACACGGTCGGGATCGAACGCGTCAGCGCCCACGTCACCGCTCTGGCCACCCGTCTGACCGACCGGCTGCGCCGGCTGAACGCCTACGAGATCCTCGGCTGCCCTGCCAGCCTGGCGTCGGACACGGCGCTGCCCCCGGCGCAGCGCCGGCATGGCATCGTCACCTTCCGGCACCGCGACATCCCGTCGGACGACCTCGGCTTCATCCTCTTCAGCCACGGCTTCATGGTCCGCGCCGACGGCCTGTGCCAGGCGGGGGCCGACGACGAGGACGGTTCCGTGCGGGTGAGCCTGCACGTGTACAACACCGGCCACGAGGTGGACCGCCTGCTGACCGTGCTCGCCTCTTTGGAGTAAGGCCCCTTGAACACAAGGCTATTGATAACCGTTTCCACCTGTAGATTGCGCGGTACCCGCGGCGGGTGAGAGACGGAAGAGGTGGCACGACCAGATGGGCGTGAGCATGGCAGCGGCCAGGACGTGGGTGGAGCGCTGGGAACAGCAGCAGCAGCGATACGCGGTGGACCGCGAGGAACGCTTCACCGTGATCTCCGACGTCGTCGAGCACATCTGCGCCGGCCGCACCCGGCCGCTCCTGCTCGACCTGGGCTGCGGGCCCGGTTCCCTGTCCGCCCGGCTCGCCCGCCGCCTGCCGGGCGCGGAGATCGTCGCGGTCGACATGGATCCCGTGCTGCTGGAACTGGGGCGCACCCACCACGGGGACGCCGCCCGCTACGTGGACGCGGTGATCGGCGAGAACGGCTGGACCGATGCCCTCGGGCTGGACCGCGGTCCGGACGCCGCTGTGTCGACGACCGCCCTGCACTACCTGCCCGCCCCCGTCCTGCTGGAGACCTACCGCAGCCTCGCGGCACTCCTGCGCCCCGGCGGAGCCCTGGTGAACGGGGACCACTTCCCCGCGGCTGAGGGGCCGTGTTCACACCTGACCGCCCACGTCGGGCGCCGCCGCGCCGAGCGTACCGGTGACCACCGCCACGACGACTGGGAGTCCTGGTGGCGGGACGCGGCGGCGGACCCTGAACTGACGGACCTGTTCGAGCGCCGGGAGCGGTGCCGCCCGGCGTCCGGCGGCGACGGCGCCAATCATCATCTGCCCCTCGACCGGCACACCGAACTGCTGCGCCAGGCCGGCTTCAGCCATGTCGCCCCGGTGTGGCAGGTGGGAGACAGTCGCGTGCTCGTGGCGCTCAAGGACTGACCGGCCCGCCTCCATGGCGGAGGGCATCATGCCGGTTGCCGGGTGGGGCCGCGAACTCGGGCGGCCGCGGCCGCGTTGATCACTGGGGAGGGAACGTGCCCGGCACGCCGAACAGTTTCGCCGTACAAACTTCCGTCGTGTCGCGCCGGTGTGGCGGGTGGGGGACAACTGTGTGCCACTGGCGTTGAGGGACTGACGGTTCTTCGTCCGCGCTCCGCCCTCGGGCTCTGCTCCGGGCCCTCCTGGGCGCACCGGCCCCGTCGTCACAGGGCGAGGCTCATCAGGATCTCGTCGCGGTCGTCGCCCGGCGCCAGGCGCAGCGCCCCCGGCCAGCGACCGACCTCGGCCCAGCCCGCCCGCCGGTAGAAGTCCTCGAGCCCCAGGCCCGCCCGTACCGACAGCTTGAGACGTTCGAGTCCCATCTCCTCCCGTGCGACGTGGCGGACCTCGCGCATCAGCGCGGCCCCGATCCCGCGGCGCCTGAGGTGTACGTGCGTCTGCACGTGGTTCACCACTCCGCAGTGGGCTTCGAGCGGGTGTCCTTCGCGCCGTACGAGCAGCCAGCCCGCGAGGGAGCCGTCGAGGGTGGCCACCAGCAGCCTGCCGTGCTCGGGCGCCAGGCGCTCCGCGAGGCGGTCCACGGCTGATGCCACGTCAGCCGGGACCAGTGGCGGCAGCGGGCAGTCCGCCGGAATGACCGCCCCGCCGGCATTGACCACCGCGGCCCAGCACTCCGCGAGTTCCCGTCTGAGGGTCCCTGAGAGTTGGCACGGGCGGGCGAACTGGGCGAGGGTGAGTGCGGTCGGTTCGCGTGCTGTCACGCACGAAAGCATGTCACCCGATCGCCGGTGTCCGGGTGCTCACCGGCGCGCTCCCCGGCAGCGGCAGGCGGCAGTTCGGCGGGGCGGGGACCGGGAGGGCTGGTGGGGGTGTGCGGTGCCACCGCCTCGGTTCCGGGCCGCCGGTCGGCCGGGAGGCCGGGTCAGGGGCAGGGCCGGTGCATGCGGGCCTCGACCTTGCTGAGGGCGTCGTGCTGTTCCTGGGTGTCGAAGAAGCCGGGGCCGGCGGTGTCGAGGGCCAGAGGGGAACCGGCCGCGATCCTCGTCCGCCGCGGGGTGTCCGCGAAGAAGGTCCGGCGCAGGCTGATCACGTCGGGCAGGTCGAGTTCGAACCACCGCGCGCGACCGCTGTCCAGCGGTTCGTGGCGTGTGTGCAGTCCGGTGCCGATCTCGACGACGGTTCCCTCGGGATGTGCGGACGGGAAGTCCGCCACCCATCGGTCGAAGAGCACGGTGCGCAGCATCGCGCCGGTGAGGCTGGGCAGACCGTCGAAGCGTGCGAAGTCGTAGTCGATCGCGGCGACGGTCTCTTCGGCCCGGGTGTCCCGCGGCAGCGCGTGTTCCTTGCGGTTCTCCACCGCACGGGCGTACAGCGGGATGAGAAGTGACTCCCGCACCGTTCCCAGGCGCGGCCTTTCCCTGGCGACGCCGTCAGCGAGCAGGCGGTCACCCGGGCGATGCACGAGGCCCGGCACGGCCGCACCACTCCGGTCGTCGCCCACCGGCTCTCGACCATCCTCACGGCGGACCGGATCGTCGTACTCGCCGGCGGACGGGTGGCCGAGACCGGAACCCACGAGGAGCTTCTCGCCGCCGGTGGCGCCTTCGTCGAACTGCTCGCCTCTCAGCTCGAAGGATTCACCGGATCCGACGTCTGAGTTGTGGCCATTGCGCCCGTCCGCACCCCGCGGACGTGCCGGGCTCGGCCCCCCGCTGTTGAAAATGAGTGTCATCTTCATATAGAAGTACGGTGTGCTCATCTCACAGCAGGCGCTGAGGCCTCCGACGGCCGGAGCGCGACCCTTCGCACTCACCGCACTTCGGCATCCCACGGTCTCCACGCTCCTGGCCGATCACCAAACCCTGCTGGCCGACCTTCTGGACGGCCTGGGGTCACCGCTGCACATCGTGCTGCCGGAGATCTTCGAGGAGAACGTCACCGGCCTGCGGCAGGCGTTCGCCGAGGCGGGCGCCACCGCCGACATCCTGTTCGCCAAGAAGGCGAACAAGGCCGACTGTTACGTCAGGTCGGCCGCCGCCCTCGGGGTCGGAGTCGACGCCGCCAGCACCCCCGAACTGGTCAAGGCCCTGGCCGGGGGAGTGCCCGGACACCGGATCGGGATATCCGGCCCGGAGAAGGACGACACGCTGCACGCTCTCGCCCTTCAGCACGACTGCCTGGTCGCCGTCGACTCGGTCAGCGAGCTTCGTCGGCTTGCCACGACCGCGCGGCTCGCACGGCGGCAGGTGCGGGTGCTGCTGCGGTCCCGCACGGCCGGTCAGCCCGGAAGCCGCTTCGGGATGTCCGGCGCCGAGCGCGAGGCAGCCGTCGGTCTGTGCGCGGAACTCGCCGGCCACATCGCCCTCAGGGGATTCTCCTTCCACCTCAACGGCTACTCCACCGAGGAACGCGCGAGGGCGGCGAACGAGATGATCGAACACTGCCTTGATGCCAGACGGCGCGGCTCGCCCGCTGCCGAACTGGTCGACATCGGCGGCGGATTGCCGGTCCGTTATGTCGAGCCGCGACTCTGGGACGAGTTCATCGAGCAGAACGAGCCCTCCCACTACCACGCGGCCAAGAGCTTCAAGGACTTCTATCCGTACGGGGGACAGCCCGCCGCCCAGGCGGTGCGCGCGATCATGGCGCACCCGGTCGACGGTGCCGAGAGCCTGTCGCGGAAAGCGGAAAGCCACGGCATCCGGTTCGTCGTCGAACCCGGCCGGGCCCTGCTGGACCAGGCAGGATTCACCCTCTTGCGCGTACAGCAGGTCGATGACCGGCGGGACACGGACGGGTACGCGATCGTCACCGTGGCGGGCAGCAGTTTCAGTCTCTCCGAGCAGTGGTTCAACAGCGACTACCTTCCCGACCCGCTGCTGCTGTCCGCCCGGCCCGTCGTCGAAGAGACCTTCCCGGCCTGCGTCGCGGGCTCGACCTGCCTGGAGAGCGACCTGGTGACCTGGCGGAAGATCGGCTTCCCGCGGCCCGTACGGCGTGGTGACCACCTGGCCTACCTCAACACCGCCGGCTACCAGATGGACTCCAACGAATCACCGTTCCATGACGCCGCGCTGCCCCTGAAAGCCGTCCTCCGGCTCGGTGACGGCGGTGCCCGGCCGCGCTGGCATCTGGACGGAATCTGACGCGACCTCGAACCGATCCGAGGCGACCTCGAACGAAGGAGAAACCCCGCATGTCACAGAGCTACGCCCCGCCCGGCCAGTTGTGGCTCTTGCCGCAGTCCCAGCAGGAAGGTCTCGACCTTGACCACCGCCAGGTGATCGAGGTCGTCGAGCAGGCCTACCGCGCATTGCGCGAAGGCGGCTCGAACAACCCGGTCAAGACGATCATCGACGATCCCGGCCACCGCTCGCTGAGCTATTCGATGGTGGCCAGGGACGCGGGCAGCGGCACCGTCTGCTTCAAGGCCGTCTACGAGTTCGACCCGCGCCGGACCCGGGACAGTTACCGGTTCCACTCGTTCATCTTCCTAGTCGACGACACCACCGGGGCGCCCATCGCGCTGATGGACGTGGTGAAGCTCGGCCCCTTGCGGTCCTCGGCCACCACCGCGCTGTTCGCCCGCGCTGCCTGCCCCGACGCACGGACCGCCCTGGTCGTCGGCACCGGCGTCCAGGGGCAGGCGGCCCTGCCGATGCTGGTCGCGGCCCTGCCGCAGCTGGAGCGCCTGCAGGTGTTCGGCACCTACCCCGAGGGTCTGCGCGCGGTCCAGGACAGTGTCGAGGGCCGCGAGGTCGAGATCGTCAAGGATCTCCGGGAGGCCGCCGGTGAGGCGGACATCGTGATCGGCGCCGCCGGCCTGTCGGCCACGGAGGAGGTCCGGCGCGACTGGATGAAGCCGGGCTCGGTCGCCGTACTCCTCGGGTACGGCGTGCACGCCGACGTGTGCCACGGCGCGGACTACCGGATCGCCACCGACACCGCGCAGATGCACGCCACCTGCGACGACCTGCGGGGCGGGGACGGCAGCCTGCCGTCGGTCGACGCCCAGCTGCCGGACGTCCTGCTCGGCCGGGCACCCGCCCGGCGCACTGCGGACGACGTGGTCTTCGCCTACAACAGCGGCATGGCGGTGACGGACGCCGCGCTGGGCCGGTACATAGCCGATCTCGCGCAGGCGAGCGGGCGCGGGGAAAAGGTCAACTTCTGGTGAGCAGTACCCGGACAACCGACACGACCGACATGACAGTGGCCGGCGCCGGCTGGTGGGTCAAGAACTCGCGGGCGCTGCTGAAGCTCGCGTTTCCGCTGATCCTGACCAACTTCGCCTATGTCGCGCTGACCACGGTGGACATCGTGATGCTGGGCAGGCTCGGGGCGGTCGAGATCGCCGCCGCCGGTCTGGCCATCGCGCTGTTCAACCAGTTGCGTACCACCGGGACCGGCTTGGTCACCGGGGTCAGCAACCTGGTGGCCGAGGCGCGGGTGCAAGGTGACCGGGAGCGGATCGGCGCACTGCTGTTCGCGGGCTTCTTCTGGGCGACCGTCTGCGGTGTGGTGTTCTGCGCGGTGCTGCTGCTGATCGGCCCGCTGCTCATCCTGCTGGGCCAGGACCCGAAGGTGGTCGACAAGGCGGGTGACTTCCTGGTGGTCCTGGCCCCGGGCATGCTGCCCTGCCTGTGGTTCCAGAACCTGCGGCACTTCACCACCGGCCTCAAGCGCCCCGGCCCGCTCTTGGCCATCACACTGGCCTCGGTCGGCCTGACCATCGGCCTGAACTACGCACTGATCTACGGCAAGTTCGGCCTGCCGGAGTTCGGATTCGTCGGCGTCGCGATCGCCACCGTCACGGTGTTCCTGCTGTCCTTCCTGGCGTTCATCGCGGTGATCCTGCGCGACGGCGTTCTGCGCCCGTACCTCACCTCGCCCGACGCGCGGCGCTGGAACGGGGACGCGGTCCGGTCCGTCTGGCGCCTCGGCCTGCCGATCTCGGGAACCTATGCCTCGGAGGCCGGGTTCTTCAGCGTGCTCACCCTGATCATCGGCTCCCTCGGCGTCAACGCCCTGGCCGCGCAGACGGTGCTGAACCAGATCGTCTACATCGTCTTCATGATCTCCGCCGGCCTGTCCCACGCGGCGTCGATCCACATCAGCGAGGCCGACGGCGTGAGCGACTACAGGACAGCACGCCGCACGGGGCTCCTGGGCGTGGCCTGGGGAGTGATCGCGACGCTGGTGATCGCCGTGGTCTACCTGGCGATCCCGAACCCGATCGTGTCCCTGTTCATCTCGGCCGAGCATGCCGGCAACGCGGACATCGTCGCGCTCACCGTGACCGGACTGCTGATCGCCGCCCTCATGCAGGTCTTCGACGCCACGCAGAACATCGGCAACGGCATCCTGCGCGGCATCGGCGACACCGCCGGGCCCTTCCGGATCTCCCTGGTCGGCTACTGGCTGATCGGGCTGCCCGCCGGCTACCTGCTCGGAGTGAGCGCCGACTTCGGCGTCGAGGGCGTCTGGATCGGCCAGACCATCGGCCTCGCGGCCACCGCCGCCATCCTGCTGGCCGCGTTCCTGCGCCGCGTCGACCGGCTCCACCGGGAGACGTCAGGCGCACCCGTCCCGCAACCGGAGCCGTCATGAACCCCGTCCTCGCACCAGCCACTTCGGCGTCCTTGATACGCAGCGAAGTGGCGGGCCTGCCGCTCTACGATCCTGGCGCCGACCCGGACGAGGTGGCCGCGCTCAGCGGCGGCCGCGTGATCAAACTCTCCAACAACGAGACCCCGTACGGCATCTCTCCCACGGTCGCCGAAGCCGTACGCCGCACCCTGGCCGGGGGCGTCTCCCGCTACCCCGATCCCACAGGCAAGCGGCTGGCCGAGGCCATCGGGACCAGCCTGGACGTGCCCGCCGAGCACGTCGTGCTGGGCAACGGTTCGGAGAACATCCTGGAGTTGCTGTGCCAGGCAGTGCTCGATCCCGGTGACCTGGTGGTCACCCAGGCGCCCGGGTTCGCCCTGCACGAGATCTTCCCCCGCGTCATGGGCGCCCGGGTCGTCAAGGTCCCGGTGACCGCCGAGTTCGGGTTCGACGCGGCCGCCTGGCGTGACGCGCTGGCCGCGGGCCCGAAGCTCGTCTTCCTCGCCAACCCGTGCAACCCCACCGGCGCGATGCTCAGCGCCGGCGAACTGGAGCAGGTCGTGGCCGCCATGCCGCAGTCGGCCCTGCTCGTGCTCGACGAGGCGTACGGCGAGTTCGCCCGGCCCGACCCCGAGTACCCCGACGGGCTGGAGGCCCTGCGCGGCCAGGACCGGCCGTGGATCGTGCTGCGCACCTTCTCCAAGGCCTACGGCCTGGCGGCCTTCCGGGTGGGGTACGGCGTGGCCTCCGACGCCGCGCTGATCCAGGCACTGGACCGGGTCCGTACTCCGTACAACGTCAACCAACCCGCCCAGGACGCCGCCGTCGCCGCGCTGGGCGACCACGAGCACCTTGCGGAAACGGTACGCCGGACCGGTCTGGAGATCGCCAGGGTCACCGACCGTCTGCGCGGCGCGGGACTGCGTGTGGTCCCGTCCTCGACCAACTTCCTGTTCATCGACACCGGATACCGCTCCGACCGAGTGGCCCAGGAGCTGCACCGCGCCGCAATCATCGTCAAGGCGTGGCGCGAGCCGGGATACGAGACCTACATCCGAGCCTCCCTGTCGACGCCCGAGGAGAACGACGTCTTCGTGGGGTGTCTGACGGAGATCTGCGCGAAGGGAAAGCTGTGATCAAGAGCAAGGTATCCGACCTGATAGGCCGAACACCCCTGCTCGAACTGTCGGTCGCGGACGGTTCGGCGACCGTCCTGCTGAAGATGGAGCAGTTCAACCCCACCGGCACCGCCAAGATCCGGATGGCCAGGAACATGGTCGACGAGGCGGAGGCGGCGGGGCTGCTCGCCCCTGGCGGGTGGCTGGTCGAGTCCACCTCCGGCAACACCGGGCTCGGCCTGGCACTCATCGCCGCCGAACGCGGATACAAGTTCACCGCCGTGGTGGACAACCACTCCAGCACGGACAAGCTGCGCGGCATGCTCGCCTACGGCGCCGACATACTCAATGTCGCCGGGGACGAGGAGGGCCTCGCCACCGCCGAACGCGACACCGTGGCCGAGCGACTCGCGGCCGAGCAGGGCGCGTACTGGACCGCGCAGCACCGCAATCAGGGGAACCCCAACGGCTACCGGCCGCTCGCCCGCGAACTGCATGACGACCTCGGCGACGGCATCGACTACCTGTACGGGGCCGTCGGCACCGGCGGCTCTCTCTGCGGCACCGGCCGCGTCCTGCGGGAGCACATCCCGGAGCTGAAGATCATCGGCGTCGAGCCGGTCGGGTCGGTCGTCTTCGGCGGGCCGGGCGCGCCGTACCACCAGTCCGGCACCGGTACGCCCGAAGGGTCGGAGATCGGCGGCGTCGTCGACTACGAAGTGATCGACAAGGGGGTCAGGGCCAGCGACTCGGAAGCCTTCGAGACCTGCCGCTACCTGGCGAGGAACTTCGGCATCCTGATCGGCGGTTCGGCCGGCGGCGTGGTCTACAAGGCACTGGAACAGGCGCAGAGCGCGGGGCCCGGGACCACCATCGTCGTGCTGGTCTGCGACGGTGGCGACAAGTACCTGGACACCGTGTTCAACGACGACTGGATGGCCGCCAACGGCCTGTTCGACGAGCGGGTCGTCCACCGGCTGGCCGCGATGCTCCGGTAACCCGCGGGCCGACGAGCCGATCACTGCGACACAACGTCGAACTGCCCTCCCACGAGGGCTTCTTGGCCTGCTCCGTCAGGCCGGCCGCCCGACGGAGCAGGCCCCTTCTGCCACCACCAACAGACTGGTACTCTGCAGCCGATGAAAACGAAAATGATTTCCATAATACTTACGGCCGTGGCGGTGCTCGCGGTCGCGGGATGCGGCGGCGACTCGGCCTCCGATGCGGCCGGGAAGGCGACGACGGCTGCGAAGGGCGCGACGAACTACCCGTTCACCCTGAAGAACTGCGGTACCGACGTGACCTACAAGGCCGCGCCGAAGAAGGTCGTCACACTGAACCAGACCGCCGCCGAGATCCTCATCCACCTGGGCGTGGGGGACCGGATCGTCGGATCGGGCTATGAGATCGAGAAGGCGCCGGACGCGGTCGCCGCGCAGTACGAGAAGATTCCGATCCTGTCCGGGGACGGCGAGACGATCAAGCACGAGAAGCTGCTGGAAGCTCAGCCGGACTTCGTCTACAGCTCTTTCGCGAGCTTCCTCACCAAGGAGGAGGCCGGTGACCGCAAGGAGCTGCACGACCTGGGCGTGCCGACCTACCTGACCGAGTTCGACTGCTCGTACCACGAGAGCGTGGCCGACGCGGACTTCGAGATGCTGTACGAGGAGTACCGCCGCCTGGGCAGGATCATGGGCGTGCCCGACGCCGGCGAGAAGCTGGCGACCGAGCAGCAGGCCGTGGTGGACAAGGCGCTGAGCGGCTACGAGAAGCCGGACAAGCCGCTGAAGGTGATGTGGTTCTACTCCACCTACGACGGCACCCCGTGGGCCGCGGGCCCAGGTGGTCTGCCGCAGCACATCTCCGAGCGCGTCGGGGTCGAGAACATCTTCGAAGACGCGAAGACCAAGTGGGCGGAGGTGAGCTGGGACGAGGTCGCCGCCCGGAATCCCGACGTCATCATCCTGGCCGACCTGAGCCGGGGCGAACCCAACGACACCGCCAGGGAGAAGATCGAGCTGCTCAAGAAGGACCCCCTCACCCGCAAGCTCGCCGCCGTGAAGGGCGACCGGTTCGTCACCATCCCCGGCACCCACATGGATCCCGGCTACGGCAGCGCGTCCGCGGTCCCCGCGCTGGTCGACGGCCTGAACAAGCTTGGCTGAGCCGTCGACCGCCATGACCACGAGTTCACGAACGACTGCCGCGCCCGCCGGGACTCCGGTCACCAGCCGTGCAAAGGTTCCGGTGGGCGCGCGGCGCGCCTCGACGGCGGCACTCTTCTTCCTGGCCGTGGCCGGGCTGTTGGTGTCGGTCGTCGCCGCGTCGCTCTTCGGCAGTGCGAACATCCAGCCCCTGGATGTCGTCTCCACGATCCTCCGGCACATCGGCCTGGGCGGGATCGCCCCCACCCCGCCACTGCCCGGGCTGCTGGACGCCCTGATCTGGGAGTCGCGCTTCCCGCGGGTTCTGCTGGCCTGCGCGGTCGGCATGGCCCTGGCGGTCTCGGGCGCGGTCCTGCAGGCGGTCACGAGGAATCCCCTGGCAGACCCCTACCTGCTGGGAGTCTCCTCCGGCGCCTCCACCGGCGCGGTCGCCGTGCTCCTGCTGGGTATCGGCGGAAGTATCTCCCTGTCGACCGGAGCCTTCGTCGGCGGCCTGCTCTCCTTCGCCCTGCTGCTGGTCCTGCTCGGCGGCGGACGCGTCGCCAGCCCTTCCCGAGTGGTGCTGACCGGCGTGCTCGTGTCCCAGTTCTTCGCCGCGGTCACCTCGGTGATCCTCATGGTCAGCGGGGACGCGAACTCCACCCGGGGCTTCACCTACTGGCTGCTCGGCACCCTCGGAGGCGCCCGCTGGGAGGGGGTGACCGGCGCCGTCGTGATCATCCTGGTCGGTGTGGTCGCCGTCCAGTTCTTCGCGCCCGCCCTCGACGCCTTCACCTTCGGATGGGACTCCGCCGAAGCGCTGGGGATCAACGTCACCGCTGCCCGCATCTGGCTGATGGTGCTGACCTCGGTCATGACGGCGGCCGCCGTGGCGGCCTCCGGCGCGATCGGCTTCATCGGGCTGCTCATTCCGCACGCCGTCCGTATCCTCGCGGGCCCGACGCACCGCTTGCTGCTGCCCCTGTCCGCGATCGTCGGCGCCATCTTCCTCATCTGGGTGGACGTGTTCGCACGGACAGCGTTCTCGCCCCACGAACTGCCCGCCGGCGTCATCACCGCGCTTCTCGGCGCGCCCGCGTTCGCGCTGGTCCTGAAGCGTCTGGAGTCCTGATGGGCCGTATCACCACCACCCAACTCTCCTGGTCGGTCAAGGGCCACCGGCTGCTGGACAACATCGACATGGCGGTCCACGACGGGAGAATCGTCGGGCTCCTCGGCCCCAACGGCTCGGGCAAGTCGACACTGCTGCGCCTGCTCGCCGGACTGCGCCGCCCCGACAGCGGAACCGTCCACTTCGACGACACCAGCCTGCACGACCTCAGCCGCCGGGTGCGGGCCCGCCGGCTCGCCGTCGTCGAACAGGACGTGTCCGCCCACCACCATGTCAACGTACGCCAGGTCGTGGAACTCGGCCGTACACCGTTCCGCGGCCGCTTCGACGCGCTGACCGAGCACGATCGGCGGATCGTCGACGCGGCGCTGGAACGGGCCGACATCACCGGCAAGCAGCACCAGAGCTGGCACACCCTCTCCGGAGGGGAGAAGCAGCGCGCCCAACTCGCGCGCGCCCTCGCCCAGGAACCTCAGGAAATCCTGCTGGACGAACCCACCAACCACCTCGACATCCGTCACCAGCTCGAACTCCTCGACCTGCTTTCATCCCTGGACGTCACCAGCGTCGTCGCCCTGCACGACCTCAACCTCGCCGCCCGGTACTGCGACCACATCGTCGTCCTCGACCACGGCCAGGTCGCCGCGGCGGGCGCCCCGGAGGCAGTGCTGACCCCGGACCTGATCAAGTCGGTCTACAGCGTGGACGTCCTCGTCGACCGCGAACACACCACCGGCACTCTCCGCATCACCTACCTGGCCGCCATCGCCACGGGTACGACCGCCACGAAAGCGATGCAACTCGACCCCCGGTAGGGCTCGTCAGCTGCCGGCCACCATGACCTCGGCGCTGTCGTCGGCGGGTTCGGCGCGGCGAATCAGGATCCAGGTCGTGTCCGCGTCGCGAGTGGACCTCGGTCCAGTCCCGGTGGGGCTCATTGCGGCGACCCCGGAGTCCCCCGACAACTCATCCCGTGCATGTCATGAGCGCCTCCCGACTCCCCGTCGCCGGTCGTCGCATGGGCGGAAAACCATGGCCACCACCATCCAGGCCATGGCCCCCGTCATCACGACATGCGGTCTCGACGCCAAGGCCCTGACCCACATCCCGCGCACCGACCCCGCCGAACACCGGCCCCTGCCCGCGGACAGCCACCTCGCCCAGGCCATCACCGTCCGGGCCCGAGCCCACCAGGAAGCCGTCGGGGACCGCGTCCAGACCGGCGAGCGCCCGCGCTCCCACCTGCGCGAGTACTTCCCCGGCCTCGTCCCCCGTCTTCAAGCATTTCCGCGAAGGCCTCGCCTCGCCCGTCACCCGCACCCTGCTCGCCGCGGCCCCCCGAAGGCCGACGCGAGACCGCCCTGGCCAGGCACATCAAGAACCGGCGCCTCGCCTCGGCCGGCGGCGACCGGGCCTTCGCCGCCCTCACCGCATCCCCCGGAGCACGCGCCGACTACAGGTAGGCTGCGGCGGTGCGCACGGTCGAGCTTCTGTTGGACGAGGCGGCAGAGCTAGCGGTTCGCGAGGCCTGGCGGCGACTCGCTGACGCGGGGCTGCCCAGTCAGGCGCGGCACCGCTCACCGGCCAACAGCCCGCATCTCACCCTGGCCGCCTGCCCGGAGCTGACCGCCCCGATCCGCTGGGAGCTCGCCGAGGTCGCTGCCGCCCTGCCGCTGCCGGTGCGGTTCACCGGCGTGGTCCGCTTCGAGCGCCCCACCTCCGTGCTGGCCTGGGCGCTGGATCTCGACTCCGCGCTGGACGGCCTGCACCGCCGGGTGTGGGAGGCGGTGACCTCGGACAGCCCGCCGGGAACTCTCAGCCCGTTCCACGAACCTGGGCGGTGGATCCCGCATGTCACCCTCGGCCGTACCCGGCGGGCAGGTGCCTTCGTCGGCCGACGGGTCCCCGAACTGCTGCCGACGCCGCCGCTGTCCGTCCGGCTCATCGTCCTGCGCAGCTACGACACCGAGACCGGTGCCCTGGAGGTGCTGGAGCCCCGCCTGTGACACCCCCCGGAACGCCAACCGGTCAGCTTTTCCCCCTTCGCGCACGCCACGCACCATGGAGCATCCCCGGAGCATCCCCGCTGTCCCTCGATACGCTCGACACGGCGCAAGTCCCCGAAGATCTAGGAGGGGTTGCCGCTGCTGTGTCAGCACGGCCTGTCGTCCGGGGACTTCGTTCCGGCGCCGGCGCAGTTCCCCGGCGGCACGGCGGGCCCGTCCGCGGCGACCGTGACACGACTGACGAAGCAGTGGAGCGACGACCACGCCGCCTTCCAGGTCCGTGACCTGACCGACGAGTCGTGGGCCGAACCTGTCGCGTGACTGCAGCCCGCGCGGCGTGCGTGACCCCGAACTGGCCGTCGGGGACGGCGCGATGGGGCTGCGGAAGGCGCTGGCCGAGGTGCTCCCGGCTGCCCCGCACGAGCGGTGCTGGGTCCATCTCCGCGAGCACTGCGGCGACCGTCTCCCGTCCCCTGCCGCGCCGCTGACCCCACCGGCGGCCCGGGGCCCGGCAGCCCCGGGGCCGCGCGGGTCAGTCGCCGTCGGGGCCTGCCACCAGGCCGAGCAGGACCTGGCGGAGCAGGGCCTCGGTGGGGGCGGCGGGGCGGCCCGTGATGCCGGAGCGGAACAGGGCCGCGCCCTCCATCAGCATCACGAACACCTCGGCACGGCTCCGGGCGTCCTCGGGCCCGGTCTGCGGGGCGTGTTCCCGGATGAAGGCCGCGAGCTGTTCGGCGTACGCGGCGTAGAAGGAGGTGACGGCCTCGGCGGCCTGGGCGTCGTGTGCCGCCATCGCCCAGACCTCGGTGAACAGCCGCACCAGGTCGGGGTCGTCGTGGTCGGCGAGGACGCTCTCCAGGGCGGGGCCGGGATCCGCCCGGCAGCATCCGCCGCCGGTGCCGTCGCCGTCGCCCTCGGTGGTGGGTGCGAGGGCCGCGATCCGTTCGAGGGAGTCGGCCAGGATCCGTTCGAGCAGAGCGGCCAGCAGGTCGGAGCGGGACGGGAAGTAGTACTGGAGATGGCCGAGGCGCACCCCGGCCGCGTCCGCGACCGACCGCATGGTCAGCTCCGCGCCGCCCGAGGTGAGCAGGATCCGCCGGGCCGCGTCCAGCAGGGCCGTGCGCCGCTGGTGGCCCTTGGAGGTGGCGGCGCTCATGCGGCGGCCGGGGCCGAGGTGCGGTCGACGTCCACGCGGACGCCGTACTCCGTCAGGGCGGCGAGGGCGTGGGCCGGTCGCGGGTGCTGCTCCGGGAAGACCAGGCCCTCCGGAGCGGGTGATCCGTCGAGGCCGAGTACGCGGCGCAGGCCGAGGACCGCCCCGAGTGCGGTGAGGTGGCACTGGCCGTACGGGTCCATGAGGGTGGCCGTACGGGTGATGCCGCGGTGGGTGACGTCCACCCGGAACCCGGCGGTGCCGCCCTCGCCCGGGGCGTGCAGCAGGGCGCGGCGTACCGGCGTCCAGCGTTCTCCGCCGGCCCAGCGGAAGAATCCGGCGCCGCCGAGGGCCAGGAGGGCGCGGGTGGCGCCGGCCGAGCTGAAGCCGATCCGGGTGGCGGCGGTGGCCGTGCCCAGGGTCAGCGGCAGGGTGAACTGCTCAGGGGTGTCGATCCGGGCGACCCGCACCGAGCCCGCGCCGATCCGGACCGTACGGGCATCGGTGAGCGGGTCGGCCAGGCGGCGACGGCCGTCCTCGATCACCTCGAAGCGCACGCCGAGGCGGTCCATGAACTCCACCGAGTCCGCACCGGACCGGTCGGCCATGTCCCAGCGGACGGCGGTCTCGACCCGCTCGGCGCCGCCGAGTTCCTCGGCCAGGGCGGCCGCGGCGATGCTGCTGACGCCGCCCATCCAGGCGGAGGAGAGCAGCACGGGGGCGGTGGGGCGTAGCAGCGCGGCCACGGTGACGGCGCGCTGCAGCCGGGCGGTCCACCGGGTGATGTCCACGTACGGGACGCCGGCCGAAGCGGCGGCGCGCAGCACCCGGTCGTCGGGGTCGTTGACCGAGCTGATGACGGCACGGACGGCGGCGGTGAACGGCGCGGGGTCGGCGAGGTCCCAGGCGCGCACCTCCCCGTCGAGCTCGTCGGCGAGCGCCCGGCCGCGGTCCGGGGAGCGGCCGGTGAGCAGAACGGGGGCCGTGGGGGCGACCAGCCGGGCGATCTCGGCACCCACGGTGCCATAGCCGCCGGTGATCAGTACGGGGCCGGCCGGGTCGTGCCGGAGCCGGTCGGTGATCGGTTGATCAGCCATGGACAGAATTTTAGGTCGATCGACCTAAAATTTGTGTGAGAGGTCCTTGCAAGGGCGTTGGACGTGGTGGTGGGTCATCAGGCAGGTGTCGAGTCCGAGGAATGCCTCGCGGATGTCAACGCGTCGCTCCCAGCGTCTCCGTGGACGGTGGAAGCCGTGCAGCCAGGCGATCGTCCTTCCGGCCGCCCAGCGGAAGCTGCCCAGTTGGAGACGTGCGGCCGGCATGGCGGTGACTTTCCTTCTGGTCCGGGTGAGAGGGGGCTGAGCAGGCGAACGGCGCGAGCTGATGGGCCGAAGGCGGCGTCGCTGCCTGCCCAAAGTCACGGGGCAGTGGCGCCCTGAACAGCGCATGAGGTGACGCCATGTCACTCATGTGACGGGGCGTCAAGCAGGTTCGTCACAGGTCGCCACGCCCTTGACTCGTCGTGGTGACGGGGCCGAGGGGGGCAGGCTACGGGCAGGAGTCACTGCTGGGCCCGGGCTCCCTACCGGCCCCCGGTGTGGTGTCCAGCCCTGCGTGGCGCCCCGCCCTCGGTGCGCGTGATCATTCTCCTCCCGGCGTGTTCGAGCACCGTAGCGTAATCGATTCCGCAACACGAGGGGGTCGCACACACTTCGCGCGTGGTTTCAGAAAGCTGCAGGCCAGCAAGGCTTTGCTCGCGCAGAGTCGCATTCATGGCAGGTAACAAAGAAGCCTCATTGCTCATGAGTTCGTCATTAGATGTTGACTTCTGTGAGGTCTTGAGGTCTCGTGTGCCCACTGCCTCGGCGGAGCGGACCTCGGTGCAAGGAGCAACCCATGACCATGCGTGATCGCACATCCCTGGCAAGACGCTGCGTGATCGGCGGAACCGTACTGGCCCTCACGGCGCTGACCGCCTGCGGCGGCGGCGACGGTGGCGCCAAGGCCGACGGCGGTGACGAGGCTTCCTGCAAGCCGGCCTCGGGCAACGTCACGCTGGAGTACTGGTCCTGGGTCCCAGGCATGCAGAAGGCCGTCGACGTGTGGAACGGGGAGAATCCCGGCATCCAGGTCAAGCTGAAGACGACCCCCTCGGGCAACGCCGGCACCTACCAGAACATGTCCAACGCCCTGAAGGCCGGCACGGCCCCGGACCTAGGCCAGGTCGAGTACGACTCCCTGGCGAGCTTCCGGCTGAAGGAGGGTCTCACCGACATCTCCTCCTGCCCCGGCGTCAAGGATGCGGGCGGTGAGTTCGTCGACTGGACCTGGTCCCAGGTGGAGTTCGGCGCCGACGGCAAGGACGGTGTCTGGGCCGTTCCCCAGGACACCGGCCCCATGGCCCTGTTCTACCGCAAGGACATCTACGACAAGCTCGGCCTCAAGGCCCCGACCACCTGGGACGAGTACGCGGAGCAGGCCCGCACGATCAAGAAGGAGGGCAAGTTCATCACCCACTTCTCCCAGACGGACCCCAACTGGTTCACCGGCCTGCTGTGGCAGAACAAGGCCACCATGTTCGAACGTGACGGCGACACCTGGAAGGTCACCGTCGACCGGCCCGGAAGCCGGCAGGTCGCCGACTACTGGCAGAAGCTGATCGACGACAAGCTCGTCGCCACCGACCTGCAGGGCTTCTCGCCGGCGCTGTACAAGGCGTGGAACTCCGGCGAGGTGGTCACCTGGATCAGCGCTGCCTGGGGCTACAGCACCATCCGGGACAACGCCAAGTCCACCGACGGCAAGTGGGCGGTCGCCCCCATGCCGCAGTGGGAAGAGGGGCAGCAGCAGGCGGGCAACTGGGGCGGCTCCACCACCACGGTGATGGCCGGGACCGAGCACCCCGCCGAGGCCGCCAAGTTCGCGCTGTGGCTGAACACCGACCCCGAGGCACTGGAGATCCTCAACCGCGAGGGCGGCCTCTACCCCGCGGCCAGGGCGGGACTGCAGCTGCCCGCCCTCGAGCAGCCGGTCGACTTCTACGGCAAGCAGAAGATCTTCGACGTCTTCGCCCAGGCCTCCGCCAACGTGGACACCGACTTCACCTGGGGGCCGACCATGACGGACACCTACCGCTTCCTCAGCGACGGCACGGCGAACGCCATCGCCGGCAAGAGCACCCTCGGCGACGTGCTCGCGGACACCGGCGCGCAGAGCGCCGAGTCCCTGCGCAAGCAGTCGCTCGACGTGGCCGAGTGACCGGTCCCTCCCTGGTCTCCCCGCCGCCTCCGGGCGGCGGGGAACAGCACATCGAAGGCTGCACGTGACAACCACCAACGCACCCGCCCCGGCCACCGACGCCCCGGCCCCGGCGCGCCGCCGACGGCGCCGGACCCTCGCCCCCTACGCCTTCCTCGCCCCCTTCCTCATCCCCTTCGGCCTGTTCACCCTCGCCCCGGTCGGCTACGCCTTCTGGCAGAGCCTGCACAAAACCGAACGCACCGGCGGCACCTTCGGCCGCACCCAGACGGTCTTCGCCGGGTTCGAGCAGTACGGCAGGGTGCTGCGGGAGGACTACTTCGCCGAAAGCCTGCTGCGCGTCCTCGGCTTCGCCCTCGTGCAGATTCCCGTGATGCTGCTGCTGGCCCTGGTCCTCGCGCTGCTGCTGGACTCCGCGGTCGCGCGCGCCAAGCGGTTCTTCCGGCTGGTCTACTTCGTGCCGTACGGCATACCCGGCGTCGTCGCCGCCCTGATGTGGGCCTTCCTGTACGACCCGCGGCTGTCGCCCGTGGTGGACCTGCTGAGGTCGGCCGGCGTGCACGTCGACCTGCTCGGCCCGGACGCGATCCTGTGGTCCATCGCCAACGTCGTCACCTGGACGTACACCGGCTACAACATGCTGATCATCTACGCCGCCCTGCAGGCCGTGCCCTCGGACATCGCCGAGGCGGCCCGCGTCGACGGGGCAAGTGGCTGGACCATCGCCCTGCGTATCAAGATCCCGATCATCCGTCCGGCCCTGATCCTCACCGGCGTCTTCTCCATCATCGGCACCTTCCAGCTGTTCACCGAGCCGCAGGTCTTCCGGTCCATCTCCACGAGTGTGACGAGCACATACACCCCGAACATCGCCGCGTACTCGCTTGCCTCGGGCGACAGCTACAGCGAGGCCGCCGCCCTGTCCGTCGTTCTCGCGCTCGTCACGTTCGTCCTGTCGTTCGCGTTCCTGCGCTTCACCTCCAGGAGGCAGGGATGAGCTTCCTCACCCGCACCGAGGGCGCCCACGCCCCATTGGCCACCCCGGGCCGGCGGCGGCCACGCACCCGCGTGTCCTCCGTCGTCACCGTCACGTTCATGATCGCTGTCGCCTGTTACATGCTGCTGCCGGTCTACTGGCTGCTCGTGTCGTCGACCAAGAGCCAGAGCGATCTGGTCACCACCCCAGGATTCCTCACCGCCGACTGGCAGTTGGGCGACAACCTGTCCGCGCTCTTCGCCCAGCAGGACGGCGTCTACGCCCGCTGGCTGCTCAACAGCCTGCTGTACGCGGGCGCGGGAGCGGCTGTGGCCACCCTGCTGGCCGCGGCGGCCGGGTACGCGCTCGCCAAGTACGCATTCCGCGGACGTGAGGCGGTCTTCTCCGTCGTCCTCGGCGGTGTCCTCGTACCCGCCACGGCGCTCGCCCTGCCGCTGTTCCTGATGTTCGCCGAACTCGACGCCACCGACACCTTCTGGTCGGTGTTCCTGCCCAGCGTCGTCAGCCCGTTCGGCGTGTACCTCTCGCGGATCTTCGCCGCCGCGTCCGTCCCCGACGAGGTGATGGAGGCCGCCCGCATGGACGGCGCGAGCGAGTTCCGCATCTTTCGCACCATCGCGCTGCGCCTGATGTCCCCGGCGCTGGTGACCATCTTCCTGTTCCAGTTCGTCGTCATCTGGAACAACTTCCTGCTGCCTCTGATCATGCTGCAGGACGAGAGGCTCTACCCCGTCACCCTCGGCCTGTTCACCTGGCAGTCGCAGACCAGCCGCCTGCCCGAACTGCAGACCCTCACCATCGTCGGCGCCCTGGTCTCGGTCGTGCCGATCGTGCTCACCTTCCTCCTCCTGCAGCGCTACTGGCGCGCCGGACTCGCCGCTGGAGCCGTGAAATCGTGAACCACCCCCTCGCCGAAGTGAACCGCCGCCTCGGTGGCATCGCCTACGGCGGCGACTACAACCCGGAGCAGTGGCCGCGCGAGGTCTGGCGCGAGGACGTGCGCCTGATGCGCGAGGCGGGTGTCAACCTCGTCACCGTCGGTGTCTTCTCCTGGTCCCGTATCCAGCCCCGCCCCGGCATCTACGACTGGAGCCTGCACGACGAGGTCCTGGACCTGCTGCACGCCCACGGCATCGCCGTCGACCTCGCCACCCCGACCGCCGCGCCACCACCGTGGTTCACCCGGCGGCACCCCGACACCCGGCCCGTCACCGCGGCCGGCACCCGCCTCGCCCACGGCAGCAGGCAGGTCTTCTGCCCCAGCAGCACCGCCTACGCCGAGGCGGCGGACGCCCTCGTCACCGAGCTGGCGACCCGCTACGGCGACCATCCCGCCCTCGCCCTGTGGCACGTCCACAACGAGTGGGGCAACCACAACGCCCTGTGCTACTGCGACACCAGCGCGGCCGCCTTCCGGACCTGGCTGCAGGAGCGGTACAAGACCCTGGACGCCCTCAACGACGCCTGGGGCACCGACTTCTGGAGCCAGCGCTACGGCGACTGGGACGAGATCGACCCGCCCCGGGACACCACCGCCTTCCGCAACCCAGGTCAGGAACTCGACTACCGCCGCTTCTCCTCCGACGCGCTGCTCACCCGGCACATCACCGAAACGGCCCTGCTGCGCCGGATCACTCCCGACGTGCCGATCACCACCAACGTCATGGGCACCCTGGAGAAGAAGGTCGACGGCTACGCCTTCGCGGCCGCATGCGACCTGGTCTCCGCCGACCACTACCTGCCGGCCGCCGACCCCGACGGCCACATCGACCTGGCGCTCAACGCGGACCTCGCCCGCGGCATGGCGGGAGGCCGCCCCTGGGTGCTCATGGAGCACTCGACCTCCGCGGTCAACTGGCAGCCCGTCAACGTGGCCAAGCGGCCCGGGGAGACCCGCCGCAACAGCCTGACCCATCTCGCCCGCGGCGCGGACGGGCTGATGTTCTTCCAGTGGCGGCAGTCCCGCGCCGGCGCCGAGAAGTGGCACTCCGCGATGCTGCCGCACGGCGGGACGGACGGCCGTACATGGAAGGAGGTCAGCGCGCTGGGCGCGGAGCTGGCCTCGCTGCGGGAGGTCACCGGCACCCGGGTGCACGGCACTGTGGCCGTGCTGTTCGACTGGCACAACTGGTGGGCCCTGGAGCTGCAGGCCCGGCCGTCCGAACAGTTCCGCTACCTTGACGTGGTCCGCGACTGGTACGAGGCACTGTGGACCATGAACATCACCTGCGACCTCCTGCCCCCCGGCGCCGACCTGACCCCGTACCGGGCGGTCGTCGCCCCCAATCTGTACCTGCTGTCCGACGACGACGCCGACAACCTCACCCAGTACGTGCACCGGGGCGGCCACCTCGCGGTCGGCTGCTTCAGCGGGCTCGTCGACGACTCCGACCGGGTGCGACCCGGCGGTCATCCGGGGGCCCTGCGGGACGTGCTCGGACTCGTCGTGGACGAGTTCCTGCCGCTGCGGACGGGCGAGCACGCCCGGCTCGCCGACGGAACGGACGTCGAGCAGTGGACGGAACGCGTCGAACCCCGGGGCTGCACCACGGTGTTGCGCTATGCGGACACGGCCGAAGGCGGCCCCGCCCGCGGCGGCCCGGCGGTCACCCGGCACGAGTTCGGCAGCGGCGCCGCCTGGTACGCGGCCGGCCGGCTGCCCGTACCGGCCCTGCGCGAGCTGCTGGCCACGGTGTGCCGGCAGGCGCGGATCACCCCCGTCGTCGAGGGACCGCCCGGACTGGAGGCGGTACGCCGGGTGGGGCGGCGGCACACCTACCTGTTCCTGATCAATCACACGGAGGAGACCGCCGCCGTGCCCGTCGCCGGCAAGGCCCTCGCCGGGGCCGAACTCACCGGCGGCCGGGCCGTGGTGCCGCCCGGAGGAGTGGTCGTCGTCCGCGAGGACCACGTGCCCGCCTCGTCCTGACACGTCTGCACGAACCTGATGAGGAACGGTCACGTGACCACCGAACCCGCCCACCCGGTCCCGTCGTCGTCCGCCGGTGCATCACGCCGAGTGGAGCTGGACGAGGACAGCGGCACAGTGATGCTGCGCACGGACCGCGGCGCCTACGTCCTGCGGGTGGACCGTGCCGCGGGGACCGTCAGGCACGTCCACTGGGGCGCCTCCCTGCCCCTGGCCGACGCCGTCTCGCTGCCGCTGTGGAGCGAGAACGACAACAGCTTCGCCGGCCGCTGGGACGGCACCGAGGAGTACCCGGTCGACGGCGGCGCCCGCTTCGCCGCGCCCGCCCTGGAGGTGCGCTTCGCCGACGGCAGCAGTCCCCTCGAACCGACCGTCCAGGACGTGGT
Organism: Streptomyces sp. NPDC047706; assembly: GCF_043204795.1. Classification (NCBI taxonomy): domain Bacteria; kingdom Bacillati; phylum Actinomycetota; class Actinomycetes; order Kitasatosporales; family Streptomycetaceae; genus Streptomyces; species Streptomyces sp. NPDC047706. Next base: position 20,265 of record NZ_JBIDCW010000029.1, on the reverse strand, counting down.
CCTGCTCGAGGGCGACCACGTGGCCGTCCTCCTGCGGGACCGCACCCGGCCGCTGGCCTGGCACCTGCACTACCGCGTCCCACCGGACGGCGACGTGGTGGAACGGTGGACGGAGTTCGTACACACGGGCACCCCGCAGGACGGGGATGTGTTGCTGGTCCGGTACGCCAGCGCCCACTGGCCGCTCCCGCAGCGACCGGACTGGCGGCTGAGCGCCGTGCACGGGGAATGGTCCGCCGAAGGCCGCCTCAAGCGGTCGGCGCTGCCGGTCGGCGAGACCACGCTGGGCAGCAGGCGCGGCCACACGGGACACCACGCCAACCCCTGGATCGCCCTCGACCCCCAAGACACCGGTGAGGAACACGGGGACGTCTGGGTCGTCGCGCTCGCGTCGAGCGGCAGCTGGCGCATCACCGCCCAGCGCACCGCCGCCGGTCGTACCGGCGTACTGGCGGGCGAGGGACACGAGGGTGCCGAACTGCGCCTGAGGCCCGGTGGCCGGCACCGCACCGCGGTCAGTCCGGGTCTGCACAGCAGCCACGGCTTCGGAGGCGCGAGCCGGTCCTTCCACCGTCACCTGCGCGCGCACGTCCTGCCGCAGCCGCAGGAACTGCGGCCGGTCCTCTACAACTCCTGGGAGGCCACGTGGTTCGAGGTGAGCGAGGACAACCAGATCGCCCTCGCCCGCCGTGCCGCGACCGCCGGCGCGGAGCTGTTCGTACTCGACGACGGCTGGTTCCGCGGCCGTGAGGACGACCGCTCGGGACTGGGCGACTGGACGCCCCATCCGCAGCGGTTCCCGCGAGGGCTGCGTCCGCTCTCCGACGAGGTGCACCGCCTGGGCATGGCCTTCGGTCTGTGGGTGGAGCCCGAAATGGTCAACGCCGACAGTGATCTGTACCGCGCGCACCCCGACTGGGTCCTGCACCTCCCCGACCGCACGGCCACCGAGCTGCGCCACCAGATGGTGCTCGACTTCTCCCGGCCCGAGGTGACCGGCTGGGCCCTGGGATGGCTGCGCCGGCTGGTGACCGAGAACGCGGTCGACTTCCTCAAGTGGGACTTCAACCGCTCGTTCACGGAAGCGGGCACCCACGCGGGCGGCCCCGACGCCAGGCGCGTTCACGTCGATCACGCCAGAGGGCTGTACCGGGTGCTGGATGAGCTGAGGGCGGAGTTCCCCCGGCTGCGCATCGAGGCGTGCGCGGGCGGGGGCGGACGCGTCGACGCGGGCATCCTGAGCCGCACCGACCAGGTATGGACCTCCGACAACACCGACGCCGTGGACCGCCTGCGCATCCAGCACGGCTTCAGCCAGCTGTACCCGGCACGCGTGATGTCGGCATGGGTGACCGACAGCCCCAATCCGCTGACCGGACGGACGGTGCCGCTGCGGTTCCGCTTCCACAGCGCCATGGCCGGAGTGCTCGGCATCGGAGGGGACCTGACGCGGTGGACGGACGCCGAACTCGCCGAGGCCGCGGAACTGGTCCAGGTGTACAAGGACATCCGTGCCGTGGTGCAGCGAGGAGAACAGTTCCGCCTCCTGCCGCCGGGGGACGGCCCGTTGACCGCCGTGCAGTACGCCGACGACGACAGGACGGTCGTCCTGATCTGGCGGCCCACCACCGCGTACGGCCCTGCGGAGCCGCCACTGCGCCTGCGCGGCCTGGAGGCAGCGGCCCGCTACCGGGACGAGGACAGCGGACGGGAGTGGTCGGGGGCGACCCTCATGGCCTACGGTCTCCCGCTGCCCGACCTGCCGCCGGGGGACTGCGCCAGCGCGCTGGTGCGGCTGCGCCGGGTGGTGAGGGCCGCGCAGCCAGGGGCGGTGCCGTGGACCGAGCCCTGCGCGGAGAGCGCTTTCACGGTCTCACCGCAGGTGAAGTAGGGTGGCCGTCGAAGGGAGCGTGTGTGGTGCGAGAGCGGGTCACGATGGCCGATGTCGCCCGGGCCGCAGGCGTGTCGTCGGCCACGGTCTCCTATGTACTCTCCGGCAAGCGGCCGGTGGCCCCGCGGACCCGGGTCGCGGTGGAAGCGGCGATCGAGGAACTGTCGTTCACCGTCAACGTCACGGCGCGCAGCCTGCGCACCGGCCGGTCGAGCCTGGTGGCCCTGATCGTGCCGGACATCGCCAACCCCTTCTTCGCGCAGCTCGCGGCGACACTGCAGGAGGAACTGCGTGGCCTCGGGCTGCACGTCGTCGTGTGCAACACCCGCGCGCGCCGGGACGAGGAACGCGCCCTGCTCGCCGAGGCGGTCCAGCAGCGGTTCGCCGGCGTCATCATGACCCCGTTCCGGCTCAAGCCGGACGACTTCAAGCCGCTCGTCGACGCCGGTATACCCGTCGTCGTCAGCGCCGACGTGTCCTTCGGCCCGATCGACCTCGTCACGCCCGACGCGCGCGTGGCGACCCGGCGGGCGCTGGAGCAGGTGGCCGCGGCGCGACGCCGCCGCATCGCGATGATCGCAGGCCCCCGCGACGCCACCGGCGGGGACCCTCGTCTGAAGCACCTGCGCGCGCTGGCCCTGCAGTTCGGCATGTCACTGCCGCACGAACTGGTGGTCCGCGGCGAGCACACCCGGGAGGCCGGCGCGGCGGGCTTCGGCGAGCTGATGAACCGCCGCTACCGCCCCGACGCGGTGTTCTGCGGCAACGACGTGATCGCCGTCGGCGCCCTGGACAAGGCCCACGAACTCGGCATCGGCATCCCCGGCGACGTCGCCCTCGTAGGGCACGACGACGCCTCCTTCGCTTGCCTGGTCCGTCCCCAGCTGACCACCATCCGCTACCCGGCGGCAGAGGTCGGCCGAGCCGCCGCCGGGCTGCTCACCGAGCGGCTGAACGGCCGCAAGGTCCACAAGACGGTGCGCGTCAAGGCCGAGTTCGTCGTCCGCTCCTCCGTCTGAAAGCCGGCTGCCACGCAGCCGGCACGGGCGCGGCAACCGCCGGCTCCGGCAGTGCCGGTCGCGCCCCGCGGTGGAGGCGCCGCAGTTGGAGAAGAACGGCGGCCCGGCTTCCGGCTTGGTGCCGGTACGAGGCCGTCGGTTGTGGTTCACCATCAACGGGGGCGGGTTCGAGGCTCGCGCGGCGCGGCTGCCCAGGGAGTACCGGCGCGGACAGCAGACGCTGATCCTCACCGACTCCGGCGGGGCAGCCGCACGTTCGCCGACTGGCTCTCAACCCGCAGCCGGTGGCTGTCCTGCTCGGGCGGCATGACCATCACCGATGCCCTCCACCACGCGGCCCTGCGAGCATGCGTCCATGGGGTGCTGTCGGCAACCGGAGTCGGTATCGGCCTGCCATGGCAAACGGACGGTCGACGACCATGGGGGAGTGGCGGTATCCGTATGGCGTGGGTTGCCGCACAGCGTAGTCCGGGCGCTTCAACCAGCCGGTATGTCAGTCCGACATTCCGCGGCAGGAAGCCGCCTCCGCGATCGTCACCAAAGGTAGTTCCGATCCTACGAGGTGTGACGCATGTGGCGGCCTCGTACGGCACGGCGACGGAGGTGATGTCAGGTTTCGATGGGAAAGCCGACACTGAGGCCTTTTCCGTCTTCAGGGTCGGCGCTTCGCGATCGCCGCTGCCGATCGAGTTCGGCATAGCGTGCCCGCATCGCCGCGCTGGCTGCCGGCCCAGCGCTGAAGACGTACGCGTCATGGTCGTCGAGGCTCTTCCCGGTGCGGGCGTCGACCACGACCGGCTCCGCTTCCTGGCCGGTCTCGGCGTCGACGAGAATCATGGACCGGTCCTGCGGGGCCAGGTGCCGGTTTCCCCATGCGGCCAAGGCGACGATCACGGGGCGCAGGGAGTGCCCGCGCCCGGTGAGGACGTACTCGTGGCGGACCGGGTTCGTCTGGTAGGGCCGCCGCTCCAGCAGGCCGTCGGCGACCAGGGCCTTCAACCGAGCCGTGAGCATGCTGGTGGAGATGCCCAGGCTCTGCTGGAACTGGTCGAAGCGCGTATAGCCGTCGAAGGCGTCATGGAGGATCAGCAGCGTCCACCACTCGCCGACGTGCTGGACCGTGGCCGACAGTGGGCACTCGCGATCCTCCAGCCGGATCCGGCTCGGCATGGCACCCTCCCGGGTTACTGCTAAAGTGAAAGTAACTGGCTTCCATTTTAGCAGTTGCCAAGGGCGTGCCCTTTCGTGCGGCCGCACGGAGCAGCCCGGACACCACGTCCGGCACTCCGCCGCGGTCGGGCGCCCGGCCCGCCGCCGTCCAACGCCACCTGTGAGGCACACATGACCGAACGCACCGACCCCGTCGATGTCGCCGACCTGCCGGAGGCCGTCACACGCTACCTGCGGGCCCACGACGCGAAAGACGTCGCCACCGCCGTGGCCACGCTCGCACCCGAGGCCACCGTCACCGACGACGGCCGTACCTACCGCGGCGCGACCGCGATCCGCGGCTGGCTGGAGCAGACCAGCATCCAGTACACCTACACCGCCACGCTCGTCGGAGCCGAGCGCCACGGTCCCGACCGGTACACCGCAGTACAGCGCCTCGAAGGCGACTTCCCCGGCGGGCAGGTTGACCTGCGCTACCGCTTCGTCCTCGACGAGCAGGGGCGGATCAGCCAGCTCGTCATCGCCCCCTGACGACCCCGGCCCGTCACGGAGTTCATCGGGCCGCCCACCGAAGGATCACGAGGAAGTATGAGGACCTGGTTCATCACCGGCGGTACTCCGGGCGGTTTCGGCCCGGCCTACGCCGACGTCGCGCTGGAGCGCGGCGACAACGTCGCCTTGACCGCCCGCCGCCCGCACCTGCTCGAGGAATGGGCCGGCCGCCACGGTGACAGAGCGCTCGTCCTGCCGCTCGACGTCACCGACACGGGGCAGGTCCATGATGCCGTCCGTGCGGCCGAGGAACGCTTCGGAGGCATCGACGTCCTGGTCAACAACGCGGGCCGGGGCTGGTACGGCTCCGTCGAAGGCACGGCCGACACCGACGTCCGGCGGTCCTTCGAACTGAACTTCTTCTCCGTCACCGAAGTCCTGCGCGCAGTCCTCCCGGGCATGCGAGCCCGTGGCACCGGATGGATCATCAACATGTCCTCGGTCGCCGGCCTGAGAGGCGTGCCCGGCTTCGGCTACTACAGCGCCGCGAAGTTCGCCGTCGAGGGCCTCACCGAGGCGCTGCGGCACGAAGTAGCCCCCTTCGGCATCAATGTCCTGGCCGTCGAACCCGGCGCCTTCCGCACCCACGCGTACTCCGCCTTCGCGGACGAACCCGTGTCCGAGACGGTCGGCGCCTACCTCCCGTTCGTCGAGTCCGTCCGCGCCTCCATGGTCGACCAGGACGGCCGGCAGCCCGGCGACCCCCATCGAGGAGTGCGGGCCGTCGTCAGCGCAATGGAGCAGCAGACACCTCCCCACCGGCTGGTTCTGGGCGCATCAGGCTACGACACCGTCCACGGCCACCTGGAAGACATGCTCGAAGAGCTGCGCACCTACGAGACCACCTCGCGCGGCGCGGACTTCCCTCCCCAGCAGTAGATGCGGCTCGCGGAGCAGGCCGTGCGCCGACGCGTCGCCGGATGCACGCCGCTCGAATGCCGGATCCCTCCTCGCGGTCGAGGTCCTCGACGGCGTCGGGATCGCGGAAGGGGGCGCAGGCCCTGGCTCGATGTTGAACAGGTGCCGGCCCGGGAAGTCGGTGTGCCGGTCCTCGGACGGGGAAAGGTGGGCAAGCTCCTCGTCGTTGATGATGTGGCCCTCGCCCCGGAGCTGAGCGACGGCCGCATCGAGGTACCGGGTGTTCCACAGCACCACGGCGTCGGGACCAGGCCGAGGGCGGCGAGCTGGTCCTCCTGGCTTTCGCGGTACGCCTGCCGAATCCGGCCCCGGCCGCCGTGGCAGCTCGCGCGGGCGAGACGGTGCCGGGGCTCCTGCGGGGTCAGTTGCCGGTTCATCAGCCGCCGGTAGGTGTCGTCGACCGGGTTGACCAGGGTGAGCAGCTGCAAGGACTTGTCGATCCGCTCGTACTCGGCGAGCACGGCCCCCAGCGATCCGGCGACGCGGAGTATGCCCGGCCAGCGGGTGGCGATCCGCTTGAGGTTGGGCTTGCTGCAGGCGACGGCCTCCAGCGGCCCGTACCCGGCGGTCGGCGCCTCGCCGCCGGGGAGGCGCCGACCGCCAGAACCCAATGGGCCGAGCGATGGGGCGCCCGTTACGAGGATCTTCGCAAGACCGTCTGGGCCGAGCAGCCCGTCAGCGCCGCAGCGTAAGGGGGAACCGGTCCCACCTCGGCAGCACCGGTCGCCGTGACGAGTGCGCCCGTGGCCAGCGCCAGGGTGAGCAGCCGGTGGACACATCGGCGTGGCACATGGGCGGAGGCGAACCTGAGGTTCCTCCATGCCCACCAGGGATTTCGTCTGCGAAGGCGGCTGCCGCCTGGGCGCCTGCGGTGAAGAACCACAGGCCGAAGAAGAACTTCAGGACGGTTACGGTGCCGTCCATCAAGAGCCGCGGAGTCTCAGGGGCCGGTGCCAGGTGGTGAACGTCCAGTGGGTGCGCATGCGATCCCAGGTGCAGTTGGTGTCGGTCTCAGGCGACGGAGCGTCCTCTGAGACCGTGCCTGGAGCGCCCCACGGCGCACTGGGTGGAATCAGCGGGTGGTGCAGCCGTGTAGCCGTCATCGGCCGTGCCAAAGGGCCTGCGTTGAGGTGGGGTGGTCCGTCAGGAGGCCCACCCCACCTGCGGCATCGCAGCCCAGGGCCGCGTACGGCGGCTGCGCGCCGGGGCTCGGCCGGGGGTCAGATGGCGATGGCCTTCAGTTCGGTGTAGTGCCTCAGGCCGGCGCCGCCGAACTCGCGGCCGATGCCGCTGGCCTTGAAGCCGCCGAACGGGGCCTGCATGTCGAGGGCTGCGCCGTTGACGTGGAACGTGCCGGTGCGGACGCGGCGGGCGATCTCCAGACCGTGCTCGCGGTCCGCGGTCCACACGGCGCCGCCGAGCCCGTATGGCGAGTCGTTGGCGATGCGGAGTGCCTCGTCCTCGTCGTCGAAGGGAATGACTACGAGGACCGGACCGAAGATCTCCTCGCGGGCGATCCGCATGGAGTTGTCGACGTCGGCGAAGACGGTGGGTCGCACGTAGTGCCCTCCCTCCAGGCCCTCGGGCACGTCCGGACCACCGGTGACGAGCCGTGCGCCCTCCCTGACACCGAGTTCGATGTACGAACGGATCCGCTCTGCCTGGTCGGCGCGGACCATCGGGCCGATGAAGGTCTCCGGATCCGAGGGATCGCCCACCGTGAGGCTGTCAGCGAGCGCCGCGACCGCCCCAACGACCTCTTCGTACCGGCTGCGCGGCGCGAGGATCCGGGTATGCGCGATGCACGCCTCGGCGTTGTTGCCGAACGAGCTGTACTTCAGGCCCGCCACCACTGCGTCAAGGTCGGCGTCCTCCAGAACGATCGCGGCGGACTTGCCACCCAGCTCCAGCGTGATGCGCTTGAAGCTCTCCGCGGCGGCGCCCGCGATGGCGCGGCCCGCTCCCGTGGAGCCGGTAAAGGCGATCTTGTCGACGTCGGGGTGGGAGACCAGGTGGGCGCCTGTCTCACGGCCGCCGGGCACGATGCTGACCACTCCCTTGGGGAATCCTGCCTCGGCGAAGATCTCACCGAGCAGCAGTCCGTCCAGCGCGGTCTCCGGGGACGGCTTGAGCACCACCGTGCAGCCGGCGAGCAGCGCGGGGATCAACTTGGCCAGCGCCGACTGGTGCGGAGCGTTCCACGGGATCACCGCGGCCACCACACCGACCGGCTCATGGCGTACGACGGTCTCCCCGTCGCCGGTCGCCGGCCTGTGCTCCTCCCAGGCCAGCTCGCGGGCGCCCTGGAGATAGCCCTGGGTCTGTCCGGACACAGCGATCTGCAGCATCGAGGTGAACCAGTACGGGGACCCGTTCTCGGCCGTGATCAGATGGGCGATCTCGGTGGCCCTGGCCAGGTGCAGTTCATCGAACCGGGCCACGACTTCCTGCCGCTGCTCCGGAGTCATGCGCGGCCACGGCCCCTCCTCGAAGGCGGTGCGGGCAGCGGCCACGGCCCCGTCGACGTCCACCGTCGTGGCCTCGGCGGCGTGGCCGACGAGGGAGCCATCGTGCGGTGAGCGCACCTCGATCAGGCCCGATGAAGCGGGAGCCACCCACTGGCCACCGATGAAGAGCTGGTCATACGTGATCATTGAAGCAGTCCTCGGACTATTGACGGAGGGTGACGGACTCGGCGCGGTACGTGCCGTCCGTCAGGGACAACTCGATGCTCGACCGCCGCGACGGATGCGACCAGGGACAGCGCACCCTAGGACTGGCCGTACCAGGCACATACCGGGAACAGGCGCCCACAATGAAGGCATGACCTCTGCCGCCCGTCAGCACCGCAACGACAACGCGCTCGGTGACTTCCTGCGCGCTCAGCGAGGCGCGGTCGATGTCGGGCGTCTGGCCCTGCCGGACGACGGGCGGCACCGCCGCGTGCCCGGACTGCGCCGAGAAGAACTGGCCGAGCGTGCCCACGTCAGCGTGGACTACGTGGTGCGCCTTGAGCAGGGCCGAACCCGCCGGGTCTCGCGGGCTGTGCTGGAGTCACTGGCCGACGCACTGGAACTGGCCCCGGACGAACGCGCGTACCTGTTCTCCATCGCCGACGTAGCCCAGCCGAAAGCATCCCGCGCGGCGTCCGCGCGGGTGCTCCCGCAGGTCCAGCAGCTGCTGGACAGCATGCACGACGTGCCGGCACTGGTCGTGGACCGCCGACAGGACATCCTCGCCTGGAACGCACCCGCCACCGCACTCCTGACCGACTTCGACGCCCTGCCGCCGGAGCGCCGCAACCTCATCCGCCTGACCTTCCTAGACCCCGCCTATCGTGCGCTGTACGGGCGGGAGTGGGCGGGTATCGCCCGCGAGTGCGTCGCGGTCCTGCGGATGGAGGCGGGCCACTACCCGGAGGACCCGGCGCTGGCTGCCCTGGTCGGTGAACTGAGCGTCAAGGACGATGACTTCCGCGCCTGGTGGGGCAGCCACCGGGTGCGCGGCGCCAAGCCGCGCAGCAAGACCTATCAGCACCCCGTGGTCGGCCCGATGACCCTGGACGTCCAGCAGCTGGCCATCGAGGGGCAGCGCGGCCAGTCAGTGATCACCTACACGGCGCGTCCCGGCACCCCTTCCGCGGAGGCGCTGCGTTTCCTCCTGCAGTGGTCGGCGGACGGCTCGCCGAAGAGCAGCCCGGAGCCCGGCCCATCGCGCGACATGGCGTCACGCGACCGATCCTGAGCGGAGCTGCCCGGACGGTGGGGGCCGGGCCTTCCCCGTCTCATGACGGCCACAATCATCACCGGAGCCACCCGCGGACTCGTCCTGGAGGCCGCCCCCAATGCCTTTCCGGGGTCGGCCACGCTGTCTACCTCGGCGCACGTGACCTCAAGCGCGGGCAGGAGACCGCGGAACAGATTGGCGCCCGCGCCGTTCAACTCGATCTCACCGACGACGACTCCGTACAAGCCGCCGCGCACCTGATCCGTCAAGAGGCGGGACACCTCGACGTCCTCATCGACAACGCGGCGATCTCCGGTACGCGAACGCAGCAAGGGCTGATCGTTTCGCCTGCCTCGGGCGGATGACGCACCCTCAAGTTCCCGGGGCGGTCGGCTCCCCTCCCCGGCTCCAGGTACCGGGCCCTGGGGGTGTGCGGGGAGGAGGCGAGGCGCTCGGGAGCCGCTTGCGCGGGTCAAGTGGCTCACGCGGCCGTCTGTTGAGCTTCCGTACGCTCGCCCACATGGCGGACACACTATGAATTCGCCTGACTACGTTGGGTAGTTGGATGGGCGTTGGTGTTCTGCCGAAGGTGTAGGGGTGCCCGGCCCGAAGGCGTCGCAGAGCGCACTCGGACCGCTCCGCCTGCTTCGCCACCGTCGGCTTTCCTGAGATTCGGAGGGGATCTTGCAGGTGGACGCAGCGGCATCCCGCTTATACAGGCTGGCTGGGCCCCCCACAGGGCGGTGCCTGGCCATCGTGGCCCGGGTGTACGGGTATCCGCCGGACCACAACGCCGGCTCCGAGTGGATGCTGCACTCGATGCTCCGCCCGCTGGCCGAGCGTGGCCACCGGGTGGAGGTCTGGCTGTCTCATCCCGGCAAGATCGAGAAGAGCTACGAGATCGACGGGGTGCACGTCGTCCCCTTCCAGGAGGGCCTGGACTTCGCCGCCCGTGCCCAGAGTGCGGACGTGCTGCTGTCCCACTTCGAGAACGTGCCCCTGGTAGCGGGACTCGCCCGAGACCGCCGGATTCCGCTGGCCGTGATCTGCCACGACAACTTCGCCGTGAGCTTCCACAACGCCGCCGGCGCGGATCTGGTCGTCTACAACAGCGAGTGGATCAGACGGGACGCCGAAATCTTCTACGCCGGTTACCCGCGCGAATTCCTGCCCCGCAGCAGCATCGTCGTCCGGCCGCCGGTGATCGCGCAGGAGTACCGCACCCAGCCCGGCGACTGCGCGACCCTGGTCAACCTCAACCCCGACAAGGGCGGCGAGCTGTTCTGGCAGATCGCCGCCTGGACACCGGAATGGAAGTTCCTCGGCGTCCGCGGAGCCTACGGACAGCAGATCATGCCGCCACCACGGCTGCCCAACTGCGAGGTCCTCGACGGAGTGCCCGGACAGCAGATGCGTGAACACGTCTACAGTCGCGCCCGCGTGATGCTCATGCCGAGCCTGTACGAGTCCTGGGGACGGGTAGCGGTCGAAGCGTTCGCCTCCGGTATCCCGGTCATCGCCCACCCCACCCCCGGCCTCGTCGAGTCCCTGGGCGAAGCAGGCATCTTCGCCTACCGCGACGACCTCAACGCCTGGATCCACGCCCTGACGTCCCTGCGCGACCCGGACACCTGGGCACGCGCATCCCGCCGGGCCAAGGCCCGCTCCATCGAACTGAGCGCAGCCCCCGACCTCGACATCTGGTGCGACGCCATCGAATCCCTGAGCAAGACCAGCCCGCGCAACGCCATGCGCAGGCACGCACTCGGCACGCTCGTCGATGCCAGTGAGATGGGCCGCCGCCCCGAGACCGGCACCCCGGACCCGCAAGCCGGAAGGCGTGCGTGTCCCTGACGGTACGACGGTACGCAGCGCCGCAGCCCGACCACGCCTACGCAGGGCCCGCGGCGGCCGTCCCCTGTCGTGGGAGAAGCCCGAGAGCCCCACCCGCTTGTCATCCGGCCGCGTAAACCGGATGCCCGTGCCAGGCGTTTCATTCCCCATCTACTCCAGCTTGCCCATCGCGCGACCCCGGTTTCTCCGGCGTGTGACGTTGGGCTGTGCTGGCGCATTCCCTCACCGTCCCTCACCGTCTGGATGCAAAGGACAACAGCTGTGACAAATGCTGAAAAACCGCGTGTCGCCGAGCGTGAGCCGGCCATCTACGTGGTCGCGGGCAACGGCACCTCGGGCTATAGCAGCGACTACGGGCCGGCGGTCTGCGCCCCACTCAACAACCCTCGCAAACTCGCTGTGGACTCCGGCGGCAATCTCTACATCGCCGACTACAGCAACCACCGGGTGCGCAGGGTGGACGCGGCGACCGGGCAGATCACCACGGTCGCGGGCAACGGCACGGCCGGTTTCAACGGCGACAACCAGCCGGCCGTCTACGCCCAACTCCACCATCCCCGGGGTGTCGCGGTGGACGCCGGCGGCAATCTGTACATCGTCGACCACAGCAACCACCGGGTGCGCAGGGTGGACGCGGCGACCGGGCAGATCACCACGGTCGCGGGCAACGGCACGGCCGGTTTCAACGGCGACAACCAGCCG
>NZ_JBIDCW010000029.1:0-8336 GCF_043204795.1 Streptomyces sp. NPDC047706 | reverse complement strand
CCGGCCGTCAACGCCCAGCTCAACGGTCCCATTGGGCTCGCGGTGGACTCCGGCGGCAACGTCTTCATCGGCGACTACAGCAACCACCGGGTGCGCAGGGTGGACGCGGTGACCGGGCAGATCACCACGGTCGCGGGCAACGGCACGGCCGGTTTCAACGGCGACAACCAGTCGGCCGTCAACGCCCGGCTCTATGGTCCTGTCGGTGTGGCGGTGGACGCCGGCGGCAACGTCTTCATCGGCGACTACAGCAACCACCGGGTGCGCAGGGTGGACGCGGTGACCCGGCAGATCACCACGGTCGCGGGCAACGGCACGGCCGGTTTCAACGGCGACAACCAGCCGGCCGTCAACGCCCGGCTCAACTATCCGCACGGCGTCGCGGTGGACGCCGGCGGCAACCTCTTCATTGCCGACGCCAGCAACCACCGGGTGCGGAAGGTGGACGCGGCGACCGGGCAGATCACCACGGTCGCGGGCAACGGCACCGCCGGCTTCAACGGCGACGGAGGGCCGGCCATCGCTGTCCGGCTCAGCTCTCCCATCGGTGCTGCGGTGGACTCAGCCGGCAGCCTCTTCCTCTCCGACTCCGGCAACCAGCGGGTGAGGAAGGTGAGTGGCGTCGCTGCCACGGCCCAGTTCTCGGTGGCGCCCGGGGGACCGCCCGATGTGCGACTGGAGCGCGCCGGCAACACCGGCTACCCAGGGGTGCAACTGCGTGCGGAGGAAGACGGCACCGTCCCTGCGCAGAGCGTCCGAGTGGATCTTCCCGCGGGAGCAGGTCTGCAGTTCGTGGCCGAACCCCGGTACCAGCTGACCGTGCTGGCTGCCGGTGGGGCCTCGCGTGACTACTACGGGACTGTGTCGGCGGACGGGCAGAGCCTCACCTTCGACAATGTCCATCTGGCAGTGTCGGGAAGAGGTTCGGTGTCCGCGGCGTGGGTCGCGGTGAAGGCCCTTGCCGGCGCCCGGCTGGGAGACAGCAGGCTGACGTTCCGCATCGGCGCCCGGTCCTCGGATTCCACGACCATCCGCGTCGAGGATCCGAACGCCGGGTAAGCGGGGGCCTTCCCTGAAGGCCCCCACGACAGACATCCCGCCAACAGGGTCCGCAGGCCGCCGTAGGTCCGCGGCCTGCGGACCGTGGGCCGGATGTCCGAGGACGCCCCTCCAGTGCCGTGGTGGGTGAAGTCCGCCACCCAGCACCCGTTCGGAGCGGCGGCGACGAAGCCGCGGTCAACCAGATCGGGGGCCCGCTGGACCTGTCCGCCGGGGATCGTGGTGATGACGCGTTTGCCGCGCACCGCGCCCTGGACAGCGAGTTCGCGCATCAGGTGCTCGACGGTGCAGCAGGCCACCGCATGTCCCTGCCGGTTCAGCTCGCGCCAGATCTTCCGGGCTCCGCGAACACGGTAGTTGGACGTGTAGACGTCCTGGATCCGCTCCTTGAGTGCCTCGTCGCGTACGGAACGGGCGGAGGGCGTTCGGAGGCGATTCTTGTGGGCGTAGTAGGTGGAAGGGGCGATCTCGCAGTCGTGTGCGGTGAGCGGCTCGACACCGCCGAATCGGTCCCGGTGCTCGTCGATGACCGCCACGAGCGCGTGTGTGGCCGGTCGGTGAAAGTCGGCCCGGGGCGCGGTTCCGGCCTTTCGGCCGGCCCGTTTCCCCGGACCGCTTCCCGAACCCGGCGGGCACCTCTCAACCTCGATCCACCGCGTGAATTCTGATCTTCGATCTCGGGCGGGGTTCCGGTGGCTTTTCCGGGTGCGGGCAGCGCGTTGTGCCGGGTGGCCGTCCGGTGCGGGGTCTGCAAGGTCTTCCTGGTCGCGGGCGGTCGGTGCGGTGGCGGGGGTCAGCTGGTCATGCGCTGTCCGGTGGCCGTCCACAGGTCGGTGAAGTCGGCTTCCCAGCGCCAGCGTTGCGGCAGGTGCAGGGTGATACGGCGGGCGCCGGCGGCGATCCGGGCCGGGATGTTGGCCAGCGCACGTGTCCCCAGGTGAAGGCACGCAGGAAGCTGCCCAGCGTGGACGGGGCCCGTACCCCGCCGAACAGGCGGGGCAGGCCACCGAGACGCAGGACATCCAGGTCGTCGATGCTGTCCGCGCCGGCGACCATCCCGGCCACGATGGACATGGCCTCCGCGTCCGCGGCCGTGCCCGCGCCGTTCCTCGCGCCGGTCAGCTTGACCTTCTCGGCGACCAGCCGCGGCAGGTCGCACCGCTCGGCCAGCCGGACGGCCGGGACCAGCCCGGCACGCGCGATCACATTCGGTTCGTCGAACGCGGCGAACACCGTCGCCGGGCTGTGGGAGGATTTCACTTACGAGGTGCCTTGCTGGTTGGGCCTGCTGGAAGCGTGAGAACTCCCATCATCCCAGGTCAGCAGGCACCTCTTCTCGTCTCCCTCCCCAAAGGGCACCCGTCGCGCGGTGGATCGAAGCTAACTCCACATTGGTTGACGTAGCAATCATGCGATGCCATGATTGCGTCTCAGAGGTTCTTCAGGCGTAGGTCCTTTGAATCAGGCATCGGTGAGGTCTGTTCTCGACCACCTCTGAATTACCTGTGTGGAATGACGGTTCTTGTTTCCGTACTTCCAGGAATTGCTGACAGGAAGTCGCCGTCCAGTGACCTGGTGGACGCGATTTTGGATTTTTCAGTGCAACATTAGTGGAAGGTGAAAAAATGAAGCGCCTAATGGCTGGCTTAGGACTGGCCATAGCCGGAGCCCTGGCTTCTGCGACTATGGTGACCGCGCCGGCTTCCGCTGCCCCGGCATCTCCTGCTGCCTCTTCCGCCGATGGAGGCGGGTGGGTGTGGCTTTACTCTGGGACGAACTACAGCGGTAACCAGTACTACGTCAACGGTGAGACGCACGGGTGGTGCCACGCGGGCGGCTGCAAGTATATCCCCCAGCCTGTCCGCTCCATCATCAATAACAATGGCCCCGGTGTCAAGCTCTGTGGCCAGGACGACAAGAACCGTTGGTGGGGCTTCCAAGGCTCCTACGCGTGGCCCAACGTCGGCTCACCGGACCCGATCCAGCTCTTTGCCTGGAATGGCACAATTGTCGGCGGCGACCCTATCTGGGGAATCGTCACCATCCAGTGCTGACAGCTAGGTTGCCCCACTCGTGAGTGCGTGTCCCGTCGGAGTTTCCGACGGGACACGCACTCTTGAATGAAAACTCACATGTCGAAATTTAATCTCCGACTGGTCCTCGGTGAGTATGATCAGAGCGTGAGATATCCAAACGTACTCGCTACTGGGATCGCAGATTTCTCGCGCGCCATCCTTCTGCACCATTGCGAGTTACCGTGTTACGTAGTTACCAACAGGAAGCTCTCGTGTCTAAGGATTATGAGTCCCCGGAGGAATGGACCTCACCCGGGCCGACGCAAGCTCCGTTCGCATTGCATGACGGCGAAAACCAGAAAGTGCTGAGTGAGCATCCTTCACGATCGGGACTTATGGGCGTGGGACGGTTCGGATCGAGACGCATCGCAGTGGTGGCTGCCGTGCTTTTGTGCATACTCGGCGTAGGAGGGACGGCCTACATCGTCACCGATGGTGAGCGGTCGTCGCAGTCACCACCTGACCTGACTTCAGTTTCAAGTGATCGCATCGCCGCACTGCTGAAGAGGTTGTTGCCACCAGGGAAGGTCCTGCCCGCACCAGAAAACAAGGAATCCGGCGGAGAGGCGCGGCTTCTTTTCGATGACGGAAGCGGTGCGTCGCTGATATCAGCAGGGATCGGCCGATCTCCCACTAAAACGGCACCTGAATGTCCGAATCGAAGTGACTACCCCTTCAATTCTTGCACTCGAAAAGAGCTGACTGATGGCGCGACCATAGTTATCGATCAGGGAAACGTAGATGCACTGAACCCTAGCAGTGTAAAACGCTGGAGCGCCGTGCTGACCACCAAGAGTGGGGGACAAGTCTACCTATCAGAGTGGAATGCAATCTCCTCGAGCGGCTCTTCGAAGGTGAGATCTGAGCCCCCGCTGACAAAAGAGAATCTCGAGCGGATTGTCACCTCTGAAAGCTGGCTTCCACTCTTGGAAAACATACCCACACCGCCCGCCCCGCCTCCACCGCCGAGTAAGCCCGCCATGAACAAGCAGAGGATTCTGGAAACGCTTTCTAAAATAATTCCAGAGGGCATGCACATAACCAAACATTCGGGACCAGGAGAAGGGTATGTTGAGTTGACGTTGGATGATGGCCGAGGGGAGAATCTTGTAACAGTTGCCGTCCAGCGCTGGAAACTTGAGGACCCCACAATCTCTACTCTTTACAAGGGTGCCAGCAAGACGAGTGACGGGACTCTAGTGGCTAAGCGGCAAGTACGCGTACGTGAAGATGGAAGCGTAATTAGGTGGGACGCAGACATCCTCCGCAGAGACGGCCTGCGCGTCATGGTAACGGAATCCAACGCACACGCATACGGCCTGCCCGCGACTCGCAAAGATCTTCCACTAACCCTTGATGAACTAACATCAATAGCCCTCGATAAGGCTTGGCAAATGTGATCGAGTTTTTGGATCAGTGAAATGCTTAGACGAGGCTGGTACATCGTTCGGGACATGGGCTTCATGAAGTTCCCCCTTGATCTAAGACAGCGGATGGTTACGCTGCGCGGGCGAGGTCTTGCATCGTCAGATCCCTGGTCTTGACCGGGGTGACGTACCCGTTGGACCGGGTGCTTGTGCAGTCGGGTGCGGTTGTATTCGACCTCGATGAAGCGGAAGACGTCGGCGCGGACGGCCTCGTGGGATTCCCAGACAGTGGTCCCGATCTCCGCTTTCAGCAGTCCGAAAAGGCTTTCGGCAGCCGCGCTATCGTAACACGAGCCCGTTCTGCCCATGCTCTGTCTCAGCCCCAACCCCCTTATCAATCCGCGGTATTCGCGCGAGGTGTATTCCGAGCCGCGGTCCGAGTGCGCAATGCAGCCCTCCTTCAGCCCGGATCCACCGGCTTGATGCCTGTGGATAGCTTCTCCGGAAACGAGGAAGTGCCTTGTGACCTGCGATGATGGGAGTTCTTCACGCTTCCGGCACGCACGATCAGCAAGGCACTTCCGAGATGCAATCTTCCCATGCCGCAGCGAGGGTCTCCGCAGGGTTTGATGATCCGAATCTGGTCGGCTACGGCGGGCTGGCCCCGGTGGCGCGGCTGGCCGAGCGGTGCGGACTGCCCGCACTCGTCGACGAGCACGTCCGGCTGCCGGCCTCGAAGGACGGGACCGGGGCCTTCCCCGCAGCGAAGCTGATGTCGCTGGTCGGCGGCATGGTCGCCGGGGCGGACAGTATCGATGACATTGACCGGCTGCGGCACGGTGGGCTGCCGTGCCGCATCTGTTCAGCGGGGTAAGTGCGCCGTCCACCCTGGGCAGCTTCCTGCGCTCCTTCAGCCACGGACACGTGAAGCAACTGCACGCGGTTGGGGATCTGTCCCAAGGACCGGTAGTTAAAGATCTCGGGCTTCGGTCAAGCGCAGTCGGCGGGGTTCGAAGCGTCCGGGAACACAGGCAACGGGGCCCCGTTGGGACTGGCAGTCGACCAAGACAGCCTGTTCCAGGGAGTTCCGTTGTCTGAGCGTTATGCCCGTCCGTCTGCTCGAACGGACGCGCCCCGGGGAGTGATTGCCGCAGCCCGGGACCGTTTCGCGCCATGTCATCTAGGCGAGTTGACCACGCTGGTGCCCGTCGAGCTCGTCGACGCGGTCGTGGAAGAGACGAGGAGTACGCAGCGGCGTCTGCGTGATCTGCCCTCCCGGGCCGGTGTGTACTTCCTGCTGGCGATGTGTCTGTTTCCGGAAGTGGGCTACTCGCTGGTGTGGCGGAAGCTGACGGGTCCACTGGCTCATCTGCCGCTCGTGACCCCCACTGCGAAGGCCTTGCGCGACCTGCGTCGCAGGATCGGGGAGGCCCCGATGCGAAGGCTGTGCGAGGTACTGTGCGGGCCGCTCGCTCAGCCGCGGACTCCTGGGGTGCGGTTCGGGCCGTACCGGACGGTGTCCTTCGACGGCTGCAGCTCGATCAAGGCCCCCGACACGCCGCGGAACCAGTCCTGGCTCGGGGATCCCGGCCATGGCGGCTACCCCATGCTGGAGCTGATGACGCTGGTCGAGACCGGGACCCGGGCCTTGATCGGCGCGGTCTTCGGCCCCACCAGCGAAGGCGAGACGGGCTATGCCCGGCGCCTGCTGCACCTGCTGCGGCCGGACATGCTCGTGCTGTGGGACAAGGGCTTCGACGCCAACGACTTCTTTGCCCAGGTCACCGCCACTGGCGCCCAGGTCCTGGGCCGGCTGCGGAGCAACCGGCGTGCCCCGGTACTGGCCCGGCTCGCCGACGGCTCCTACCTGTCCGTGATCGGCACGGTCCGCGTCAGGGTCATCGACGCGCAGATCACCGTCACCTGCGCCGACGGCACCTCCTTCACCGGCACCTACCGGCTGGCCACCACCCTGACCGACGCCCGCCGCTACCCGGCCGGCGCCCTGGTCGCCCTCTACCACCAGCGGTGGGAACACGAATCGGCGTACTTTGCCCTCCGCCACACGCTCCTGGGCGGGCGGGTACTGCGCTCAGGCGACCGTATGGGCCTCGCACAGGAAATGTGGTCCCTGCTGACGCTCTACCAAATACTGCGGTGCGTCATGGTTGACGCTGCCGAATCCCGCCCGGGCACGACCCGGACCGCTGCAGCTTCACCGTCGCCCTGCACACCGCCCGCGACCAGGTCATACGGGCCGCCACCGCAACCACTGCCGCGGCCGAAGCACCCGGTGTCATCGGGCGCCAGGTCCTCCACGCTTTCCTACCAACGCGCCGCCTACGAGTGAGCACCCGCAAGGTCAAGTCACCGACATCCCGCTACAACGAACGCCACGACGACGGCCGACCCGACCACAGCCGCACTGTCACCGACTTTGGCATCGACATTTCTTCCACCGCCCGATCAGCCCACCTTCCCCGCAGCCTCCCGCGACGACCGGCACACTCCTCCCGCCGAGCGCCGACGGCACCGGATCCTGGCCCTGCTCCACGAAGAACCCACCCGCCTCTCGCGCCCCCGCGACATCGCCGCACACTTCGGCGACATCACGCTGCACACCATGTACAGGCAGCTCTCCCGATGGGCCAAGACCGGACTCATCCACAAGATCGGCCCCGGCCTCTATGCCGCCACAACCTGGCCACCAACTCCCTTGCAGGAAAACCGAGATCTTTAACTACCCGTCCTTGGGCCTTGTCCCAAGGCCGGGAAGTTAGCGTTTTCGCTGGTCCTGCAAGGACGTTGAGGGTTCGAGACGAAAGCGCAACGGAGCTCGTTGGTACAGGCAGTCGACCAAGACAGCTTGTACGTGAGGAGCTCCGTTGCGGGTTCATTTTGCCCTGCCGTCCGCGCTGACGGCCATCACCCGTACGGTGCCCGTGGCGGCGGGCCGGTTCGCGCCGGGCCACTGGGAGAGCTGACCGCCGTGGTGCCGTTCGAGCTGGTGGACGCGGTGCTGGCGGAGACACGGACGGTGCAGCGGCGGCTGCGTGATCTGCCGTCGCGGGTCGGGATGTACTTCCTGCTCGCAATGTGCCTGTTCCCCGAGGTCGGCTACCGGCTGGTCTGGGACAAGCTCACCGGCGGTCTGGCCGGGATGCCGGTGGCCTCACCGAGCGCGAAGGCCCTGCGGGACCTTCGTCGGCGGCTGGGGGCCGCGCCGGTACGGTCGCTGTTCGAGGTGCTCGCCGGTCCGCTGGCCCGCCCGACCACGCCGGGAGTGCGCTTCGGCGCCTACCGCACGGTGTCCTTCGACGGCTGCAGCTCGCTGCGGGTGCCCGATTCGCCCCGCAACCGAGCCTGGCTCGGGCGGACGGCCCATCACGGCTATCCCACGCTGGAGCTGATGACGCTGGTCGAGACCGGGACAAGGTCCCTGATCGGCGCGGTCTTCGGCCCCACCGACGAGGGCGAGACTGCCTACGCCTGCCGACTGCTGCACCTGCTGAGGCCCGACATGCTGGTGCTGTGGGACAAGGGCTTCGACGCCAACGCCTTCCTCGCACAGGCAACCGCGACCGGCGCGAAGGTCCTGGGCCGACTCCGCAGCAACCGGCGCACCCCGGTCCTGGCCCGTCTAGACGCAATGCCGCTGTTTTAAGCCGTGACCTTGGGTTTTCGCTTGGTCGGGGCGGTCTTGGACGCTGGAACGATGGTGACCGCATCGGCCGGCGGGACAGCGGGCTGGGGCCAGGAGCGGTGGTGGGCGCGTTTGAGGCCCCAGTTGGACATCTTGCGCTTGACGACGCGGGGGAACGCACGAAGTCTGCGG
>NZ_JBIDCW010000028.1:0-107274 GCF_043204795.1 Streptomyces sp. NPDC047706 | reverse complement strand
CGTACAGTGCGGTCACGAGGGTGTTCAAGTTCGTCGTCACAAACGATCATGAACACCCTCTCTTGGCGCCCGCAGGCATTCGGAAAGACTCGTCTAGCCCAGACCAGTTCAGATTTGCTGCGCGCGTTCCGAGAGCACGCCAGCCGCGCGGTAGAGCTGCCGGCCGGGGTAGTGCCGGGCGGTGTTTGGGCCCAGGAAGCCGAAGCTCTCAGTGCCATGCCTGAGGGGCCAGAGCGGGATGCCCGATGGAATCTCCACCAACTGTTGGTCGACGCATGTCGGCTGGTCTGGGCACATGTGCTCGACCACGTTCGTGCGCTGGAGCACGATTTGATGATGTCGCCGCCTCCGGTGTGGTCGCCGCTGACGTTGTGCCGCGCGACTCTGGAGGGCGCGGCATTCGTCGGTTACCTAAGCAACCCGGCTGTGTCGGTGGGGCAGAGGATTGCTCGGGCGGCCAGTCTGCGGGTGAAGGAGGCTCAGAACCAGAGCGGTGCGGCTGCGGTGCTCGGCCCGGAGGAGCAGGCCGCAGCCGTACGTGACATCGCGGAGGCCGAGCAGCTGGTAACCGCTGCGGGGGCTGTACAGCAGGTCAACCGGCGTGGGCGGCTGACCGGGTACACGGTGGACGGGGAGTCTGCGCCTCTCGACCACAGCATCTCTGCGGAGATCAAGGCGTTCCTGCCGCCGTGGAGCACGAGTTCGTATCCCTTGGTTTCCGGTGCAGCGCATGGACGTCCGTGGATGATCGCGCGAGGGCGCTCGGCAGACGGTTCCTGGGCTGGTGAGGCCGCTACTGTGCTGGCTGCGCTGATCACCGTCATGGGTGCGTTGGAGGCAGGCGTCGACGTGTGGGGGGCCTACCTGGGGCGGGACGTCAGTGCCGTCCTTGTCGCGATGGAGGAGGCGCGGATGTCGTTCCTGACGGACTCGTTCGGCCTGGCGTACGCGCTGTCCTGAGCGGTCGGGCGGACAGCGCCCGGACCAGGGGCGGGGCTCGGGCTGTGGCGGTCAGCGCGAAAAAATAAGACAGGACGGGGCTCCGTGAAACTGGGCTGGATTCGGACCTGTGCACACGGCTCCGGAGCCCTCTTTGTTTTCAAGTAACGTTGCTGTTCACAGCCTCACTGACACAAAAGTTCGTGACAGATGAGCGCCCCTACAGTCACCGTGGGCGCGGAGGGCCCTGGAGTGCATGTCGTAACGGCATCTCAGCCATAGATCTCAGAAGGTGCCACTAGCCTATTAGGAAACCGTCTGACCAAACCGGAATCCCAGCAGGGCGTCTTCTGGTCGCGCGTCTCCGAGCTGTAGCCTTACATAGTTCTCCCATTGGAGGCCGATCTCGTGGAGATCTGAGATTGGCAAGTTATCGCTGTTGATGAGCGCAATGTACTGGAAATCGAGTTGTTCGCACGCCTGCTTTCCAAAGTCCAACGCAAGGGCGATCTGACGCTCATCGACACCTTCGAAAAGTAGACTGTCATGCAATAGGAATCCGGGACTAACCATTGCCCTCTGCCACACCTGAGCGAGCGCAATATCGTAGGAGTAGATACTCATCAGATCCACTCCATTTGAGCCGCGGCGTTGCATCTTAGTCTCGAAAACAAAGCCATTATCATTCAGGCCAAAATTAATTTCCCCAGGTTGGCCGTAGAGATACTGCGTCACTTCCACAAACTTTGATGTAACGGACGACCATTTTGGACGCCGCTCTGCGCGATCCAGCAGCGCTCGACTGAGCAAAGCTTGACGACCCGAGGCGACTGTCGCTTCTTCGGCTGCGGAGCTCTCTAGTTCGGCGATCCTCTTTCCGATTTCTTCGAGGCGTTCCTGGGTCCTACCCAGGCGGAACTGCAACTGTCCGAGATCCTCGACTGCTCCACCCTCGTTGAGCATGCGAATCAAGTCTGCCCGCTGACTATCCAGATCGTTTAGGGTGGTTGAGATTTCACTAGCACGTGCCCGCAGGCGCGCTACCTCATTTTGCAAGTATTCTCGCCGGTGTCCCGTTACCTCGTTATGGAATCGGATAACATCGGTCAATTCTCTGCTTACGTTGTCGGGAAACAGGAGGCCTGCTTCACTGTAGATGTCCTTTACCCGATTAAGGTCGCCCGGTGACTCGGCTGACATCTGTTCCTCATATCGGGCAATCTTCTGTTTCAAGATAGATGACTCGTTCACGAGTTCACGCATCTCGGTCGTCAAATGCTGTGTCTGTTCCTGAACTGCTGCATATTCAGGAACGACACGAAAGTGGGCTACCTGATTGCGTAGACGTTGCTGGTCGGCAAGCAGTCTTACTTGTTCGTTCTCCAAAGCGGCCAGAGTGGAGCGTTTGTGAACTGTTGAGTCCTGTGAAGGTACGCGAACCTTCTTTTCCTGATCCTTGAGCACCTGCCATTCGGATGCATGGCGCCAGTTGAGTCCCACAAGGAACGCGTTATAGACCTGCTTCTGGTAACTGCGAATCTGGCGTGATGTGGTGAACGGATCAAGATACGCATCTCGTCCCGATCGAGCGAAATACGAAATGAGCGCACGAAACGTTGGTGAGTATTTTTCTGCTGTCGTCTCCTCGGATAGATTGAAGCAGATTTCTCCCAAGATTTCTTTCCAGCTCTTGACGGAGATTTCAATGTCCCCATTCAGGGACACTTTAGCTGCATCCATCGAGGGCAGGTCGCGAGCAGAGTTGGTTAGGGTAACGACGGTCGGCTTATCCAACGAGCGTCGTACGGTGAAACTTGAAAAACCGTACTCTAGATCGAGGGAAAACTCCCATTCATCCCCCCGTAGTTGATGGATTACGTTCTTCTGGGTTACAGAAGAGCCGAGGCAAAAATGGATGATCTCAACGAGGGTGCTTTTTCCTACGCCATTCCGTGAGTCGCGATCGCTAGAGGCCGCACTACGCTCGGCCACGATCAGATTCAAGCCATCCTCGAATGACACCTCGCGGAAGGAGTCCTTATTTGCCCCTACCTTCCTAATCTTTAGCGACGCCATGAGAGAGTTCCCTTGTCTAGTTCGACAATTCCGACTGTGTACAAAAAGTCAAGACAAAGGATGAACCTCTCGTACGAGATGTCGAATCCACCCTCGCGAATTTCATCCCACAAGGAGGAAACGGTTGTGCTGTCCTTACGCAATGCCAGGATTGAACTTGCCTGACCTAAGATAGAATTTTTGGTGTTTACGTACTTGTTTGGCGCAATCATGATGTGGTCTCAAAGATGTCGCATACCTGAAATAGGTGGGCTAACACAGCTAGGCCTGCCGCATGGCGCTCGAAGTCCGCTGAACCGCCAGCGGCGAAGCTTTCCATTAGCAGAAAGAGTCCATCGCCTTTGATTCCCGTGTTTCGGTGCCTGTCATATTCGTACCTGAATCCCGCGATCAGCCTCGGCGGAAAGTCCGGGTCTACATGGGTGACCATACTTTGCAGGTACTCCGCCACGAGTGGAGCTTGCATTAGCCCCATTGTGATCTTCTTAGAGCTGCTAGGGCCAAGATCGTTGAGACTAATCTTTTCGCGAGGCGGTAGCGAGTTAAAGGCTGTCGAATCGGCGAGTTCGCTCGAAATAAGTCGACTGCAGACGACCTCAAGTTCAGGAAACTTGATATCGCTCATTTTGTTCTCAAGATTCCCATCCACCCAATCAAGATGCTCCTTCTTCATCGCCCTTAGCACCTCATCGGGGTAGTCGGCCGGCTGGCCGTCCACGAGTCTGTGGCAGGCCGCACATAACAGCAATAGGTTCTCGAAACTGTTCCGTTGTGTATCGGATACAGTCGAGTCGGCGCGCGGCCCGTCGTTCGAGAATGCCACGATATGCGCAATATCGCCCACAATCGTGGTGCTGCTCTGTTTCGTGGCTGGATAGATGAGCTTTCTCCGGCACGATGGAAAGGCGCAGCGACCAGCGGCAGAGCCGAACAGCTGCTTGATCGTCTGCTCTGTGTAGGACCTTGATGCCATGCTCCCCCCAACTTCTCTGCTACCAGGCTATGTTCATGTGCCGACCAGTGCTAGATCCACGCTGGCTCATCGCTCTGGCCGGTCCTGCAGAGCTGGGCGGCGGCTTGGGAACCAGCCAGTCTTAGCAACGCTCCGAGTGCGCTGCCGGTCACTTGTGGACTGAGGTCGGCGGAGCGGGTTTGGCCGGTGGCCTGCCCGGTCTGGGGTCGAGCATGATCAGGGGGCCGTACGCTGGTTGGCAACTCGGGCAGGCTTTGGGCCTGACCGCAATTAGCACGAGTGGCCCCCTGGTCTTGCTCGACGCGGGACCCTGACCGGGGAGGTGGCTAAAGCCGTGGAGCCGACCGCCCCCGCCACGGCGTACCCCTTCTCTGGCATCAGGTGGCTGCATGCTTTGAGCGCGGCACGGGCGCTGGCCGGGCTGGAGCGGGACGGAGGCAGGAGCGCAGGCCCGGCCGGGGGCCGGGCCGCGTGCGGGGAGCGAAGCGAGCCGCCTTGAACCCGTAGAGAAAGTTGTAACTCAGTCTGTGCAGTGCGGCTCAAAGCTGTGTGCGCATGCTGGGAGTTCAGCTTCCTGCCGGTGTGCGAGGGGCAGGAAGATCACTGGGCGGATGGTCCAAGTGATGCGGACGTGGGCGTGCGTGATGGTCACCGTGCACGGCTCGGAGCGCAGGAGAGCCCTGCGGGTTTCGGCGCGCTCTTCGTGCAGCCATGTCCACGCTTCGTCCGACGCGTCAGAGTCGAGTGCCGGTGAGATGGTGCGCAGAGCGATGGCGACCCATCGGTCCGCCTGGGGTGCCGAGTACGCGTCGAACGATGCCAGGAGCGCCGGCCCTCCTGCGCCGGTGACGTCTTCGGTCCAACACTCGCACCAGTAGCCGCGGGTGGGCCCGTTCATGAGGTCGCTCCCACCGGGTAGGCCAGCACCACGTAGCGGGTGCTCTCGTCGTAGAGAGTGAGTTGGTAGCCCGTGCCTGTGGTCAGGTAGGCGAGGGCTCGTTCGTGCTCGGCCTCGTCCGTCAGCCAGTGCAGGCCCGGCTGTGCGTGTGCGGTGTCGAGCTGGTCGGCGATGTGCCGCGTGCGCTCTTGTAACCAGCGCAGTGCCAGGCGCGGGCTCGTGGCGTCGTGTGACCCCAGAGGGATGGAGCGGATCTCGTTCAGCGGGTAGGCGACGGCTCGGCACAGGTAGGGACGGCTGCGGCTGCCTGTGCTCAGCGCTACGGAAGGGGCGGACATCAGCACGGGTGCCCTCCTGCCGGTCCGGCCTCGGTGAAGAGTTCCGCGGTGACCGTGTAGCCGCCGTGGCTGTCGTGGACGACGACCCGGTGGGCGAGCGCGCTGACCATGCCCAGGCCCCGGCCGTGCTCGGCCTGCTCGTCCTGGTGCTCGACCTTCGGGGCCGTGCCGGTGTCGCCCTCGTCCGTGACTGACAGGGCGACCACCTGCGGGGAGACCGCGAGTGCCAGGTGGAAGCTGCCCGTCTGCTGGCCGCTGGCGGTGTGGAGGATCGCGTTCGCGCTCAGCTCGCTCACGATCAGCTCTGCGTCCTCGGCCAGAGGAGAGCCGCGCAGGATGTCCCGCGTCCAGCGGCGGGCCCGGCTGACCTCTTCCGGGAAACCTGGGCAAGTCAGTCCCCAGGCCCTCACCGTACTCGTATACTCGTGCATACAAGTTCCTTCATGCTGGTAGGCCGCCATGTGCAGCGGGTTCGGGCTAGACGAGTTTCACGCCGTCGTGGGCGCGGATGGCCGGCGGGGACGCCGCGTCGAGTGCGTCAATGACGCGGATCGCGTACGCCTCGTCGGCAAGTTCGGAGACTTTGTCGCGGGTGACCCAGCGCAGGGCTCGGGTCTCGTCCCCGGTGGTGGGCGTGCCGTCGGCGGCCTCGCAGCGGAAGACCAGCGAGACGATCAAACCCGTCATGTTCTTGTAGACGCCGGTCAGGGTCGCCGGAAGGGCGATTTTGATGCCGGTCTCTTCGAGGACTTCGCGCTGAAGGGCCTCGGGGATGGTTTCCTCGCGTTCGAGGATTCCGCCCGGCGGCTCCCAGTGACCGTTGTCCCGGCGCTGGATCAGGAGGGCCCGGCCCTGGTCGTCGACGACGACTCCGGCCACGCTCACGGAGTGCGGGCGTTCTGTGCTCACGTTCCTCGGCCCTCTCGGCTGACTAGGCTCTCCACCGTAGCAACAAAACTCGCCCACTCGTCTAGATACCTAAAGGAGTACGCATGGCGTCTCTACCAAGCATTCTCGGCGGCCTCGACCCGACCAGTGATCGTGCGGTCTTCCGGCAGATCGCCGACCAGCTGCGCGAGGCCATCGACCGTGGGCGCTTCAAGGAAGGGGAGAAGCTGCCCTCAGAGGCTGAGCTGGTCGAGCACTACGGCGTTTCCCGGATGACCGTCCGGAACTCCTTCTCGATCCTCCAGGGCGAGGGCCTGGTCCACGCCGAGCACGGCAAGGGCGTCTTCGTCCGGCCCCGGCCTCCGGTGCGCCGCCTCGCCTCCGACCGCTTCGCCCGGCGCCACCGCGAGCAGGGGAAGTCCGCGTTCATCGTGGAGGCCGACGCCGCCGGCAGTCACCCGAAGGTCGACAGCCTGGAGGTGAAGGAGGAGAAGGCCAGCCAGGACATCTCCACCCGACTCGGTTCCGTGCGGCGCGTACTCGCCCGGCGTCGCCGGTACCTGCTCGACGGCCGGCCGGTCGAGTTCGCCACGTCGTACCTCCCCCTCGACATCGCCCGCGGTACTCAGATTGCCGAGCCCAACCCTGGCCCCGGCGGCATCTACGCCCGTCTCGAGGAGCTGGGCCACCAGCTCGACCACTTCGAGGAGGAGATCCGGGCCCGGATGCCCTCGCCGTCCGAGGTGAAGACGCTCCAACTGGCCTCCGGCGTGCCGGTGATCCACCTGATCCGCACCGCCTTCGACACTGCGGGGCGGGCCGTGGAGGTCTGCGACACGGTCATGGCCGCGGACGCCTACGTCCTCTCCTACCAGCTTCCGGCGACCTGATCGGCGGTGCGCGAGGCCACTTCTCCGGACTCGTACACCCCGACACGCATACTCGTATAGACGAGTGGGCAAGTTGTGTGGCAAGGTAATCTCGTTCCCGGCGTCGTCGGGTTCGAAGGATGCACCTTGTCTAGACGAGTAGATGGGAAGAAGCCTTGCGCACCATCCGTGTGGAGACCTCGGCCGCGACGATTCTGCTGACCGAGGCGCCCGAGCCCAAGGTCCGCGACCGGCAGTCGGGCGAGATCGCGAAGGACGCCGTCAGCGGTGAGGCGCTGATGACGATCGGCGTCGTGTACATCGAGGAGGGGGAGTCGTCCCTGATCAAGGTGACCGTTCCGGAGAGCGGGGTGTCAGAAGGGCTTGCCCTCGGTGCCCCGGTCTCCCTGCCGGGCCTGGTCGCCCGGCCGTGGGAAAGCGTATTCAACGGCCAGCAGCGGCACGGCATCGCCTTCCGGGCCGCCGCCGTCACTCCGGCCGCCTTCCCGGCCGCCGTGGGGGCCACGGCCTGATGACCGACCTGTCAACGCTTCTGGAGGTGGGTGGTCCCGTCGTCACGCTCGGCGGTGGGGCCGCCTACGCCCGGGCGCGACACCCCGGCGTCTACTGGTCCACGGTCGGCTTACCGATAGCCATGGTCCGGCTGCTCAGCTCCTACGGCTCCGTCATGGAGGCGTGCGGGCTGACCGTGGCCCCCTCCCGGCTGCGGGTCCTGGCGGTCAAGGCCACCACCCGCCGTGAGGTCCGGCCCGTACCGCCGCGTCGGGGGATCATCCGGCCGACGACGACGGGGCTGCGGGTCCGCCTGCGGCTCGCCCCGGGGCAGGAACCCGCCGACGTGGCCGCCTCCGCCGAACGGCTGCGGCACGCCTGGGGCGTCCACGCCGTCTACGTGACCACGCTCAAGCCGGGCGTGGTCGAACTGCGGCTCGTCGGCTTCGACGTGCTGCGGCGGGTGCGCATGCCGCGCAAGCTCCGACCGGGCCTGCTCCGGGTGCCGGTTGCGCTGCGCGAGGACGCCACCCCGTTCGTACGCGACTATCGCACCGTGCCGCACCAACTCGCCCTCGGCGCCACGCTGTCCGGCAAGTCCATGTACCTGCGTCACCTCGTCGCCGGCCTCGCCCATCAACCCGTCGCCCTGGTCGGCATCGACTGCAAGCGGGGTGTGGAACTGGCGCCCTTCGCTCCGCGCCTGTCGGCGCTCGCCACCGACCCGGAGCAGGCCGCTGAGCTGCTGCCCGTGCTGATCAAGGAAATGGAGGACCGGTACGACCTGATCAAGGCCCGGCAGGGCATCGCGCCGAGCACGCCTGACGAGGAGATCACTTCCGACATCTGGGGCCTGCCCGAGCACGAACGTCCGGTGCCCGTCGTGCTGTTCGTCGACGAGGTGGCAGAACTCTTCCTCGTCGCCACGAAGAAGGACGAGGAACGCCGGGACGAGATGGTCACCCAGCTCATCCGGCTCGCCCAGCTCGGCCGGGCCGCCGGCATCTACCTGGAGGTCTGCGGCCAGCGCTTCGGCGCCGAGCTGGGCAAGGGCGCGACCATGCTGCGGGCCCAGTTGACCGGCCGCGTCTGCCACCGCGTCAACGATGCAGCCTCCGCCAAGATGGCACTCGGCGACATCGCCCCCGAGGCGGTCTCCGCCGCCTGCGCCATCGCCCCTGAACGACCCGGCCTCGCCGTGGCCGGCGACACCTCCGGCGGCTGGTTCCGCATCCGAACGCCGTACCTCTCCCTCGGCGACGCGGCCGAGACCTGCCGCGAGTCGGCCCACCTGGTCCCCGACCTGCCCGCGCTCAAGCCCTTCCGGCCCGACGTGCCCGCACGGCCGCCCGCCGAGACACCGGGCCCGGTCGTGCGGCCCCGCCCGGTGACCGACTGACTCGCGTCCGCACTCACCCCCGGTCGGCGTGACCGCCTCACGCCATGTCCCTACCCCTCCCATGCCCGAATCCGGAAGGAGCCGCAGCATGCGCGCCCACCTGGCCCGCGTCGACGCGGTGCTCGTCCAAGCGGTCATCGCCGCCGCGCTGTCCTTCGCCCACCTGCACGACATCGCCTCGGCGGCCGGACAGGACGGGTGGAAGGCGTGGGCCTATCCCGTCTCGGTCGACCTGCTGCTCGTCGCCGCCTGGCGCCGGCTGCGGTCCGGCGACGCAAAAGCGGCCGGGTGGTGCTGGTTCCTGATCGCGCTCGCCGCGTCCCTCGGCGCGAACGTCGCCACGGCCGGACTGCTCGATCTGGAACACGTGCCGGCCTGGCTCCGCATCCTCGTCGCGGGCTGGCCCGCGGTCGCCTTCCTCGGCGGAACCCTCCTTGTCCACTCGCCGCCGACCACGCACGACGGAACCGGTGACGCCGTGGAGCAGGAGGAGCCCGCGGACATCGAGGACCACGAGGACGCGCCCGATCCCGCCCCGGAACCCCCGGCGCTTCCGGCAGTCGAGTCGGCACCAACTCCGGCTCCGGCCTCGCCCCCGGTCGCCGTCCCGGCCGCCCTGGTCGAGCACGCCCGCAAAGTCGCCGCCGAGCACCACGCCCGCACCGGAACGGCCATCGACATCCCGACCCTGCGCGCCCGCCTCGGCGTCCCGCCGCCCATGGCCGACGCCATCGCCGCCCAGCTCTGAAAGGAGACCCAAGTGAGCGCCAACCGCCGCTTCCGCTCCATCACCCGCATCGGCCCCGTGCAGGTCGGCACGTTCTACGACGGCCGCGGCCGGGAGAAACACACCGCCGCCTGTACCGCCCCGCGCTGCGGCTTCTCCGCCGACTACGACAGCCGGGCCGCCGCCGAGTTGGCCGCCCGTACCCACCGCTGCCCCGTCCGATGAAAGGACCCGCACACCGTGACCGTCAGCCTGCCGCTGGTCGTCCTCCTCGGCTTCTTCGCCTGGGGAGCGGTCAAGTTCCTCGGCGTCCGCACGTGGATCGTCGTCCTGATCGCCCTCTTCGGCTTCTGGCTCTCGCACACGTTCATGGCCCCGGCCATCGAGTCCGGAACGCGCTCCGGCGTGGACATCGCCAACGGCTCACATGACTAGACGAGTAGATAAGGAGAGCTGCGCTGTGTTGCTGCCCAAGTACCCCGACAGCCCGACGCCGCCGCCCGCGCACGTCCACCACACCGTGGCCGACCAGGTGCCCGCGCGGCGGCCGGTCCCTCAGATCTCCGTCAGTACCGGAGCGGTCGCGGCCGTCCTCGTCGGCGGCGTCGTGCTGACCGCGCTGCTGGCCGCCGTCGCCGTCTCGGCCATCTCCGTGGCCGTCGCCGCCGTGGTCCTGCGCTCGCTGCTGCGCGACCAGTACCGCCGCTGACGCACCGGACCCCCGGGGCGGCCTCGATACCGCCAAGCATCCGCCGCCCCGGGGGCCGTCTCCCTCCAGCCGGACCAGAAGGAGAAAGCCATCATCACCCGCGCCACTCCACCTCCGCTCCGCGAACTCGGAGAACTGGCCGCAGTCGGCACCATGCCCGCACTCCTGCGACAGCTCGCCGGCCTCGGCGGCTGCACGCACCCGATCCGCCTCGACGGCCACCGCACCGAGTACGACGTGAACACCCGCACCGGCGAGATCGGCAACGTCCTCCACCACCTCGACTCCTCCAGCCTCCCGGCCGGTCACCTCCTAGTCCGCTGCAACAACCGCCGCACGACCCGGTGTGCGGCCTGCGCCGAGGTGTACCGCCGCGACACCTTCCACCTGATCACCTCCGGACTGCGCGGCGGCAAGGGCGTCCCCGAACGCGTCGCCGCACACCCGCGCGTCTTCGCCACCTTCACCGCGCCGAGCTTCGGCCCGGTTCACAACCGCCCCACCGGCCCGGCCGGTTCGGTCCGTCGCTGCCGCTGCGGCATCCGCCACGACGAGGAGGAGCCCGCCCTCGGTACCCCGCTCGACCCGGACACCTACGACTACGAAGCGGCCGTGCTCTGGAACGCGCACGCCGGTCCGCTGTGGCGGCGCTTCTCCATCTACCTGCGCCGCGAAGTCGCCAAGCGTGCTGGCCTCACCCAGCGGGCCTTTCGCGAGTACGCCCGGGTGTCCTTCGCCAAGGTCGCCGAGTACCAGAAGCGCGGGGCCGTCCACTTCCATGCCGTCATCCGCATCGACGGCCCCGAGGGCGGCGACACCCCGCCTCCCGCCTGGGCCACCGCCGAGCTGCTGACCGACGCCATCCGGGCCGCCGCCACTGCCGCTTGCGTGGAGGGCCCGGTCATCGACGGCCGGGCCCACGCCTTCGCCTTCGGCCGTCAGCTCGACGTCCGCACCATCCGCTCGGCCGACTTCGACGGCGGCCAGGAGCTGACCGAGCGGGCCGTCGCCGCGTACATCGCCAAGTACGCCACCAAGGGCGCCGAGACTGCCACGGGAGCTCTGGACCGGCCGCTGAAGTTCCTCGCCGAACTCGCCCAGCTCGACATCAGCGAGCACGCCCGCCGGCTCATCCGCACCGCCTGGACCCTCGGCGCCCGCAAGGACCTCGAACACCTCCGCCTGCGGACCTGGGCCCACATGCTCGGCTTCCGCGGCCACTTCTCCACCAAGTCCCGCCGCTACTCCACCACCCTCGGCGCCCTCCGCGACGCCCGCACCGAATGGCGCCGCGCACAGGCCCGGGCAGCGGCCGAGACCGACCCGGACACGACCCTCGTCCTCGCGCACTGGGTCTACGCCGGGACCGGCCTCACCGACGCCGAAGCCTGGCTCGCCGAAACCCTCGAACCCGCTCCCGGAACGGAAGGAGAGCCCACCCGTGGGTAGCCGTCGCCTCGCTGTCGCGGAAGCGGCCTCCGAGCCGCGTGGACTGCCGTCGCGGTACCTGACTCCTGACGACCTAGTGGCGATGTTCGACCTGCCCAGCGTCGAGACGGTCTACCAGTGGCGCCGCAAGCGCACCGGTCCCCGTGGCTTCCGGGTCGGCCGGCACCTGCGCTACGACCCTGCGGACGTTCAGGCCTGGGTCGAGTCCTTGCGCGAAGGGGCTGCCGCCTGATGGCCGGGCACATCCAGGACCGCTGGTACCGGACCGAGACCGGCCCGGACGGGAAGGTGCGCAAGGTCAAGTCCGAGCGCTACGGGTCGGGTCTCCGCTATCGCGCTCGGTACGTCGGCCCAGACGGCACGGAGAAGTCCAAGAGCTTCCCCGACCGTCAGAAGCGACTCGCTGATCAGTGGCTCGCGCACACCGAGGCGGACATGGCGCGCGGCCAGTACATCGACCCGCGCGCGGCCCGGATCACCTTCCAGCAGTACGCCGAGGAGTGGGTGACCCACGCGCCGGACCCGAACACTCAGGCTTCGATGGAGTCGCAGCTTCGGCTGCACGCCTACCCGTACCTGGGTTCGCGCCCCCTGGGTTCCTTTCAGCCCACTCACATCCGCGATTGGGTGCGGCAGCTTCAGGAGAACGGCGTCCGTGGCTCGTATGCCCGGACGATCTACTCCAACGTGCGTGCCGCTCTGAGCGCGGCCGTGGACGACGGGCACCTTCCCCGGAATCCGTGCGCCGCTCGATCAGTCCGTCCACCGACTGTGGACAACAAGCGCGTCGTGCCCTGGACGCCGGAACGGGTTTTCGCCGTCCGGGCTGGCATGCCCGAGCGCTTCCAAGCCATGGTCGACCTGGGCGGCGGCTGCGGGCTCCGCCAGGGCGAGATCCTGGGCGTGGCCGTCGACGCGATCGACTTCGAGTCGGACACCCTCCACGTGGTCCAGCAACTGAAGCTGAGCCGCAGCAAGGCCGTGTTCGCACCGCCGAAGGGCGGCAAGCTGCGGGACGTGCCGCTTCCCGGCCCCGTCGCCGATGCGCTCCGGGCGCACATGAAGCGGTTCCCGCCGGTCGAGATCACCTTGCCGTGGAAGGTGGCGGACGGCCCTCCGGTGACCAAGCGGCTGATCTTCACCGGGCCGCGCGGGGGGCACGTCTGGCGTACGTCGCTCAACGAGGAGGCGTGGAAGCCGGCGCTCGCCGCGGCGGGCGTCATCCCCGTGCCCGAGCGGGGCCGTCCATACGCGGAGTCCCGCGAGAACGGCATGCACGCCCTCCGCCACTTCTACGCCTCGCTGCTCCTGGACGCCGGCGAGAACATCAAGGCCCTCGCCGAGTACCTCGGCCACTCGGACCCAGGCTTGACGCTCCGCGTGTACGCGCACCTGATGCCGTCGAGCCAGGAACGGGCCCGGAAAGCCGTAGGTGCAGTGTTCTCGAATAAGTTCACGCAATAAGAGTCCTGTAACAGGCTTCCGCTGTAGATACAGACGTGACAGTTAAACGCAGAGCGATAACCTTAAACAAGAGAGCCGAATAGCAGCGACTAAATAGCTTCACCAATAGATGGCGGATTAGATCGGCGCAATAGTTAACGGACTAGGTTCCCGGGAGTGGGCGTGTAGAGCCCTCCCCGGCCCCTTCGGCGGACCCTTGAGGGCCGCAACATGCAGGAAGAACCGCTGATAACCCATCAAGAGCCGTCTGCCGGGCTATGCTTGACCGCGTCGCGGTCAAGCATAGCCCGGCAGACGGCTCTTCCCTCGGCGTACTGGGCACGCTGGCGCCACTGTCGTTGAATGCCTCGCGACCGACATCCCGCACCACGTTCACGGCGCTTCAATCAAGAAGCTCACCCACCCCAGACGGGGAATTCACTGGTCCACACCACCCCCAAACGCAATTTGCGCTGCGGCGGTTTTCCTCAATAAGGTGCGCATGCATTTCGGGCCGCTCCCGGCCAGGGGAGCGGCCCATCCCATCGATGCGTTTCGGTAGAGCACTCAACGGGAGGAACCATGCTCGCACGTCCGCTTCTCACCATCACCATCGCCCCGAACCCGGCGTCACTGCCGCTGCTCGGCGGTTCCGTGGCCTCGCTGCCCCTCTGGTCGCCCGTCCCGCAGACCGCCGCCTGGGCCGTGGGCTTCCTGGTCGCCTTCCGGGTGCGCGTCCGACTGATGCGCCGCACCACCGAGGTCTGACGGCCCAGAGGCGGCCCGGGCGCAGCAACAGGCCCCCTACCCGCGAGAGAGTCGCAGGTAGGGGGCCTGGAGGGCGAAGGTTACTTCTTCTTGCCCTGGTTCCTGACCGCCTCGATCGCCGCCGCGGCCGCCTCCGGGTCGAGGTAGGTGCCGCCGGGGACGACCGGCTTGAAGTCGGCGTCGAGTTCGTAGGACAGGGGGATGCCCGTGGGGATGTTCAGGCCCGCGATGTCGGCGTCCGAGATGCCGTCGAGGTGCTTGACCAGGGCGCGCAGGGAGTTGCCGTGGGCGGCGACCAGGACCGTGCGGCCGGTGAGGAGGTCGGGGACGATCGCGTCGAACCAGTACGGGAGCATGCGGACGACGACGTCCTTCAGGCACTCCGTCTGCGGGCGGATCTCCGGCGGGAGGGTCGCGTAGCGCGGGTCGGAGAACTGGGAGTACTCGGCGTCGCGGTCCAGCGCGGGCGGCGGGGTGTCGTAGGAGCGGCGCCACAGCATGAACTGCTCCTCGCCGAACTCGGCGAGGGTCTGGGCCTTGTCCTTGCCCTGCAGGGCGCCGTAGTGGCGCTCGTTCAGACGCCACGAGCGGTGGACCGGGATCCAGAGGCGGTCGGCGGACTCCAGTGCCAGCTGTGCCGTGCGGATGGCGCGCTTCTGGAGGGACGTGTGGACCACGTCGGGCAGCAGGCCGGCGTCCTTCAGCAGCTCACCGCCGCGCGTCGCCTCCTTCTCGCCCTTCGGGGTGAGGTTGACGTCCACCCAGCCGGTGAACAGGTTCTTCTCGTTCCACTCGCTCTCGCCGTGGCGGAGGAGGATCAGCTTGTACGGTGCGTCGGCCATGGCTTCGAGCCTACCTAAGCCGGAGCGGCCCGAGGGGCCCGAGGGGCGGCGGCCCGAAAGGGCCCGTGTGGCCCGGAGCACGCACCCGCCGTGTCCACCTTCCGGCTGAATATTTGGTTAACTCCTACGCAACCCTCCCCCACAGTCGACTGTCTGTTCATCGCAGGACCGGTATGGGGGTACACGAAAAGGAGCTCTGAAACGTGACCGTGCGTTCCTTTGCGCGGCGGATGAAACCGCGAGTCGAGCGGAAGGCCGCCGAGCGGGTGTGGCAGCTGCGTACCATGCGGCGGCGCCGCAGAGCAGCGGTCGGCGATCCGGTTCTGCGCCCGGTGGCGGTGCGAGGCCAGAAGCTGTACGGCCGGGTCGTGACCCGGTTCACCGCCGCCGAGGCGGCCGCCGCCAACCTCGACCTGGTGGTCTCCGCGCTGGAGCAGGAGGGGATCTCGTACTTCCTCGTGCCGGCCTCCCGGGTCCGTCACACCGTGGGTGTGAACGCCGGGGACCGGGAGCGGTTCCTGGCCGCCCTGGAGGCGCGGAACAGCGGAAAGGCCGTGTTCATCGGCAGGCCGGTGTCCGGCGGCCAGCTCAAGCACCCCGCGCTGTTCCTGGACGGCGTGCTGCCCGCCAAGCTGCGTACGGCCCCCGTGCTGCGGATCGGCGAGAACCACCTCGGTCCCGCCGGCCAGCTGCTCGCCGGGCCCGAGCTGGCCTGCGACGTCGAGTTCTGGGAGGACGGGGCCGAGCTGCTCGCGACCGAGCAGGGGGAGCAGCGCCTGGCGAAGGTGCAGCCGCAGGCGTCGGAGGACGTCTTCCGCGAGTCCCTGATCACGCCGCGCAACAACGGCGTCACGGACGTGCTCCCGGCGGCCGAGCAGCAGCCCGCCACGGTGCGGGTCGGCGACCGGGAGCTGCCGAGCTTCGCCCCGCTCACCCTGCCGACCGTGAATCGCGTCACTTTCCCGGTGGACGTCGTCTACACCTGGGTCGACGGCGAGGAGCCGGAGATGCGGGCCAAGCGGGCCCGGTACCAGGGCCGCGGCACGGCCGAGATCCTGGCCAAGGAGACCAACGCCTCCCGCTACACGAGCCATGACGAGCTGAAGTACTCGCTGCGCTCGCTGGCGATGTACGCCGACTTCGTCCGGCACATCTACATCGTCACGGACGGCCAGAAGCCGCACTGGCTCGACG
Source organism: Streptomyces sp. NPDC047706 (assembly GCF_043204795.1). Lineage (NCBI taxonomy): Bacteria > Bacillati > Actinomycetota > Actinomycetes > Kitasatosporales > Streptomycetaceae > Streptomyces > Streptomyces sp. NPDC047706. The sequence goes on along the minus strand of NZ_JBIDCW010000028.1, from coordinate 91,249 downwards.
ACTCGGCCGAGGGCATCACGGTCGTCGACCACCGCGACATCTTCCCCGAGGGCGTGCTGCCCGTCTTCAACTCGCACGCGATCGAGACCCGGCTGCACCACATCCCGGGGCTGTCGGAGCACTACCTGTACTTCAACGACGACGTGTTCGTCGGCCGCCGGATCACCCCGGAGCACTTCTTCCACGGCAGTGGCCTGATGAAGATCCCGGTGTCCCCGCTGAAGATCGGCATCGGCAAGCCGCACGCCGAGGAGACGGCCACCAACTCCGCCAGCAAGAACGTCCGCGCGCTGCTGCTGGAGAAGTTCGGCCGGATGACGACGAACAACTTCATGCACACCCCGTTGCCGCAGCGGCGCGAGACGCTGCTGGAGCTGGAGGAGCTGTTCGCCGAGGACGTCACCCGCACCATGGCGTCCCGCTTCCGCTCGCCCACGGACATCGCCATGACGGCGCCGCTGCTGTACCAGTACGCGCTGATGACGGGCCGGGGCGTGCCCGGCAAGTTCGGCTTCCGGTACGTCAACATCAGCCGTCCGGACGCCGACAGCCGCCTGGACGACCTGCGCGAGAACCGCCGCTTCGACTTCTTCTGCCTGAACGACGTCGACGTGCCGCCGCAGGAGCGGGAGCGGGTCAGCGTCCGGATGCACCAGTTCCTGGAGAACTACTTCCCGTTCCCCAGCCCGTACGAGAAGCACGGCGAGAAGCACAGCGGGACCCACGGCGGGCAGCACGGCGAGAAGCAGACCGGCTCGCAGTCGGGGACGCGGACCGAGTCGCCCACGGCGAAGTCCGTCGGCAGGCAGGCCGGGGAGCCGGCGCAGCAGCCGGCCGTCGGCTCCGAGCAGCAGCGCTGACAGGGCCACGGCCATGGGAATCCGTCACCGTCTCGCGGCGCGCCCGGGCCTGCGGGCCGCCCGGGACCTGGCGCTGCGCCTCCGGCTCCGGCTGCCGGCCCGGCTCCGGGCGCTGCGCGCGTCCCGGGCCCGCCGGCGGCTGCGGGCCGACGTCCCCGGCCTGCGCCGGGTCTCCTTCGGCCCGGCGCGGCTGTACGGGCGTACGGTCACCGGCTACACCGCGGCGGACGCCGCCGCCGCGGATCTGGAGCAGGTGTGCGCCCTGCTGGACGCGGCCGAGGTGCCGTACTTCCTGGTCCCCGCCGGCCAGGGGCACGCCGGTCCGCGTCAGGTGGTCGGCGTCGCGGAGAGACACCGGGGCACGGTCCTCGACCGGGCGGCGCGGCACTTCGCCCGCACGGCGGCGTTCGTCGGTGCCGTCGGCCCGGACGGCACCGTCACCACGGCGGTGCTGTGGGCCGACGGGGCTCTGCCGCGTGCGCTGCGGCGGGCCGCCGTGCTGCGGACCGGCGAGGTGCGCCTCGGCCCGCAGGGGCAGGTGCTGGGCGGTCTGGAGTCGGGCTGCGACATCGAGTTCTGGCGGCACGGTGGCGACCTGGGCACGGACCCGGGCCATCTGACCGTGCCCGGCGTCCAGTTGCCGGACGCCTTCGAGGCGGCGCTCGTCGCACCGCGCCGCAACCCAGTCTCCGAGGTGCTCCCGGTGTCGGCGCAGCGGCCGGCCGTGGTGGAGGCCCGGCGACGCAGCGTGCCGACGTTCGCCCCGTTCGCCGAGCCGCGGATCGACGAGGTGTGCTTCCCCGTCGACGCCGTGTACACCTGGGTCGACGGGGAGGACCCGGCGATGGCCGCGAAGCGGCGCGCCCATCAGGCGGCCTCCGGCAACGTCATCGCTCCGCGCGAGACGGGCGACTCCCGCTACACCAGCCATGACGAGCTGAAGTACGCACTGCGCTCGCTGGAGATGAACGCCGGGTTCGTCCGGCACGTCTACCTCGTGACCGACTCGCAGGTCCCCGACTGGCTGGATCCGCAGGCGGAGGGCCTGACCGTCGTCGACCACCGGGACATCCTCCCGGCCGACGCGCTCCCGGTCTTCAACTCGCACGCGATCGAGAGCCGGCTGCACCACATCCCGGGCCTGTCGGAGCGCTATCTCTACTTCAACGACGACGTCTTCATCAACCGTCCGGTGGGTGCCGAGCACTTCTTCCACGGCAACGGCATCGCCCGCATCCCGCTGTCCCCCCTGAAGCTGGGGGTCGGCGACCCGCACCCGATGGAGCCGGCCCCGAACTCGGCGGGGAAGAACACCCGCGAGGTGATCCGGCGCTTCCACGGCCGCCAGATCACGCACAAGTCGCTGCACACCCCGCATCCGCAGCTGATGGCGGTGATGCGGGAGATGGAGCAGCTCGGCATCGAGGAGCTGGAGCGGACCTCGTACTCACGGTTCCGCTCCACCACCGACGTCGCCCCGGCGTCCACGCTGCACCACCACTGGGCGATCGCCACCGGCCGGGCCGTACCGGCCGACTACCGCTTCCGCTACGTCCAGCTGGGCACACCGGACATGCGGCGGCGGCTGGCCCGGCTGGAGGCCGGCGAGGACGTCGACTTCTTCTGCCTCAACGACGTGGACACCGACCCGGCGGAGCGGGCGGCGGCACAGGCGGCCATCCATGCCTTCCTGGAGCGGAAGTATCCGTTCGCCAGTCGCTTCGAACGGGCGGCGGAAGTCGCCCCGCAGCCCTCTCGACTGACGCTCCCCGTCAATTGAGTGGCGGGCCTGCGGATCCCGTTTGTAAGTTGTGGGCTCCGCTTGCGCCGCTTACAGCTGTGGGGGATCCGCGATGTCGCCAGCCGCCCTGAGACGTGCCGTCCGGGAGAGCGTCTCAGGGCTCCCCCGCGAGTTCTGGTGGCTGTGGGCCAGCACGCTGATCAACCGGCTCGGCGGGTTCGTGGCCACCTTCATGGTCATGTACCTGACCATCGACCGCGGCCATTCCGCCTCGTACGCCGGACTGGTCGCGGCGCTGTACGGCCTGGGCGGCGTCGTCCTCTCCCTCGGCGGCGGCGTCATGGCCGACCGGCTGGGACGGCGGCCGACGCTGCTCATCGCCCAGTCGTCCATGGCGGTGTCCGTCGCGCTGCTCGGGTTCGTGCGCCATCCGGTGGCCATCGCCGCCGTCGCCTTCCTGGTGGGCGCGGCCTCCAGCGCCTCCCGTCCGGCCGTGCAGGCGATGATGGCCGACATCGTGCGCCCCGAGGACCGGGTCCGCGCCTTCTCCCTGAACTACTGGGCGATCAACCTCGGCTTCGCGATCTCCTCCACCGCCGCCGGCTTCATCGCCGAGGTCAGCTACCGCGCCGGCTTCCTGCTGGAGGCGGGCATGACCATGATGTGCGCGATCGTCGTCTTCGTGAAGCTGCCGGAGTCCAGGCCCGACCGGACGGCCACGGCCAAGCAGGCGGACGCCGTGTCCCTGGGCACCGTGCTGCGGGACGGCCGCTTCATGGGTGTCGTGGGGCTGTCCTTCCTGCTCGCGCTGATCTTCCAGCAGGGCTCGGTCGGCCTGCCGATCGCGATGGGTGAGGCCGGCTTCACACCCGCCGACTACGGCCTGGCCCTCGCCGTCAACGGCGTACTGATCGTCGCGCTCCAGATCCCGGTCACCCGCTTCATCGAGCACCGCGATCCCCGGCGGCTGCTGATCGTCTCGTCCCTGCTCGCCGGGTACGGCTTCGGCCTCACCGCCTTCGCCGGCTCGGTCGGCCTCTTCGCGCTCACCGTCTGCGTGTGGACCCTCGCCGAGATCGTCCAGGCGCCCACCCAGACCGGCCTCGTCGTCGCCCTCTCCCCGGACCAGGGCCGCGGGCGCTACCAGGGCATGCACACCATGTCCTGGTCCGTCGCCGGCCTGATCGCGCCGCTGATGTCGGGCCTCGTCATCGACCGGTTCGGCGCGCAGTGGCTGTGGGGAACGTGCGCGGTGCTCGGGACGGCGGCGGCGGTCGGGTACAACTTCCTGATGCGCCGGCTGCCACAGCGCGAACCGGCCGCGGGTGCGGTGCCGGCGCCGGCGAAGCCCGAGGTCGGCGCCGCGTGACCGACGGCCTCACGGGTGCATCCGGGCGCCCTTGAGGGCCTTGTCGACGGCATTGCGCGGACCGTGGACCGCCAGCCCCACCAGGTCCAGCTCCCCCGTCGGCACGGCCCGTACCGCCGCCCGGTTGTCCCGGTCGTTGCCCGTCGCGAACAGATCCGAGGTGAACACCGCGCGCGGGAGGGCCCGCGAGAGCACGCGCGCGTGGGCCGCGGTCAGGGTCTCCTCGGTGCCCTCGAAGACCAGCACCGGCTGGCGGAACATCGGCAGGTAGGCCACGCCGTCGGCGTCCTCGTAGGGTTCCCCGATCACCTCGGGGACCCCCCGGCCGAGGCCGCTGACCAGGAAGGCGGTCACGTTCAGGCGCTGCCAGGTCTCCAGGTCCTCGCGGAGCAGGACGGCGATCTTGGTGTCGAAGCGCTCGAAGCGGGTGGCGCCGTCGGCGCGGACGGGTGCGGAATCGTTCATGTCACCAGCCTGCCGACCGCCGTACGGCCTGGTCTTGTACGTTCTTTGCATGGCCCAGCAGCGGGAGGTCGCCGCCTGGCGGCCGTCCGTCCCGGGCGTCGTCGAGGTCTTCCACGCCCACTTCACCGAGCACGCCTATCCGATGCACGTCCATGAGGCCTGGACGCTGCTGATCGTGGACGACGGCGCCGTGCGGTACGACCTCGACGGGCACGAGCACGGCACCCCCCACGACACGGTGAGCCTGCTGCCGCCGCACGTCCCGCACAACGGCTCGGCCGCCACCCCGCACGGCTTCCGCAAGCGGGTGCTGTACCTGGACGGCCCGCTGCTCACCGACGAGTTGATCGGGCCCGCCGTCGACGGGCCCGACCTGCGCGATCCGGTGCTGAGACGGCGCGTCGGGCAGTTGCACGCGGCGCTGGCAGGCCCCGGTGACGAACTGGAGGCCGAGAGCCGGCTGACGCTGATCGGGGACCGGCTGCGCGCCCATCTGCGGCCACGGCTCGCCACCACCGGCCCGCGCGCCGACCCCGCCCTCGCCCGGCGGCTGCGTGAACTCCTCGACGGGCGGGTCGTCCACGGGCTGTCGCTGGCCGAGGCGGGCGCACTCCTGCAGGCCCACCCCGCCCATCTGGTACGGGCGTTCAGCGGGGCGTACGGCATCGCGCCGCACCAGTACCTGAACTCCCGGCGCGTCGAGCGCGCCCGGCGGCTGCTGCTGGCGGGCGTCCGCCCGGCCGAGGCGGCGGCCGCGACCGGGTTCCACGACCAGGCCCATCTGACCCGGCACTTCCGGCGGCTGGTGGGCGGGCCCCCGGGACGCTACCGGGAGGGCGCGCCGCCCTCGGGCTCCTCGCGCTGAATCAGGTGCGCGAACGCCTCCAGGTTCCTGGTCGACTCGCCGCGCGAGACCCGCCAGGCGTACTCCTTGCGGATCGCGGAGGCGAAGCCCATCTCCAGAAGGGTGTTGAAGGCGCCGTCGGCGGCCTGGAGGATCTGCCCGAGCAGCCGGTCGACCTCGTCCGCGGTGACGGCGGCGAGCGGCAGCTTGCCGGTGACGTAGATGTCGCCGAGCGGGTCGACGGCGTAACTCACGCCGTACAGCCTGAGGTTGCGCTCCAGGAGCCAGCGGTGGACGGCGGGTTCGTTCTCGTCGGGGTGGCGGATCACGAAGGCGTTCAGCGACAGCGAGTGGCGTCCCGCGATCAGGGAGACCGTCGTCGACAGCTTGCGGGTGCCGGGCAGCTTGACCACGTAGTGGCCGGGCGTGGGGCTCTCCCACTCCAGCTCGGCGTCCTTGAACACACCCTCGAGGACCTGCGCGGCCCGCTGCTCTGCATCGCCCATGGCGGCAGCGTACGTCAGGCGCGCTGGGCCCGGGCGCGGCGGCGGTGGGACTGCAGGGCCGCCGAGTAGACCTCCGCCGTGGCGGCGGCCGAGGCGTCCCATCCGAAGGAGCGGGCGTGGCGGGCGGCGGCCGCGCCGAACCGGGCACTCAGCTGCGGGTCGTCGGCGAAGTCGCGCAGCACGCGCGCGTACGCCGCCGGATCGTGCCCCTGGACGAGGAAACCGGTCGCGCCGTCCCGCACGGCGACCGGGAGCCCGCCGACGGCGGCGGCCAGCACCGGCGTCCCGGCCGCCTGCGCTTCGATGGCGACCAGGCCGAACGATTCGCTGTACGACGGCATGACCAGCACGGACGCGGCCCGGAACCAGTCCGCGAGCTGGTCCTGGCCGACGGGCGGGCGGAACCGCACGACATCGGCGATACCGAGGCGCGCGGCCAGTTTCTGCAGGCCCTCCGGCCTGGCGAGGCCGCTGCCGCTGGGGCCGCCGACGACCGGGACGACCAGCCGGGAGCGCAGGCCGGGACGCTCGTCGAGCAGGACGGCGACCGCGCGCAGCAGCACGTCCGGGGCCTTCAGCGGCTGTATGCGGCCCGCGAAGAGGGGGATCAGCGCGTCCTGCGGCAGGCCCAGGCGGGCGCGGGCGGCGGCGCGGCCGTCGGCCGGGTGGAAGCGGTCGAGGTTGACGCCCGGGTGCACCACGGCGACCTTGGCGCGGCCGGCGGCGTAGTGCCGTACCAGCTCGTCGGCCTCCTCGGCGGTGTTGGCGATCAGCCGGTCCGCGGCGGCCACGATCTGGGTCTCGCCGATGACCCGGGCGGCGGGCTCGGGCGTGTCGCCGTCGGCGAGGTTGGCGTTCTTGACCTTGGCCATGGTGTGCATGGCGTGCACCAGGGGGACGCCCCAGCGCTGGGCGGCGAGCCAGCCGACGTGCCCGGACAGCCAGTAGTGCGAGTGCACGAGGTCGTAGTGGCCGGGGCGGTGGCCCGCCCAGGCCTGCATCACACCGTGCGTGAAGGCGCACAGCTGGGCCGGGAGGTCCTCCTTGGCCAGGCCCTCGTAGGGGCCCGCGTCGACGTGCCGGACGAGTACGCCGGGGGCCAGCTCCACGACGGGTGGGAGGGCGCCGGTGGTCGCGCGCGTGAAGATCTCGACCTCGATGTTGAGGGCGGCGAGGCGCTGGGCGAGCTCCACGATGTAGACGTTCATGCCGCCCGCGTCGCCGGTGCCGGGCTGGTGGAGCGGTGAGGTGTGCACGGAGAGCATCGCCACGCGGCGTGCGCGGCGGTGCCCCAGGCGGAGCCGCGAGGGGGCCGCCGGCGAGCGGCGACCGAGCCTGCTGACGTATTGGCTCACGTGCCGTTCCTCCCTGCCGCGGGCATGCCTGACCGAGGACGCCGGGCCCTCCGAACCTGTGCAACACCGGAGGTGAGTGCTCCATTTCCGGTGGTTGGTTTTTTGCTGAATCATTACCGCCGGTCGCTCAACCGTTCGACACACGGAAGCGTTCCGCCACCACCTGGACGGAGATGTTCGACACACGGAAGCGTTCCGCCACCACCTGGACAGACACGTCGGCGAAGCGATGCTCACGCGCCCCTACCCTCGTACGTATGACAGCCCGCGCCACGCCCCTCCCCCACCCTCGGCTTCGCCCGAGCGGGGCGGCCCCTGTCGTGGGGACGGTGACGCGCGGGACGACCAACCCGAACCGGCTGCGGCGCATGGACCGCTGGATCGCCGCCACACACGGCCACGAACTGCGCCGCGCCGCCGATCCCGTCGCCGTCGACCTCGGCTACGGCGCCGCTCCCTGGACCGCCGTCGAGCTCCTGACGCGGCTGCGCGCGACCGCCCCGCACGCGCGCGTGGTCGGCGTCGAGATCGAACCCGCGCGCGTGGCCGCGGCGCAGCCGTACGCGCGCGAAGGGCTCGCCTTCCGGCACGGCGGCTTCGAGATCCCGCTCCCCCGGCAGCCCCATCTCATCCGCGCGGCCAACGTCCTGCGCCAGTACGACGAGGCCGAGGTCGCCGGCGTGTGGGCACGACTGTGCGCGCGACTCGCGCCCGCCGACCCCGTGCGGGGTTCGCGGGGCGGGCTGCTGGTCGAGGGGACCTGCGACGAGATCGGGCGGCGGCACGCGTGGGTCGCGCTCGGGCCGGAAGGCCCGCGCACGGTGACCTTCGCGACCCGGCTCGGCTCCCTGGAACGCCCCTCGGACCTGGCGGAACGCCTGCCCAAGGCGCTGATCCACCGCAACGTCCCGGGCGAGCCGGTGCACGCCTTCCTGCGTGACTTCGACCGCGCCTGGGCGGCCGCCGCGCCCTACGCGTCGTACGGCGCCCGCCAGCGCTGGATCCGGGCCGTGCGGGACCTGACGGCCGACTGGCCGGTCACGGACGGTCCGGCTCGCTGGCGGCAGGGGGAAGTGACCTTGTCCTGGGGGGCGTTGGCGCCGCGCGGGTGACAGGCCCGCGCACCGCCCGCTTGAGCGGCGCCCAGCGGCGCTGCCCTCGTCGCCCGCGGGTGAGCGGCGCCCGACTGCGTTGGCGCCCCGGCCGTTCGGCTTTTCCCCCTCGTTTCCCCGGCGAGCCGGATCTCACGGAACGATCTCCGTGAGTCGTTCGTCACAAAAGGCGGGGGGATCGTCGTGCGACGGCCGGAGTGGGGGAGGGAGTCACTGCCTCTGTCGTTCTGCGCCACGGCATGGCACGATCGCCCGGGCGTTCGATGTTACTGACGGGCAATCAGTTTGGGGGCAGGGTATGGCGGCCAGGGGCAAGCGCGGTCTGACGGCGGCAGCGGCGACCGTGGTCTGCGCGGTCGCCGTGCTGGCGGCACCCGGCATGGCGTTCGCGGCACCCACGCCGCCCCCCACCCCCTCGACCACCCCGGGCCGGGCTCCGGCCACGAACGAGGAGCTGGAGGCCGTCCGCAAGCAGCTCGACACCCTCTACCGCGAGGCCGCCTCCGCCACCGACGCCTACAACGCCGCGGAGGAGAAGGCCGAGCGGCAGTCCGCCGAGATCGTCGCGCTGGCGAAGCGGATCGTCGAAGGAAAGGAGGAGCTCGCCGAGTTGAAGCGGCGCGCCGGTGCAGCCGCCGCCGCCCAGTACCGCACCGGTGGCCTCCCGCCGGAGGCCCATCTGATGCTCAGCGACAACCCGGGCGAGTTCCTCGACGGCAGCGGCCGGGTCCGCCAGGGCGAGCGCGCCACCGGGCACCTGCTGGCGCAGCTGACCCGCACCCAGCAGGATTTGGAGCAGTACGCCAAGGACGCCTCCGCCCAGTGGAAGAAGCTGGAGGCCGGCCGCGAGGCGAAGGCCGCCGCCCAGAAGAAGATCGAGCAGCGGATCGCGGCGGCGGAGAAGCTGGAGTCCCAGCTGGAGAAGGAGGAGAAGAAGCGCCTGGCCGAACTGGAGGAGCGGGCCGCCTACGCCGCGCAGACCGCCTGGCTGGGCTCCGGAATCCTCGACGAGCTGGACGGCACCGCCACCGAGCAGGGCCGCAGGGCCGTGGAGTTCGCGACCGAGCAGATCGGCAAGCCGTACGAATGGGGCGCCGAGGGCCCGAAGACGTACGACTGCTCCGGTCTGACCTCCCAGGCCTGGGCGGCGGTAGGCAGCGCCATCCCGCGCACCTCGCAGGAGCAGTGGAAGCAACTGCGGCGCGTCGGCATCGAGGACATGCGCCCCGGTGACCTGATCATCTACTTCGGTGACGCCAGCCACGTCGGGATGTACGTGGGCGACGGCGCGATGGTGCACGCGCCGCGGCCGGGGCGGGCGATCACGATCGCGGGGGCGGGCTCGATGCCGATCCTGGGCGTCGTAAGGCCTCTGACGGACTGAGGGGCCGGTGCGGCAACGCCCCGTGGATCGCGGTGACGTGGCCCACGTGACCCACCCCACCCGCCTTCGCCGCCAAACCCACCACCGACGTGACCTTCGTCATCCCCGAGCGGGCGGCGTCCTGTCCAACTGCGGTACGGAACGCGGCATATGACAGTGGCCGATCCCCGAGCGGCGTGCCTCACACCATTCCACTGCGGCGCCGACACCCGCTATGGTCCCGGTCGGTGGGTCGAGGTCCCTCGCACCCGCCATGCCCTCGGGGGGAGGGAAGGAACCCAGGACAATGCCCGTACCCGTACCGCGGCAGAGAGCGATCCCGGCCGTGGAGAGTGGTCAGGCGCAGGCCGCGCCCGCAGTCCGCGGCCTCTCCGGTGCATCCGGTGATCCCGGTACTGAGGCTCCGCGCAAGGAAGCGCACAAGGAAGAGAAGGCCCAGAAGACCACCACCAGCACGACCACGGACACCAACCTCACGCTGCTGCTGATCGAGGACGATCCCGGCGGCTCCCCGATCGTGCCCGAGATGCTCGACCAGGCCGGCAAGCCGATCAGGGTCCGCACCGCCCGCAACCTCACCGAGGCCGAGCGGCTGCTGACCGACGACGTGCACTGCATCCTGCTGGACCTCGCGCTGCCCGCACCCGGCCGGGCCGACGACGGCGACGACGAGCTGTACGTCCTGCGCCACGTGCTGGAGCTGGCGCCCCGGCACGCCGTCCTCGCCCTCACCGCGTCCGGCGACTCCGAGCGCGGTGCCCAGGCGGTGCGCGTGGGCGCCCAGGATTACCTGTTCCGCGACGAGCTGGACGGCCGGCTGCTGAGCCGCGCGATCCGCTACGCCGTGGAGCGGAAACGTTCCGACACGGCCGAGCGGCGGCTCGCCGAAGGCCGTCTGCGGGCTCAGGAGAACCGCCGGCTGGAGCGGGGCCTGCTGCCCACGCCGCTGCTGCACGGCTCCCCGCTGCGGTTCGCCGCCCGCTACCGCCCCGGCCGCTCGCGCGCGCTGCTCGGCGGTGACTTCTACGACGTCGTGCGCACTCCGGACGGCACCGTGCACGCCATGATCGGCGATGTCTGCGGACACGGCCCCGACGAGGCGGCACTCGGCGTGGAGCTGCGCATCGCGTGGCGCGCGCTGACGCTGGCGGGCCTGTGCGGCGACGAGCTGCTGAACACCCTCCAGCAGGTGCTGGAGCACGAACGCCCCGACGACGAGATCTTCGCGACCCTGTGCACGGTCGACATCGCGCCGGACGGCCGCCGCGCGGGCCTGTGCCTGGCCGGTCACCCGGCGCCGCTGATCGCCCGCGCGGGCCGCCCGCCGCGTCTGCTGCCGTACGACAACAACGGCCCCGCCCTCGGCCTGCTGCCGGGTGCGCGCTGGCCGCGGATGCAGGTGGAGCTGGGCCGGGAGTGGAGCCTGATGCTCTACACCGACGGCCTGATCGAGGGCCACACAGGCCAGGGCCGCGAGCGGCTCGGCCAGGACGGCATGGTGGAGATGATCAGCCGACAGCTGTCCCAGGGACTGCGCGGGGAGCAGCTGCTGCGGGAGGCGGTCAACGAGGTCCGCGAGCTCAACGGCGGCGAACTCGCGGACGATGTGGCCGTGCTGCTGCTGGACCGGGTGCCGTAGCGGCGGGGCCGCGGGGGTGAGCCGGGGGAACGCCGCCGGCCTTCACAGCCCCGGGGGCCGCACTCCGACGGGGGCGGTCACCGTCCGCCGTTGTACGGGCCGTACGGGCCGTCGCTGCTCGAACCTCGGCGGGCACGGCCACCGCCCGGCAGGCCGCGCAGGGCCGGGCGTACGTCGACCATGTACACGATCGTCGCGATCAGGCCGATGATCGGCAGGAACGACAGGATGTTGAAGATCAGGTTCACCACGAAGGCGAGCCCGAGGACGATCAGCCAGAAGGGCTTGGTCTGCTTGCCGGCAGCGCGGTAGGCGTCCTCGCGACGCGTGGCGGCGTCGATCAGTGCGAAGCCGCTGAAAAGGATCAGGGCCATGCTCAGCAGCCACATGAACCCGGCGAATCCCTGCATCAGCACAACGTCCACCACCCGTATCGGCTAGTACCTACGCGGTCACCGTACCCGCAACCGGCTTCCCGCTACCCGCAGAACGGGCCGGGCACCCCAGGAGTGCCCGACCCGTTACCGATCACCCGTCCGTGTCACCGGGCGGGACCGCGGACTCCGTCCGCGCGGGGTGTCACTTGGCCGACGGCGTGGTCTTCTTCGCCGGGGTCGCCTTGCGAGCGGCCGGAGCCTTCTTCGCGGCGGGCTTCTTGGCCGTGCCGTGCTCGGCCGGGGCCGTGGCGGGCTTGTTCGCCTTGGCCTCGGCCGGCTTGCTCTCCGGCTCGACGGCGATGGCCAGCTCCTCGATCTCCTCGGCGGCCTCGCCCCGCCAGGTCCGCACGGCCTGCTCACCGTGCTCGGCGACCTTCTCGTAGGTCTCGCGGGCCTTCACGGCGTACTCGGCGGCCATGCCGACACCGCGCAGGGCGAGGTCCTGGGCGGTCTCGCCCAGCTTCTTGAGGTCGGAGTCGAGGGAACCGAGGAACTCGTTGACCCTGGTCTGGACGTTCTCCTGCGTCTCCTTGACGCGGGCGGTGGCCTTCTCCTGGACGGCCTTGGGGTCGGTGTTGCGGACGGCGTCGATGCGGGCCGGTGCCTCGTTGCGCAGCTGGTCGACCAGGCTGGGCACCTTCTTGGCCTGCTGGAAAGCCAGATCGGCGGTGCCGGCGGCGAAGTACAGCGGCCGCGGGTCGGTGAGGGTCTTGCGCAGGTCGTCGGTGATGGCCATGGTGCTGGTCCTCCCGGTGGCTTTCTGTGAGGGTTTCGGGGCCCCGCCGCGTCCGGCCGGCTCAGCCGGCGGATCGCTGCTGCGGGTCGGCGTCGCTGCCGTCGGCAGAGCGGGTGTCGCGTACGGCGCCGTCGCCGCTGCCGCTGCTGCCGTCGTCGTCTCTCGCGCCGCTGCGATCGCTGTCTCTCATGCCGTCGCGACTGTCGCTGCGGTCGCTGTCGTCACTCGGGTCACCGTCCTGCGCCGCGCTCACCCTGCCGGCCTCGAAGCCGTTCTCCTTGCGGAACGACTCGTAGACCTGGAGCAGCACCTGCTTCTGCCGCTCGTTCAGCGTGGGATCGGCGAGGATGACGGCGCGCGTCTCCACCTCGTCCCGGTCCCGCTCGGCGTCGAGGATCCCGGCCCGCACGTACAGCGTCTCGGCGGAGATCCGCAGCGCCTTGGCGACCTGCTGCAGCACCTCCGCGCTCGGCTTGCGCAGCCCGCGCTCGATCTGGCTCAGATACGGATTGGACACCCCGGCGGCGTCGGCGAGCTGCCTGAGCGACAGCTGCGCGTTGCGCCGCTGCTCACGCAGATACTCGCCGAGATTGCCGACGTTGAGCGATGCCATGCCTCCACCATGCCGCGCCCTGCTAACAATTGCAAGCAAGCCGCTTGCAAGAGTGCGCCACACCACTCGTACGGCAGCACCGGGCGCCCCGCGGGGCAGTGTCCGTTCCCGGCGCTTGTGAGGGTTTCCCGCTGGATCTGATCGGCGAAGTGATCGAGTCCCAATCAATCTGCGCGGCGAGCTTCTGGTGGGTTGGCTTGGCCTACGGCCGTCGCGCGACGAAGACGAACTCCTTGCCCGGTCTGTCGGGCGCGTCGCGAACGCCCTCCACCTGGTAGCCCTGCGCGATCAGCTCTGTCTCGACCTCCTGCCGCTCACGGAAGCGCAAGATGGAGTCCGACGTAAGTACCTGCCCGTCGGCAGCGAACACGTAGGTCCAGCGGAACGTCACCAGCGGCTCGCTCACCTCGATCACCTGGACCCAGCTTTCGACGGAGCCGACATCCGGAATCTCCGTCACGCGATATGAGGCTTCGCGATTCCACTCTTCCCAGGCGCGTCTGGCTGGATCCCGGGTCTCGAACACCAGACGACCGCCAGGCTGTAGTGCTGCGTACGCGCCGCGCAGGGTCTCGTGCCATGCCTGCGGATCGATGATCTGCTGGGCGGCGTTCGCGGTCATGGTTGCCAGGTCGACCCGCATCGGCGGGAGTGTGGCGGCATCGCCACAGATCCAGCGCACTCGCTCGCCGCCCGGCTTGGCTCGGGCCACGTCGATGGACGCCTGGGCGGGATCGACGCCGACGACCTCGATCCCGCGTTCAGCCAGCAGAAGCGCGAACACACCCGTTCCACAGCCGATGTCCAGCACCTGACGTGCCCCGAACTCCTCCGTCATCTGGACGTACGCGTCGAGATCGCTGCGATCGGGGTCGAGTGGGTCATAGATCGCGGCGAGCCGTGGATGCCCGAAACACTCGTCAGCCATGCGGCCGAACGTATGGGGAAGCTGCGCTGCCTGCCTAATCAATTCCCGTGGCTGCCACCGGTTATGGCGCCCGCGTGACTCAAGGTCTCCAATCGTTCACCCGGATGAGGGGATTGGTCCCGTTCTTTCTTATCAGTCCCGCTTCTTCTGCACAGTGGCTCTCATGGGGGCACAAGGGACCGCCCAGCAGGGGCTGTCAGCCGTGAATCAGTTCGAGGTCGGGTGGCGGGATGACGGGGGTGAGCACCAGCGGCCGTTGGCGGATGCGGTTTCGGTGGCGTTCGAGGCGGGGTTTCCGGTGCGGGGGTTCCCTTCGTATCGGGGGCAGCGGCATTTCCCGGGGCTGTACTGGTCGGCGACGACCGGCGGGCATGTGGGGTTCGAGTCCTGGCTGGAGCGGGATCATGCGATGCTGCTGGACTTCACGCCGGAGGTCACCGGGCTGTTGTCGCAGCCGTTCTGGCTGTTCTGGGAGGACGAGCGGGGCAAGCGGGTCTCTCATGCCCCGGACTACTTCGCACGGTTCGAGGACGGGCGGGGGCTGGTGGTGGACTGCCGGCCGCTGGAGCGGATCGACGCGCGGTCGGCAGTGAAGTTCGAGGCCACGCGGGCGGCCTGCGCAAGCGCCGGATGGGGCTACCGGGTGGTTGGCGAAGTGGATGCGGTCCGGATGGTGAATGTCCGCTGGCTGGCGGGCTACAGGCATCCTCGGCACGGTGCCGCGGAGGGCATGGTGGAACGGCTGCTGGCGCTGTTCTCGGTGCCGTCGCCGCTGGTGGGGCAGGCTTCGCTGGCGGGTGATCCGATCGCGGTGCTGCCGGTGGTCTTTCATCTGCTCTGGCAGGGGCGGCTAGGGGCGGATCTGTCGATTCCGCTGACGGATACGACGCTGGTGTCGCGGGTGGAGGGGCGGTGACCGGGCGTCCGGGGCTGCGGGCTGCCCTGCGGGTCGGGGACCGGCTCCGACTGGATGACCGGCTGCACACGGTGGTGGGCCTGTCGGGGACGACGGTGCGGTTGGTCGATGAGACAGGCACGGTGAGCCTGGTCCTGCTGTCGCATCTGCTGGCGGCCGACGGATTCGAATTCATCGATCAGGGCGAGGGTCCGCCCCGGATGCCTCCGTTTGCGCTCTTGGACGTGGTTCCGAAGCAGGAGGCGGACAGGGCCGCAGCCTGGGAACGGCATGTGACCGAAGTGGAGTTCGGCCGGCCGGTGGATGCCGGCGCGGATACTGCCCCACGCCCTGAGTATGACCCGACCGTGCGGACGCTTCAGGAGCGTGAGGCGGCCAAAGCGGCCGAACTGAGCGCGCTGGGCTGGAAGGTCAGTGCGGTCACGGTCCGCCGGATGCGCAAGCGCTACCGCGAGCAAGGGCTCTGGGGGCTCGTGGATCACCGCAAGACCCGGTTGTCGACTCCGACCGGGCGAGCGGATGAACGGGTGGTCGCGGCCGTCGCGGAGGTGCTGGCCGCGCAGGTGAATGAGTCCACGGGCACGCGGGGCCGGCTGCGGCGCCGGGTGGAGGCTCTGCTGGCCGAGCGGCACGGGCCGGGGGTGGTGCCGATGCCCTCGAAGTCGGCGTTCTATCGGTTGGTCGAGGCGGTAAGCGCGGGCACGCACGCCTTCGGTGAGGCAACTTCCCGCCGGTCGCAGGCCCGTCGTCCGCAGGGGGTGTTCACACCGTCCTCGGCCTGCCGTCCGGGCGAGATGGTGCAGATCGACACGACGCCGCTCGACGTGATGGTTGTCCTGGACGACGGGGTGACGGGCCGGGCCGAGCTGACGATCGGCATCGACGTGGCGACGAGAACGATCTGCGCCGCGGTGCTACGGCCGGCGGGCACGAAGGCCGTGGATGCCTCCTTGCTGCTGGCCAAGATGCTGGTCCCTGAGCCGATGCGGCCGGGTTGGGCGGATGCCCTGGCCATGTCAGCGACGCTCATCCCGCATGCCCGGCTGCTGGACATCGACGCCCGGCTGGAGCAATCAGCCGCGAAGCCCGTGATCGTTCCGGAGATGATCGGCATCGACCACGGCAAGGTGTTCGTGTCCGACGCCTTCCTCTCGGCCTGCCGGTCCCTGGGCATCTCCGTCCAACCCTCACGGCCCGCGACACCGACCGACAAAGGTGTGGTGGAACGGACGTTCTCATCCATCAACACCCTGTTCTGCCAGCACGTCGCCGGTTACACAGGCTCGAACGTGACCCGCCGCGGGGAGCGGGTCGAGGCGGTCTGGACGCTCACGGAACTGGCCGACCTGTTCCAGGAGTGGATCGTGGCCTGCTGGCAGCAGCGGCCGCACGACGGACTGCGCAGTCCATTCCTGCCAGGCAGGGCCATGTCACCCAACGACGCGTATGCCCTGCTGGTCGCCCGGACCGGCTACCTGCCGCTGCCGCTGAGCGGGCAGGACTATCTGGAGCTGTTGCCGGCGGTCTGGCGCTCGGTCAACGACTACGGCATCCGCATCGACCACCGCACCTACAACTGCATGGAGTTGAGCCCACTGCGGCGCCGTCCGTCCGGTGTCGACGCCAAGGGCGGTCTCTGGGAGGTGCATTACGACCCCTACGACCTGTCCCAGGTCTGGGTACGTGACGCCCGCACCGGACAGTGGATCACGGCCCCGTGGACGCACCGGCACCTGGTTTCCGCGCCGTTCGCGGACTTCACCTGGCGCAGGGCCCGCGAACTGCTGACCCTGCGCGGCATGGACGACACCGACCAGGCCGTGGTCGCCTCCGCAGTCGAGCAGCTGCTGACCCGGGCGGAGACCGGTCCGGACCGCAGGGTCGCGGCCCGCACCCGGGCCGCTCTGGAACCCGCCCGGCCGATCGCAGCTCTTCCGCCCGCACCGCCGGGCGGGTCGGACAGCCAGGAAGACGAGGAGGACACCGGCACGAACGTGCCGTCGAATGTCATCCCCTTCGGGATCTTCGACGCCTTCACCGACGGGAACCGCCTGTGACCGATCAAGTGCCGACTCCGGCCGAGAACCCGTACGCGACGCTGACCACCAAGGAGGGATGGCGGGCATTCGTGGACGAGCATCCCGAGCCACCCCCGCCGCTGGCTCCCGGCACGGTGCTGGACGCGGACGAACTGGAGTCCCGCAAGGAGTCGCGGATCGACTACCACACCCGGTCTGTCGTGGTCGCGACCCCGACGATCCTCAAGGTCGTCACCACCGGCCGCAAACGCATCCTGCTCAACCGCCACCAGGTCTCCGCCCGCCGGGGCCTGATCGTGTCCGGTTCCTCCGGCACCGGGAAGACCACGGCGATCACCCAGCTGGGCAAGAACGTCGAGCAACTCGCCCGCCGCCGCAATCCCGGTGGGGCCCCGCCGCTGCCGGTGGTCTTCGTCACCGTCCCGCCGGGCGCCACCCCGAAAATGCTCGCGGGCGAGTTCGCCCGGTTTCTCGGTATCCCCCTGCATCACCGGATGAGCCAGGTCCAGATCACCAACGCCGTCTGCGACCTGCTGGGAAAACTTGGCACCACCCTGGTGCTGGTCGACGAGATCCACAATCTCGACCTCACCACCCGGAGCGGCGCGGAAGCCTCCGACCAGCTCAAATACCTCTCCGAACGGATCGCCGCGACCTTCGTCCTGGCCGGACTCGGCGTCGAGACCAGCACCCTGTTCCAGGGCATCCGGGGCCAGCAGATCGCCGGCCGCTACAGCGTCGTCCCCTCCAAGCCATTCGGCCGCCGCAGCCGCGCAGACCGCGAGCAGTGGCAGGCCCTGATCGCCACCATGGAAAGCTCTCTGCGGCTCGATCGCCATCAGCCCGGGACTCTGCTTGGCCTTGAGGCTTACCTGCATGAACGCACCCGCGGTCTGATCGGCAGTCTGTCCCAGCTGGTCCGCGAGGCTGCGGTCGACGCCATCGACTCCGGCACGGAAAAGATCACGAAACGCGCGCTCGACACGGTGGAGCTGGATCACACCGCACAACAGTCCCAGCCAGCCCCCGACAAGCGCGGCCGCAAGCCGAAGGCGGCCTGAACCGTGGATGTCTGGGAGGCTCCGGTCCGGCTCCTTCCCGTCCCGTTCCCTCCGGTCCACGGGGAGGTCCTGGGCTGGTATCTCAACCGTCTGGCCAGAGCTAACTGCACGACCGCAGGCCGGATCGCCCGGTCGCTGGCCCCCACCAGCGGGCACATGCTGGTCAGCACCCGCACCGATGCCCTGCGCAACTGGGGGCCCTCCGTGCTGCCGCGGCTCGCCGTCATGACGGGCACCTCGGTCGAGACCCTGAAGCGGTCACTGCCCGGCCTCGCCCGGCTCGCCGCACGAGATGAGGGAGAGATCATCCGCCTCCGGCGTGATCTCTATGTCGTCTGTCCGCACTGCATGCGCCGCAAGGGCATCACCAGACCGATCCTGGCGCATCTCCCCGTCGGGCGTCAGCTCTGCACCAAACACGGCATCTGGCTCAACGGCAATACCCACTACCGCCTCGAACGGCTACCTGAGGTGATCGTCGCGCAACACCGTCACCAACGACTGGCCAGACGCTTCCCCCGCACCATCGAGGAGGCCACCGCCGAGACCCGGAAGATCGTTCACAGCTGGCTCATGATTGACAATCAGCGTCAGCTGCAACTGCGGTGGCAGGGGAGGATCCGGACACTGCCCCAGCAGCAAACCCGGTACTCCAACCTCATCCGACGCAAGCGTGACGCCCGCGAACTCATCGTTACCTACCCCGAGTTCGTGACATTGCTCGGCATGCTCGCCAACCCGCGATGGCGCCGGCTCCGCATGCCCGACAGCAAACTCGTCTCGCCTGAAGAACACCGGAACACAATGGCTGAACTGTTTGCCGAGGCCGAGCACCGGCTGGCCCTCACCACCCTCCGCAAGATGCCCGGCACGAAGAAGATCCACCACGACCCCCTCTTCCGCTGGGCAGACCCCAAGGGACGCGCCTGGCCCCAGCCCTGAAATCTGGGGACGGCCCACATCGACTGTCCCGCCAGATCTGAGCAGCCCCAGCTCAGCACGCCAGCACCTGATCAGATCCAACAGGACATCGCTACAACGCGACTTGGGCAGAACCGCGCAACCATCCCCAGCGGGACATCCGAGGCTCACCCAGTCCCAGCCGAAGTGAAACCCACCAGATCAGAGCCGCAACGGCAGATCACTTCCAACGGGAACGGACAGGCAGACTGGCGCCATGACCGCAACGGACACGAAAGCCGATCTCCACTTCTATCTGCAGTCCGCCCGCGACGCCCTGCTGTGGAAGCTGGAGGGGCTCCCGGAGTACGACATCCGCCGCCCCCTCAC
This sequence comes from Streptomyces sp. NPDC047706, assembly GCF_043204795.1. Classification (NCBI taxonomy): domain Bacteria; kingdom Bacillati; phylum Actinomycetota; class Actinomycetes; order Kitasatosporales; family Streptomycetaceae; genus Streptomyces; species Streptomyces sp. NPDC047706. The sequence goes on along the minus strand of NZ_JBIDCW010000028.1, from coordinate 71,954 downwards.
GCCGACGGGTACCAACCTTCTGGGCCTCGTGAAACACGCGGCGAGCGTGGAGTTGGGCTATCTCGGCGACACCTTCGGGCGGCCCTCCGGTGAGCCGCTGCCCTGGCTCGACGAGGGTGCGGAGGTCAACGCGGACATGTGGGCCACCGCCGGCGAGTCCCGCGAGTTCGTCGTGGGGCTCTACCGCCGGGCGTGGGCGCACGCGGACGCGACGATCGACGCCCTGGCGCCGGACACCCTGGGCAAGGTGCCGTGGTGGCCCGACGGCAAGGACGAGGTGACGTTGCATCACGCAGTCGTCCGCGTGATCGCCGACACGCAGCGGCACGCCGGGCACGCCGACATCCTCCGGGAGCTGATCGACGGAGCCGTGGGGATGCGGGAGGACAACACCAGCATCCCCACGGGCGATTCGGCGTGGTGGGAGGACTACCGGGGCCGGCTGGAGCGGGCGGCCCGGGAAGCGGGCGGGGGCATGTGACGGCCGGAAGGGCACGCAGGCGAGAGTTGCGCACCCGGCTGTGACTTCCAGCGTTAGCTGTCACCTGGACGGTCTCCGATCTGGGGCGTTCTCTCGTGATTCCAGCTCTTTCTGTCACCAGATTCACGCGGTAGTTGTCACTTGCGGGCGTTTCTAGGCCGAGTTGTCACCAGGTTCGGAGACTGCCCCGCTTGGCGTTCTCGGCGGTGGTCATGTGGTGGTGTGGACGGAGCGCATTCCCTGGTACAGCCACCGTCCCCGGCTGCGGCTTGGGGCGGTGGCCTGTGGTCGCACAGCTGCTGGTGGGAGGACCTGCTCGTTCCGGTGCCGGTGGCGCCGGGCAGGGCCGGGCTGGATCTCGGGGCGGAGTGGACCCGCCGCTGGACGGCGACTTGGCGGACAGCGGGCGACGAGGTGTCGTGCACCGTGCGGGACCTGGCTGACATGCGTATCGCGGACGGCACGCCGATGCGCTGGTTCTCCTGGCGCCGGGCCCAACGCCATCGCCCCAGCCTGCAATTCCTCGTCAGTACCGGTCGTCATCACGGGGCCGAGAGTCTGGAGGAGGCCCGCCTGCTCCTGGTCCTCGACTTCGCGGCTGACCTTGTCGACGTGCTGTCGCAGCCCATGCGCCTGCGGTTCGACACGGCGACCGGACGCAGGGGGCACATTCCGGACTTCCTGGCGGTGACCCGGGCTGACGTCTGGCTGATCGACGTACGGCCGCGGGCGCTGATCGCGCCGGAGGATCTCGAGGCGTTCGCTGCGACCGCCGAGGTTGCGTTGGCCTGCGGCTGGCACTACACCGTCGTGGCGGGCTGGAGGAGTCATGTTGCCGCGGCGGTCGATGCCTTCTCCTCTCAGCGTCGGCCCCTGTCTGACCCGCTCGGGATACGGCCGGTGCTCGTGGCGGCAGCTCGCGAGGGCGGCACGTTCGGGGAACTCGCCGACACCACCTCGTATCCGCCGCTGGCTCGTGCTCAGCTTCTGCACCTGCTCTGGCACCGGCGTCTCGGCACGGACCTGGGCCGAGCGTTCGGTGACCGGTCCGTGGTGATCAACCCCGCCGGGGAGGCGTGATGAGGACGGCGGCCGTCCTGGACCTCTCGCCGGGTGCGGCCCTGGTGCTGGACGGCAGGGAATGGACGGTCGAACGCCGTGAGCCCGAACTCGGCAGGGTCCACCTGGTCCGCGACGACGGCATCCGGCAGCCGGCGACCTTCCGCTTCCTGGCTAACCATCCCAACTGCCGCCCCTCGTCCCGGACCGCGGCTCAGGGATCCGGCCGGGGCCGGCAGCCGACGACAGTGCAGGACTTGGAGCCGGGACGACGGGAACTCGCCGCCTTGCGTCTGGCCCACATCTTGGAGGTGGAGACCGGATTCCGCAGCGGCGACCCGCTGCATCCTGGTCCGGGTGAGCCGAAACCGGAGTACGACCCGGCCACCACAACACTCACCTCCCGTCGTCTGGCGAAGGTCGCCGAACTGGCGTCCATGGACCGCCAGCAGGCGAAGCTGCTGGGCCTGGACCGGGTCGGCTACCGCACGCTGATCCGCTGGGACCGCCGACGCCGCGAGGCCGGACTGGTCGGCTGCGCGGACGAGCGTTGGCTGCGCGAGAGCGGGGGCCACCCCAGCATCACCGAGGAGATCCGCGAGGCGATCTTCGCGGTCCGCGCGGAGACTCTCCACCGGTCGAAGGTGACCATGCGGACCCGGACACGCATGATCCACCAGTACGTACGCGAGACCTTCCCCGACCGGGACATCGCTGTCCCCAGCTACCAGACTCTCTGGGTGGTCTGGCGCGAGTGGTTCGGACCGGGTGGGTCCCGCCAGCGCTACGCGCGCTCAGCCGAACTGCCGTCGAAGAACGGGCACGTGCTCGTTCACAGGCCCGGACAGGTGATCGCGCTGGACACCACGGTGCTGCCCGTGATGGTCCGCGAGAGCGTGTTCGGCGACCCGGTGAAATGCCACCTCACCCTCGCGATGGACGTGCACACCCATTCTCTTTGCGCCTTCCGCCTCACGCTGGTCTCCGACCAGTCGGTGGATGTCGCGATGCTGCTGCGGGACGTGCTGCTGCCGCTGCCCATGCGGGCCGACTGGGGCGAGGAACTGGAGTGGCCCTACCCCGGCCTGCCCGCCGCGGTGGTTGCGGAGTTCGCCGGGCACAAGGTCGCGGGACTGCCGTTCTTCGCCCCGGAGACCGTGACCACGGACCACGGTTCCGTTTATCGCAACCACCATCTGGTCGACGTCCAGCGGGCACTCGGCTGCAACATCCTTCCCAGCCGCGTGCTGCGGCCCACGGATAAATCCGCCTGCGAACGGGCGTTCGGGGCGATCCGGGCACTGCTGTTCGAGCAGCTGCCCGGTTACACCGGCGTCGACCCCGCCGACCGCGGAGCCGACCCGGAAGGCGATGCGGTGCTGACCATCGACGAGATGGAGCACGTGATCGCCACCTGGATCGTTGCCTGTTGGCAACGGCGCAGGCTCGGTGAGCACGCGCCCAGTTGGGACCCCGGTGGCGATCACAGCCCCAACTCGCTGTTTGCCGCCTCGTTCGCCCAGGCCGGCTTCGCGATGGAGATCCCCTCGGCGGAGCTGTTCTACGAACTGCTGCCCGCTCACTACGTCCGGAAGATCGATCCCCGGCGCGGGGTGAAGATCCGCGGACTTTGGTACGACGCGCCGGTCCTGGACCCCTATCGGGGCCAGCGCTCGACTCGCGGTGGACAGCACAAGGGCGAGTGGGTGATCCGCCGGGACCCCAGAGACCGCCGCAGCGTGTTCTTCCAGGACCCGCTCACCCACGACTGGCATCCGCTGCCCTGGACCGGACTGCCGCCCGACGGACAGGCGCCCGCCTTCGGCGATGCACGCGTACGCGAACTGCTCAAGAAGGCCGAAGCCTGCGGGCTCAGGCCCCGCACAGACGACGAACTCCTCCCGGTTCTCCTGGAGTTGCTGGGCTCCCGAACCCCGGTGAGCCAGTGGAAGACCCAGATGGCGAAGTCCGCGCGGACTGAGCATGCCCGCGAGGTCGTCCAGGCCGCGGCCTCCCAGGCTGACCGGCCGCCGGAGAAACCAACACCTCAGTCCGTCGCGGTGGCTGCTGCTGGGGACGCTGTCGTCACTTCCTTGCGCTGGCCGGACAGGAAGCGTCAGGCCGCGCAGAGCATCGACAGTCACAGGCGGCACCGACGCGAGCAGGCTGTCCGGGGCCGGCCAGAGTCGCCGCCTCCCCTGGGCGAGGCATACCGGCAGCGCGATCTGTTTCTCCTGCCTGAGGAGGACGAGGAAGAGGATGGCCATGGCGGACCGGACACCGGATGAGAGCGGGATCGTCCCCTTCCTGAGGGCTGGGCCGCCGCCGGATCGGACCAGGGTCGAGGGCTGGCAGCAATGGCGGGAACGGCGGAACACGTTCATCCCGGCACCGCGGCTCTCCGCGGAGGAGTACGCGGCGATGAGCCCGAGACGAAAGGCGCTGCACGACCTGCACCGGACGGCGACGCACGTGAACATGGGGCTGCTGGAGACCCCGATGAACGCGAAGGTCACCAAGCTGATGCGCGGGCGGCTGCGGAACAACGCGCTGAACTTCGAGCCCGGAACCCGTGACGGACTGATGATCAGCGGTGGTGGCTACCTCGGAAAGACAGAAACGGCCTGCGATGCCGCGGCCACCTTCGAGATGTTGTGGCGGGACCTGCACCGGCAGCTGCTGCCCGGCCCTGTGCCTGGCACGCGGGATCTGTTCGTGCCCGTCGCCTACTGCCGCACCCCGGTGCGGGCAACCCCGAAGGGGTTGTGCGCGGCCATTTTGGACTTCTACGGGGCGCCGCTGCCGAAGACGCTGAACGGCATGGTCCGGACCGTGCGGGCCTCGTTGCGGGATCATCAGACGACGGCCTTGCTGCTGGACGACATCACCAGGCTCCGGCTTCATCGCGAGGACGACCAGGACACGCTCGACCTTGTCCGGGAACTGATGGATCTCAACGTCACGCTGGTGCTGATCGGTGTCGACATCCCCCGGTCCGGACTGCTGCGGAGCGGCTACCCCGATCCCCGCACCGGGCAGTGGGTCTTCTCGCCGGTCAAGGCCGGCAAGAGCTTCAACCCGTCGGCCGCTGAGCAGACCGAGCGGCGGTTCAATCTGGTCGATCTCGACCCGTTTGACTATGACACCGCTGAGGGCATGACCGCGTTCATCCAGCATCTGGCGGGGATCGAGGACCGTTTGCGGCTGCTGCGGGCCCGGCCGGGGATGCTCACTGAGGGCGAGATGCCCGAATACCTCTTCCGCCGCACTCGCGGAATCGTCGGGCTTCTCAAACGGCTGATCGAGGACGGGTGCACCGAGGCGATGGAGTCGGGGGCAGAGGAACTGACCCCGGAGTTGCTGTCGACGATCGAGATCAAGCTGGGAAACCACGACGACCGCGACCCAACGGCCGGCGAGATTCCCGAAGTTCCCCACGATGTCCCCGTCCCTGCTCGGAAGGCACGCAAGAAAGGCCGCAACAGCGTCTTCGACGACCGCGGCGGGAGCGTGGCCGGTGGTTGAGCCGTCCGGGCTGTCCGACCTGCGGCCGTTGCCGCGGAGCCTGGACCCGCTGGAGGACGAATCGTTGCCCGGCTACCTCCTGCGGCTGTCCCACCGACTGAACATCGGACCCGGACCGCTCGTCCTCCGCGCTGGCCTCCCCAACAGCCGGAGGGACAGGACAACCCTCATCCGTATCCCTGTCTCCTTCGCGGTCAGCCTGGATGAACCGGACATCACCGCCCTCTGTCACTCCACCCGCTTGTCACGCCGGGAGGTGGACGGCCTGTTGCTCGCCTCACTCGGCAGCCGCTACGGGGCTCTGAACCCCGCCTACCGAGGTCGGCAGCCTCACCGACGCCGGGACAGCTTCAGCACCAAACGTCTGCAATACAACAACCCATGGGTTCTGACCACGCGAACGCAGTACTGCCCGGACTGCCTCGCGGGAGACGGCTCCGAGATCCAGCGGAGTCTGGGTGGTGCCTGGCGCAGGCTCTGGAGGCTACCGCCGGTCTTCTGCTGCCCGAGCCACGAACGGTTCCTCCGGCGCTACTGCCACCATTGCGGAGAGCTGGTCCAGAACCGTCACAGCAACGATCTCATCGCACGTCCCCGGGACAGCGAGCTGCATCCTCTCCAGTGCAGGGGGACCCCGCGACAGGGTGAGCTTCGGGCAGCGAGCCCGGCCTGCGGAGCCGATCTCACCCAGGCCCCGAAGGACACAGAGCCGATACTCGCGGATCCCGGATCGCGACAAACCCTCTTCGCGCTGCAAAGAAGGTTCCTGTCGTTCCTCTCCCCAGACGGCCCCAAAGAGGTCAGCAGCGTCGGATGGATCATTCCCACGGCGCAGTACTTCCAAGACCTCCGCGGCGTCGTCGCTCTGATCTTCATGACTTGGCCGCAAGCCCGGCCCCACGCAGCGACTCCTGAACTGGCACGGGCGATCGACGCTGAGGCCGCACGGCGCCACGGGCTGTTCCATAGTCGCGGCGCGGAGCCGCGGAAGAACCTGCGCTCGACCGCATACACCGACCCTCCGGACGACCCCGTCGTCACGGGCGCCGCCCTCGAAATCGCGGATCGCCTGCTCCGCTCACCCGATGAAAATGCCGCAGCCGAACTCCTCGTCCCCCTCGTCGAGGAGGCCAAACGGATCCACCAGCCGATCAGCTACCCCCTCCGCAGCCCTTGCGGCGCTTCGATTCCGCTCCTGGTCGTCCTCGCCTACCACCCCCGAGGCAGCCGAAGCCGCCGCGACCACATCCAGCGCATCGCGGAAGGACATTCCATCCGCGCGACGAGCAGTTGTGACTGAGCTGAGCGGTGTGGTCGGCGAGCACGCCGAACGCGCCCCGACGCAGCAGCTCTCGGCGCCCCGGATCGACCTGGATACCGACCACCCACGGGGTCAAGGCTCCGTGTTAGGACCGGGCGAGGACGCAGAACTCGTGACCCTCAGGGTCGGTAAGACACGTCCACGGGACGTCGCCCTGGCCGACGTCGAGGTCGGCGGCGCCGAGGGTCCGAAGCCGGGCGACCTCCGCTGCTTTGTCGTCACCAGGGTCCGGCACCAGGTCAAGATGGACGCGGTCCGGCACAGTCTTCACGTCGGGCGAGCGGAGGAACTCAAGATACGGGCCGACCTCCTTGGCCGAGCGCCACACCGCATGGTCGTCCGTCACCTCGTGCAGGGTCCAGTCCATCGCCTCGTCCCAGAACCGGGCCATGGCTCGCGGATCCGCGCAGTCGACCACCACCCGGGCGATCGGCCCGGTGTCCCGGTACATCTCCCGAGGCTCCAACACACAGAACTCGTTGCCCTCCGGGTCAGCGAGGACCGTCCACGGCACGTCACCCTGGCCCACGTGGGCGGGCGTCGCACCGAGAGCTTTGAGACGCGCGACCAACTCCGTCTGATGGGCCGCAGAGGTGGTGGCGAGATCGACGTGTACACGATTCTTTGTCGCCGCCTTGGGTTCCGGGACGGCAATGACGTCGATGCACACGCCGACCGGGTCCAGCCAGTCGAAGCCGACGGGTTTGGCGGCGGTCGCGCCCGATCCCTCGCCGCTAACGCTCCAGCCAAGCGCCTCCGCCCAGAACCGGCCAACAGCCGAGTCATCAAGAGCCTTCATGTTCACCAGGACAGGTCGCAGCGTCATGCCAGCGATCCTATGCACCCGCTCTGCAAGTCAGAGCCGTGACAACAAGCGCTGGAATGTGACAGCTAACGCTGGAAGTCACACCGGCCTGGGAGCCTCGGACCCGCGCCGCGGGGAGCCCTGCCTCTGAGCCCTGCGCCCTTCTCCCTTCCGGCCCACCGCGTCAGGTGGACGTCTGCCCGTCGAGCGCCTCGCGCAGGATGTCCGCGTGCCCGGCGTGCTGGGTGGTCTCGGCGATGAGGTGCAGCACCACCCCGCGCACACTGCGCACCGCTCCCGGCTCGTTCCACGGCGCCTCCGGAAGCGGGCGCGTCGCCGACAGGTCGGGGATCGATGCGAGGGTCTTCTCGCTCGCGGCGGCGACCTCCTCGTAGCGCCGCAGGATCCCGGCCAGCGTCTCGCCGGGCTGCATCGCGAAGTCGTTCTGGTGGTCGATCATCCACTGCGGCACCGCGCGTGCGGTACCGGCGGCGAGGTCCGCCCAGGTGACACCCTCGGGCAGGTCGAAGTTCATCGCGGAGCGCCCCTCGACCGCGAAGCGCATCCACGACTCCTCCATGGACGCGACGTGCTTGATCAGTCCGCCCAGGCACAGCGCGCTCACCGTCGGGCGTTCACCCGCCTGCTCGTCGCTGAGGGTCGCGCGTCGTCCTGAGGGGGCGGCTCGCGCGGTCGCGAGGGCGGCGAGCAGGTCGGTGCGCTCGTCGTGGGGAGCGGAGGCGGGGGTGGTGTCGGCGGCCATGGTGGTCGGGCCCTTCCGGTCGTTCTCGGATTTCGGCACGGATTCACCGTCGCACCGGAAGCGGTCAGGGTGTGGCCGCTACTCCGGGCAGGATGCCGGGCATGCCGAAGACCTCAGCGCGACTGCTGTCACTGCTCTCCCTGCTCCAGGCGCGCCGGGACTGGCCGGGCGCACTGCTGGCCGAGCGGCTGGGCATCAGCCCCCGCACCGTGCGCCGCGACGTCGAACGCCTGCGTGAGCTGGGGTATCCCGTCGTGACCGTCAAGGGCCCCGACGGCGGCTACCGGCTCGCCGCCGGCAGCGACACCTGCCCCCGTTGCTGTTCGACGACGAACAGGCGGTCGCCCTGGCCGTCGCCTCCGGCTGACGGTTCGGTCACTTCCCGCGCACCCACCCCGCCACCACACCGAGGTCCGCATCGGTGAGCCCCACGCGATGGTCCACGCGATGCAGCAGGGCCCGCCCGGGGTGGTGGGCGGTCACCCAGTCCCGGTCGGCCGCGCCGATCTCGTCGTCGAGCCACACGAAGGGCCGGCCCGCCCAGGCCACGAGCGGCCGCGTCTTCCAGTGCAGCGGGCCTGGCCGCTCGGCCTCCTCAGGCCAGTCCACGACCGGCAGCGGGGGCAGGCCGAGCCGGGGCGCCATGGCCTCGTTCGCCTCGTCCAGCCAGGTGGTGGCCCACACCAGTTCGCAGCCCAGCATCCGCAACCGCGGCCCCAGCGCCGGATCGACCCTGCTCAGCAGCGGGTTGCCGGCGCCCTGCCCGGAGGGCGTCTCGTACACCGGATACGGATACGCCGACCCGAACGGGAGCAGCGTGCCGTCGATATCCAGGAAGAGGAGCATCGACTCCAGGCTACAGTTGCCCCCATGACTGCCGGGTTTGCGGCCAAGTGCCGCGAGCGAGTTGGGTGCCCGGCCTCTGAATGAGGCCGCGGCGGGCCAGGAGTCCGCCGATCTCTCTCCGCGCGTACGCGCGCGTTTCCATCACAGATCACAGATCACAGATCGCAGGTCCGAAATGACCGATCACCGATCACCGATCACCGATCACCGATCACCCGTGACGATCAGGAACCGGAGAGAGAAGAGAACTGCGAACATGCCCAACGACACAGTCAACGACTTCAACCACCAGGTCATCGAGGAGTTCCGCGCCAACCGGGGCCGCGTCGGCGGCTACTTCGAGGGCGCCCGCCTCATCCTGCTCACGACCACCGGCGCCCGCACGGGAGCCGAGCACACCACCCCCGTGGCCTACCTTCCCGACGGCGCCGATCGCATCCTGGTCATCGCCTCCGCTGGCGGCGCTCCCTGGCATCCCGCCTGGTACCACAACCTGCTCGCCCATCCCGAAGTCACCGTGGAGAGCGGCGCGTTCACGTACCGGGCGCGGGCCGAGGTACTGAAGGGCGAGGAGCGCGACCAGGTTTTCGCACGGGCCGTCGAGACGGACGCCGGCTGGTCGGAGTACCAGCGGAAGGCGGGCCGGGTGATACCGGTCGTGGCGCTGTACGAGATCGCGGGCGGCCCGCCGAACATCAACGCCGGCTCCATGGGCGAAGCGATCAAGGTCGTCCATGACGCCTTCCGGCGTGAACTCGCCCTCATCCGCGAGGCGATGAGCGCAGTAACGGAAGGCGGCAGCCCTCTCGGCGCCCAGTTGCGCGTCAACTGCCTCACCTTCTGTCACGGGCTGCACAACCACCACACCGGCGAGGACCTCGGCCTGTTCCCCTTCCTCGCCGACCGCCACCCCGAGGCCGCGCCCGCCGTCGCACGTCTCCGCGAGGAGCACGAACGCATCGCCGCCCTGGTGGAGGCTTTGCGCACCGCCCTCGACACGGCGGACCCGGCCACCGCCCGCGCCGAGGTCGAGCGCCTCACCCGGGAGCTGGAGGCGCATCTTACGTACGAGGAGGAGCAGTTGCTCCCCCTGCTCGACGCCTGACGTCCGCACGGCGGGGCGCCTCCGGGAAGGTCACCCTGGAGTCGCCCGCCCTCAGAACGGCAGCCCGCGCGCGTGCACCGCGTCCAAGCGGGGCGATGCGGTGCAGGACGAGGCATCCCTGGCCGGGAAGTAGCACAATGGCGTCGGCTTGGAGATCTAGGCAGCGGCAACGATCTCGGCGGCCGGCACGGCGTCGAACTCCTTCTCCAGGAACAACCCGGTCGCCAGGTCCGACACCACCTGATACATCCGCTGCTTCTTGCGCTCACGCAGGGCCCGGGTCAGGCAGGGGCCGGCCGTCGGGCGGAGCGGCAGACCCAGCGAGCCCATGGCGGCCACCAGGGTCATCGCGTACGAGTCCACCGCCCGCCGTACGTTCGGCGCGTCGAGGCTCGCTCCGGTCACCAGGCGGTCGAGGTCGACGTACGCCGAGCGGATGATCTCGATCCAGCGATAGACCCGCCAGTCCTTGCGCCAGTCACAGGTGTAGGCGTCGGGCAGCCGGCTCTCCCAGCGGCGGAACATGCGGTCCCGGATCTCCGGCCGGGTGGGGGTGAGGTGCATGTGCCGGACGAGGTCGTAGAGGGGGTCGCCGACCAGGGCCATCTCCCAGTCGATGATCGTCAGGGCCGGCCAGTCGTCCCGGCGCACCAGGTTCCACGGGTTGAGGTCGCCGTGCAGCAGGGCGGGCTTGCGCGGACGCACCTCGTAGCGGGCGAGGATCTCGTGGAGGCGTGCCGCGTCCGGGAGGCCGAGCAGCCGCGCGAGGTGCTGGGACTCCTTCGGCAGATCCCGGACGAGCGCGACGAGCTGCCCGCACAGCCAGGCGTGGAAGCCGCCGTCGCCGGCGGTCGGGTCGACCTGCTTGTACTTCACCTCGGTCAGGGCGCACAACTGGTCGACCAGCCCGTCCGCCTCGTGCGGCAGCAGGCCGTGCACCGGGTGGTTCGGCGGACGGTCGATGTCGCGCGATCCGGCGTACGGCCCCACGTAGGTGTGGACGGTGAAAGGTTCACCCTGGTAGCCCCTGCCCAGGGCCAGCGCCCTCGGTGCCGCGACCGCGACCTCCGACTCCTCGATGGCCCTGAGCACGGCGTGCTCGCTGAGGTAACTGGGCTCACGACGGCAGAGGTTCGCCACCTTGCGGCGTACGACCACGGGGAAGTCCACCCCGTCCACCCGGACCACCGAGTTGAGATGGGCGGCGCCTTTGAACACCCGGCCGGCGGGGGCGGCGCCCTCCTCCCGCAAGGCGTCCGTCACCGCCCTGCGGGGGAAGTCGGCGCGTTCCGGCACCCGCTCGTCCGGCGTCCAGCCGAAGGCCCGCGCCAGTGGTTCGCGGACACCGGTGAGCGCCGCGAGCCGGGATGCCCGCCAGCGGAAGAGGATCCGCTCGATCTCCCGGGGTTGGGGCACGTCGCTGAGCCCGAGCGGTTCCTCGGCCGTGCGCAGGGCCAGCCGTACAGCCGCGGTCGCGTCCCGCAGGCTCTGCTCGTCGCAGGAGTCCTCCAGCGAACGAGCGGCGCGCACGACGTCCGGATAGACGGACTGGGCACGTTCGAAGGCGAGGTAGTGCCGAAGGTCCTTGTGCAGCCCGTGCACGGCGGCCGGGCGGATCCGCCCCATCGCCTCGGCCCACGCCTCGATCACTTCCGGCACCTGGAAGGCGGGATAGCGCATACGTACGAGGTGGATGGCGAGGTCGTGCAACGGGTCGCCGTAGGTGGCGAGTTCCCAGTCGGCGCAGAGCAGGGGCGGTTCGCCGGACGCCGGCACGATCAGGTTGTCACGGTGCAGATCCGTGTGGAGCAGGCTGTACGGCCGCCGCGTCATGGCCGGTACGCGCTCGCCGAGCCGCACCATGGCGTCCTCCGGGACACCCAGCGCCTTGAACAGACCACCGAACACGGACCAGTTGGGCTTCCTGATCTGCTCGTCCGCGAGGCGGGTCAGGGTGCGCAGAAAGCCCCGGCTGTCCGTGTCGTTGGCGGGCCAGCGTGCCGGGAGGGGCGGCAGCGCTTTCCGGCGCACCTGGGCCATCGTGGCGAGCAGCCGGGCAGCCGCTTTCAGCGGCATGCGGTCCAGGGGCTTACCGTTTCCGCAGACCTCGGAGAGCGGTACGCCGTCGACATGGCTGTGGATGGCGAAACCGTCCCCCTTGAGGAGGCACTGCGGCACGTCGGGCAGGGCGCCGCCGACCGCGTCGAGGATCCGGGCCTCGTCCTGCCAGGTCCGGATCACCAGCGGTAACGCGTCGTCGCGCCGGATCCGTACGATCACGGGCGTGCCCGGCGGCCTGCCCAGCAGCCGTGCCAGGTCCGTGGTAAGGAGCCGCACATGGTTGCGGTTGTGATGGCCCCTGCCGGTCCTCCCGCCCTCCACCGCGCCCGCCACGAAGGCCCCGACGGCCGGGGGCAGGTCACCGTCGGCGCGCGCCCCGCGCATTCGCCGAGGAACAGGGCGTGGGCGCACTGGCCGCTCCGGGGTCTTCGCGCGAGGGGTGGACGGGTCGGGCAGAGTGGTGTACGGGCAAAGATGTGTACGGGCAAACGGTAGGGCCCACTCACCTTCCGCACGAGCGGAGTCGGCGCGGACGTCGGCTCGACGAGTGGTGCGCCACTCATGTGGGTGATGCCGTTCGAGCGCGGCCGGTTCGCCGACTCACCCGTACGGTTGTGAGCGCTTGCTCATGCGGTGGTCGCATGCTAGCGCACGCCTCTCACCGTCCGGTCGACTCCACCACTCGCAGCACCGGCTCCAGCGACCCGACGACGACCGTGGCCCCGGCGTCCCGCAGAACGGCGGCCTTACGCGCGTTACGCGCGTAGCCCAGGAAACCGGTGCCGGCCCGCGAGGCCGCGTGCAGGTCGGACGGTGTGTCGCCGATCATCAGTGCCTCCCCGGGGGCGGCCCCGACGGCCGTGAGTGCCTGATTCAGGCAGTGCGGGTGCGGCTTGAGCCGAGCGAGGTCCCGGGTGCGGCCGTAGATGTGCGGTGCGAAGCAGGGGAGCAGACCTCGGCCCTGCAGATAGCTGCGGGCCGTGCGCGCCGAGTTGTTGGTGGTGACGGCGAGCCGGGAGCCCACGGCCTGCCACGTGCGTATCAGCCGGTCGGCGTACGCGGTCGGCCACGCGGAGGACGCCGCTCGCAGTTCCTCCTTGGTGAGGCGTTCCTCCAGCTCCGCGATCAGGTCGCTGCCAGGATGCCTGCTGTCCACGGCACGCAGGATGTCGTGCGGGTCGCGGGCCTGTCTCTCCTGCTCCGGCAGCAGGCCGCCCAGTCCCCGTTGGTCGAGCCACTTCACCAGGTCACGCGCCACGTCCTCCGCCGAATGCCCGGCGAACAGGCGGCAGATGGGGCCGTCGAAGTCCCACAGGACGACGCGGGCGCGGGCGATCAGCCGGCGCAGGGCCTCGGTCTCGTCGTCGGTCTCCGCAGTCACATGATCAGCCTGCGTCGCATCAGAAGTCACTCAAAGAGTGTCAGGTCCGTCGTGATGGTTTCCCAGAGGGCGTTGAACCACATCTGCGATTGCTCCACGAACGCCGCGTCCCGGCGGCCGGCGTCCTGCTCGAAGGAGAAGAGGAGGGACTCGCTGCCGAGGACGTCGTACATGTCCAGGGGTCCGGTGCCGTCGTCCTCGGCGCGGCGGGTGACCATGTAGTACGCGATCAGGGCCTCCTCGCCGTTGAGCAAATAGAGCTTCACCGGCGGTGTGAACGGCAGCGCGCGGAAGGTGACGTGGACGTCGATGCCGTGCGAGGCGCGCAGGGAGCGGAGGTTGTGCTGGAGGACCTGGCCCTGGGCGTTGCGCTGGGACAGCCAGCGCCTGTGGACGGGGTCCTCGTCGCCGCCGCCCTCGACGGAGATGGGGAAGGCCAGGTTGATGTCCCGGGAAGGCAGCAGGATGCGCACGTCGATCGACGTGGGGCGGACGCGGCCCTCGTGGATCGCGCGGACCGGTTCGCTCAGCGCCAGCATCAGGGTCTCGGCGGTCAGGCAGGCGGCGTCGATGCGGACGTGCGGGGCGGAGAACGCGGCCTTGAGCCGCGGAGCGAGGCCGACCATCGTGGGCTGGGGCTCGCTGCTCGCCACCGCCGGTGCCGCGATGCGCGGCGGGCTGCCCTTGCTGACGTTGCTGAGCAGTCCGTCTTCCTGGAGTGCGCGCAGGGCCTGGCGGACGGTGCCGCGCTCCACACCGAACTCCTCGGCGAGTTCGGCCTGCGTGGGCAGGCGGTCGCCCGCCTTGAGGGCGCCGCCGCGGATGCGCTCCCGCAGCGTGTCGGCGATGTTCTGCGGCGAGAGCCTTCTGCTGCCGTTCACTGCCACGTTCTCCTGAGTCACGACCAAACGCTACAACTCAAAACCATCTGATGGCAGTTGCCTGCGAGTTGTTTATGGATATCTGCCAAGTGGGGACAACTCAAGCAGAGTTGGTTGCCAACTTCGCGCTACCTCAACCGAGTTGACGGAAGCTTTGCCTCCCCGGCGGCCAGAAGGGGGAACCACCGTGCCGGCCCTCGCTCTCCTCTCCGCAGTCTTCGTCGTCGGCTTCGAACAGGTCGTCGCCTGGCAGTACGGCGCCACCGGCGTCGTCGGCCTGCTCCTGCTCACCATAGGAATCAAGGCGAAGAGCCCGACCGTCAGCTCCATCGGGGCGGTCGTGCTCGCACTCCTCGTGACCGGCCCCGCCATGTGAACGACCCGCACCCCGGGAGGCGTCAGTTCGTGAGCACCAGCTCCGAACTGATCGTCTCCCACAACGCGTTGAACCACAGATGGGACTGCTCCACGAACGCCGCGTCGCGCAGCCCCGCGCCCTGCTCGAAGGCGAACAGCATCGACCGGGTGCCCTCGGCGTCGTACAGCTGGAGCTGTTCATGGTCGATCTCCTCCTCGCGGCGCCCGAGCGTGTAGTAGGCGAACAGCGCCTCCGACTCGTTGAGCAGGTAGAGCTTCACCGGCGGCGTGAACGGCAGGGCACGGAAGGAGACCCGCACGTCGATCCCGTGCGTGGAGCGCAGCGCCAGCAGGTTGTGCTGGAGCACCTGCCCCTGCGCGTTGCGCATCGCCAGCCACCGCTGGTGCAGCCGGTCGGCGTCCGCCGGGTCGAGGTCCACCGGTGCCGGGAAGGCGAGGTCTATGTCCCGGCTGGGCAGCAGGACACGTACGTCGACCCTGGCCGGTCTCAGCTCACCCGCGTGGATCCGGCGCAGCGGCTCGCCGATCGAGAGGGTGAGCGATATCGACGTCAGGCACAGGGCGTCGATCTCGACGTGCGGCGCGGCGAACGCGGCCGCCACCCGGGGCGCGAGGGCCACGGTGGTCGGCTGGGGCGGGGCTTGCGGGCCGGCCGGCGCCCAGCCGGGGTCGGGGGCCACCGTCGCCGGGCTCCCTTTGGACACGTTGGTCAGCAGCCGCTCCTGCTGCAGGATGCGCAGCGCCTGCCGGACCGTCCCCCGGTCCACACCGAACTCCTCCGCCAACTGCGCCTGCGTGGGCATGCGCCGGCCGGGCTGCAGCACCCGGTCCCGGATCCGCGCGCGCAGTTCGTCGGCCACCTCGCGATGTGACTTCTGCGGCTGCTGTGGCCGCTTCCGTCCGTTGACGGGGACGTGTTCGCGCTCCACGGCCAAACACTACAACTTCCCGCCATCTTGCGTCAGTTCAGAAGTAGGTGGTTATGAGACGCTTCCAAGTGGAGATAAGTGAAGTGAAGTTGGTCGCCAACTTCGGCAATATGGTCAAGAGTCCCGAGGGTTGGCCACCAGGGCGGACCGTTCGAAGGGGGACCAGGAACACCATGATCGGCGGCATCCGGAGCAGTGCTCCTGGTGATGCTGCTCGCCCAGACGGGCTGACCGGGCTCCCTTCCGGAGGGGAGCCGGGAGCTCGGTCGGTCCGCCCAGTCACAACCGCACAGTCACAACTGAACAGTCACAACCGCACAGTCACAACTGAACAAGCAGAGGGACAGCCACAACTGAAGAGCACGCTACGGACAGCGAGAACCGTCCACCGTCGCCGGCGGAGGGGAGTACTAGAACAGGTCCGGGCACCAAGGCCGCCTGGACGTGCGCAGCAGGGCGTCGGCCGAACGGGCGGCGCCCGCTCGTTCTTCCCGCACCCGGCCCAGCGCGGCCAGCCGCACCGCTGACTCGTCACCCAGCCACAGCGCCGCCAGATCGGCGACGTCCAGCGTGAGATCGGCGCTCGCACTGCTCGGCACGCAGGAAGCGCCCTGCTCGGACGCCTCCAGCCGGTACCGCCCGCCCGCGAACCCGCCCGCGTCGACGACCTCCAGCACCAGCGCACCCGACCCCTCGTACGTCCGCGCCTGGAGCGCCCGTACGACGTCCAGCACCCGCACCCACAGCCAGTCGGCCTGCTCGGTCAGGCGCGCGGCGCGCGGGTCCGGCAGGAACATCGGCAGCAGGTCGTCCGGGGCCCGCCAGCCCGACTTCACGTGCGTGATCCAGTCGATCGAGCACAGGAAGTGCCACAGGGCGCGCTCGGCGGCCGGCGTCACCGCGATCAGCCAGTTCACGTCGGCCGTGTTCTGCGGCTGCTTGCCGTGCCACTTGTCGTCCGACTCGTAGGAGACGAGCCCCTCGACCTCACCCGCGGCCGAGCGGTACAGGGCGTAGTAGGGCTCCGTCCACGAGCTGTGGAAGCGCGCGGCGCCGGTGTTGATCCGCCACCACAGCTCGCTGCGGCTGACCGCGCCCGGCTGGGTCCGGCGCAGGCGTTCGTGCAGCTCAGGGCCCAGCTTGCGGACGTCCTCGGCGTCCACCAGGTCTATCCGCCCGCCGTCCTGCGGCCCCGACCACCGGCGGTCGAGGCCGGTCCGCGGTACGTCGACGGTCCACTCGGCGGCCGTGGTGGCGGGGCCGAAGCCGTAGCGGCCGTAGATCGGGTACTCCGCGGCGACGAGCGTCGCGACGACGTCCCCGCGCTCCTTGGCCGCCGTCAGGTCCTCGGTCATCATGCGGCTGAGCAGGCCACGGCGGCGGTGCGTCGGGCTGACGGTGACGTTCGAGACGGCGTCGGCCGGCACGAAGGCGCCGCCCACGGCCGTGACCTCCTGCGCGAAGGAGCGGAACGTCGCCACGCACCGGTCCCCGTCGAACGCCCCGAGCAGCCGCCCCGGCACGAACTGGGCACGCCGTGCCTGAAGCTGTTCCTCGGCCAGCGTGGGCCGTTGCAGGAAGCCGACGCTCATGGCGCGATGCCAGTCCGCCAGCTCCTCTTCGGTGATCGGACGTATGGGCAGCTCGTCGCGGCGCGTCATGAGTGCACCGTAGGCATACGAGGGCGCGGGTGTCGCGGAGTTTTCCGGCGGGGAGGCGCGGCGGGGCACCGCCCGGCGCGCCCACCGCAGCCGCACCGGGCCCACCGCAGCGCACCCGGCCCACCGTAGCCGCACCGCGCCCACCGCAGCGCGCCCGGCCCACCGGAGCCCGCACCGGGCGCAAGCCCGCCCTGACGGGACCGGGCGCCCCGCCCGAGCGGGGCCCCGCGTCACATCAGCAGGTCGTCCACCTGCGCCTCCCCCTCCCGGTACCGCCGCGCGATCTCCGCGCTGCACTCGTCGGCCGTCCGCTGCAACCGCTGCCGGCGCCGGGACACCTGCTGCTCGTAGCGCACGAGCCGTCCCATGGCGGTGGTCAGTTCCACGTCGGTGCGGGCGTCCAGCGCGGACAGTTCGACCTCGGCCAGCATCTCCGCCGCCAGCCGCCGGTACTCCTCGTTGTGCGGCGTCCCCAGCGTGACGTGGCGCGCGGAGGAGCGGTGCCGGGCCGGGGCGTCCTTGAGGATCTCCGGCAGCCGCTGGACGACGGACGCCTCGGCGGGGCCGGGGTCCACCAGGGACGCCGGCCCCCGGCGCGCCAGCTCGGCGCGCAGGATGTCGATACGGCCCTGGAGCAGGCGTCGTACGTAACTGAGGTCCGCCTCGTCGCGCTGGGAGTCCCGGCGCAGGGAGCGCAATTCGGCCAGGCTCAGCGTGGTCAGATCGTGCGCGGGCGGATCCGGCGGCAGCTGTGGACTGTCCGTGCGTTGCACGGGTGGCCGGAGTGACTCCCCGGCTCCCGCTCGGGTCAACGAGACAGCCCCGGGCGGCTGCCCGGTACTCGGTGTTCTCATGTGCCTCTACCGTCCCCTCGACCGGCGTGTGGCGCCATCGTGCCACCCCAAGTGGCCCGTATGTGACCGAGTGCCCCCGAACGGCCCCAGATGGGGGGTTAGGGATCAAAAAGAGCGCCGGTACGGACCACCCGCGAAGCCCGGCGACGCGGCCCGGCATGATGGCCGTATGCGTGCAGTGGTGCAGAGGGTGGACGGCGCGAGCGTCGTCGTCGACGGCGAGACCGTGGGGGAGATCACCGGCGAGGGGCTGTGCGTCCTGGTCGGGGTGACGCACGAGGACACCGCGGAGAAGGCGGCCCAGCTCGCCCGCAAGCTGTGGTCGCTGCGGATGCTGCACGACGAGAAGTCGTGCAGCGACACCGGCGCCCCGCTCCTGGTGATCAGCCAGTTCACCCTTTACGGCGACGCCCGCAAGGGCCGCCGTCCCACCTGGAACGCCGCCGCGCCCGGTGACGTGGCCGAGCCGCTGGTCGACGAGGTGGTCGCGCGGCTGCGCGCGCTGGGCGCGACGGTGGGGACGGGCCGGTTCGGCGCCCGGATGCGGGTGGGGCTGACGAACGACGGCCCGTTCACGGTCCTGCTGGAGATCTGAGCCTCAGGGCTCGACGACGACTTCCTGGGCCGCGGCCGTCGAGTCCGCCACCAGGCGGGCGTCCACCGGCACGTTCCGCTTCACCAGCGCCAGCGCCACCGGACCGAGCTCGTGGTGGCGCACGGACGTCGTCACGAAGCCGACCCTGCGGCCGTCGGGGCCCTCGTCGGCGAGCCGGAGCTCGGTGCCGTGCGGCGGCAGGTGCACCTCGCTGCCGTCGAGGTGGAGGAAGACCAGCCGGCGCGGCGGCTTGCCCAGGTTCTGCACCCGGGCGACCGTCTCCTGCCCCCGGTAACAGCCCTTCTGCAGATGCACCGCGGTGCCGATCCAGCCCAGCTCGTGCGGGATGGTGCGGTGGTCGGTCTCGAAGCCGAGCCGGGGCCGGTGCTGCTCGACGCGCAGCGCCTCGTACGCCAGAATCCCGGCCGCGGGTCCCGACTTCGCTGTGAATGCCTCCAGCTCGGCACGCGGCAGGAAGAGATCACGGCCGTGCGCCGTCTCCCTGACGACGGCCTTGTCGGGCACCTCGGCGATGGAACCGGCCGGGAGGTGGACGACGGCGATGTCGGCGGTGCGGTCGGCGACCTCGACCCGGTAGAAGAACTTCATCGACTCCAGGTACGCGATCAGGGCGCCCTGGGTGCCGGGTTCGACGTGCGCCCAGACGGTCGTGCCGTCGTCCACCAGATAGAGCGCGTGCTCGATGTGCCCGTTCGCGGAGAGGACCAGCGCCTCGGTGGCCTCACCCACGGGCAGTTCGCTGACGTGCTGGGTGAGCAGCAGGTGCAGCCAGCTCAGCCGGTCGTCGCCGGTGACGGTGACGACCCCGCGGTGCGAGAGGTCGACGAAACCGGTGCCGTCGGCGAGGGCGCGCTGCTCGCGGAACAGGTCGCCGTAGTGAGCGGCGACTCCTTCGTCCAGCCCTTCGGCGGGGACGGCGCCGGGCAGGGACAGCAGAGGGCTCTTCATACGCTAAGCCTACGACCCGGTACTTGAACCCTTGCCGGTCGCGCTGCCGCCTTCCGGGGCCCCGCTCGCCGCGCAGTCCGCGCACCGGCCGAAGATCGCGAAGTGCTTCATGTCGGTGTCGAAACCGAAGGTCTCGCGCAGCTTGGCGGTGAACTCGGCGGCCACGGAGACGTCCGCCTCGATCACGTCGGTGCAGTCACGGCAGACCAGGTGGAGATGGTGGTGCCGGTCGGCGAGGTGGTACGTGGGCGCGCCGTGCCCCAGGTGGGCATGGCTGACCAGGCCCAGTTCCTCCAGGAGCTCCAGCGTCCGGTAGACGGTGGAGATGTTGACCCCCGACGCCGTCTTCCGCACTTCCGCGAGGATGTCGTCGGGGGTCGCGTGCTCCAGGGTGTCCACGGCTTCGAGCACGAGTTGCCGCTGCGGCGTCAGCCGGTAGCCGCGCTGCCTGAGGTCGCTCTTCCAGTCGGTGCTCACCACACCCACGAGTCTATGGCTACTTGAAGAAAGCGATCCCGTCGTCGGGCAGGTCGCCAGGCAGGGCCTTCGCCCAGCGCTCGACGTCCTCCGGGGTGACGACCTTCTTCAGCTGCGCCGACATGTACGGGCGCAGCTCGACCTCCGGGGTCTGCTTCTCGCCGACCCACATCAGGTCGCTCCTGACGTAGCCGTACAACCGCTTTCCGCCGCTGTACGGGCGGGAGGCCGCGGTGCGCGCGACGGCGTCCGTGACCAGGTCGATCTGCGGCTTCTGGTCGGCCAGCTCGCCGTACCAGATCTCGATGACGCCGTCGTCGCGGGTCATCGTGACCTCGACCTTGCGGGCGGCGTCGATGCGCCAGAAGCCGTGCTCGGACTCCAGCGGCCCGACCTTGTTGCCGTCCTGGTCGAGCACCCAGCTGTGGGAGTGGTACTCCAGGAAGTCCCGGCCGTCGTGCGTGAAGGTGACCTCCTGCCCGAAGTTGCACTTCTGCGCACCGGGGAAGTCGTGCACGCCCGCGCCCGCCCAGTTGCCGAGCAGGAAGGCGAGGGGGACGAGGTCCTTGTGGAGGTCGGACGGGATCTCGATCATGAGCAGCTCAGACGTCTCGTACGGGTAGGGGGAAAATCAGCGCTGGCCCTGGTACAGCTTCTTCACGACCAGACCGGTGAAGGCGAGGACACCGACGCAGACCAGGATCAGCAGGATTTCGAAGAAGAGGATCACGGGATGCTCCTTGGTGAGCGGGGTGCGTGGTACACAAGGCCGGGCCCCAGCTTACGCGGCTGCGACCCGGCCCTCCTTGTGAGGTACGCCCTCAGCCCAGCAGCTGGCTCTGCAGGATCACGGTCTGCTGGAAGGGCACGTCCGGCACCCCGCCCTTGCGGGACTGCACGATCACCGCGTAGACGTCGCCGGCCGCGAGATAGGCCTGGCGGACCTGCTCGGCGCCGTACGGCTTCGGTTCGGCGTAGGCGGTGCGGGCGATCCCGCGGACCGTGGCCGACTCGGGGAACGTCTCGTCGTACTCGGTGTCGGGGGCGCCACGCAGCGGGTACGTGGGCCAGGCGAACGCCAGGGCCTCGGGTGCCATCTCGGTGTCCACGACCTGTGCGGTGTCGAACCGGAGCAGGTAGATCCGGGTCCGGATGCCGTCCGGCGTCGTCCAGCCGCGGGCGGCGATGTGCCGCAGGCCGGTGTCGACGAGTTTCTGCCGCAGCAGTTCCCGGTTCTCCTCGGCGTACTCCGCCAGGTAGTCCTTCGTCGCCAGCCAGCCGTCCGCGCCGCGCAGCGCCGTGGCCTCCCGCGCACCGGCGGGGGCGGGCAGCACGAGGGCGCGCAGGTCGGCGTGGTGGGCGCCGGCCGTGTTGCCGTCGGCGAAGGGGCCCGGGCTGCCGGCGGGCAGCGGCGGCCTGGTCAGCTCGGGGTAGTCCCAGCGGCCGTCAGCCTCCGTGGCGAGGCCGGGAACGTCCGTGCGCGCCAGGGTGGTGATCCCGTACGCCGTGCCGGTGCCGACGGCCGCGAACACGGTCACGGCGGCGGTCCAGCGCGAGACAGCGCGCAGGACGCGGCGGTCCCGGGGCGCGGGGGCCGGAGCCGCGGGGGGAGCCGCCGGCTGCGGCGGTTCGGTGACCCGCTGGTCGAGCGGCGGGGCCTGCGTGGTGCTGTCGGTCATATCGCCTTCCCGGCCTCCTTCGCCCCGGCCGGCTTCTTCAGCAGCAGCTTGCGCAGGTCGCCATCGGTGCGCACCCTGCGGTCCTGCGCGGCCGACAGCGGCTCCGGGGCCGGCCCGGTCGCCTGCGGCAGCACCGGCTGGGACAGCGGCGGCAGCGGTTCGGGCGCGCGGCCGGCCTGTACCTGGTATCCGGCGCAGGTGCCCGCGACGACGCCGAGAACGGCCGCGCCGGTGATCAGAAGGGCGGTACGGCCACGACGGCGGGGCCGGGTCCGAGGCGGCTCCGGCGAGGCCGCCGCGGCCTCAGGGGTCACGTCCGTATCGGCGGTGTCCGGTGTTCCCGGTCTTTCAGAGTCTTCCACTACGTCCCCCACAGGACATGAAGCGCGGATTCCGTTGCCGCGCCCCACAGGAGACCCATGACCGGGGCACCCGGTTGTAGCGATCTTGATTACGATTCAGCCATGGCGAAGAAGCTGGTGATCAAGGTGACGGCGGGAGCCGACGCTCCCGAGCGCTGTTCGCAGGCGTTCACGGTCGCGGCCGTGGCCGTGGCCAGTGGGGTGGATGTATCCGTCTGGCTGACCGGTGAGTCCGCGTGGTTCGCGCTGCCGGGGCGGGCCGCCGAGTTCGAGCTGCCGCACGCCGCACCGCTGCCCGACCTGATCGACTCCGTGCTGGCCGCCGGGCGTCTCACGCTGTGCACGCAGTGCGCCGCCCGCCGGGACATCACGGAGAAGGACGTCATCGAGGGCGTGCGGATCGCGGGGGCGCAGGTCTTTGTGCAGGAGGCGCTCGCGGAGGACACGCAGGCGCTGGTCTACTGACGCACGCCTATCGTCAAGGGGTCTCGGTCCAGAGGCAGAACGGGTGGCCCGCCGGGTCGAACAGGACGCGCACATCGGCCTGGGGCTGGTACCCGGCGATCGTGGCGCCCTCGGCGACCGCCCGCGCCGTCTCCGCCTCCAGATCGTCGACCTCGACATCGAGGTGGAGCATCATCTGCTGGTCACCGGGGTGCCGGGAGGGCCAGACCGGGCGTACGTACCCGGGCTCGGTCTCGAACGCCAGGGCCGTGCCCTCCGTGCCGGGCGGCGGGCCGATCAGCACCCAGTGAGGCTCCTCGCGGCGCACCTCGTAACCCAGCAGGCGCCGGTAGAAGCCGGCCAGTTCATGCGCGTCGTGCGCGTCCAGCACCACGGTGGACAGTCTCGCGGGCGACATGGCCGCCTTCCTACCGCGGCTTCTTCCTGCCGTCCAGTTCGTCCCACCACTCGTCGGACTGCGGATCGCCGGACGGGTCGTCCCACCAGCGGTCGTCCGGGCCACGGCGGTTGGCGACCATCGCGGCGACGGGAGGGATCACCATGGCGACCACGCACATGCCCACGGCCGCCGCCGTCGACCACAGACGCACGACCGCCCAGGCCAGGACGAAGAGCCCGACGCAGATGCCCATCATGGCGAAGTAGACGTGCCGCCGGCGCGCGTACATACCTCCAGCGTAGGTCCGTGTCCGGGATGCGCACGCGAAAGGGCCGCGCCCCAGGTGTCCAACCCACGGGACGCGGCCCCTGCGCTCGGCGCCGGGTCGTCAGACCGCGATCGCGACCTCCGCGAGGCCGCCCTGCTGGGCGACGACCGTACGGTCGGCAGTGGCACCGCCGGGCACGAGGGCGCGGAGCGTCCAGGTGCCCTCGGCCGCGTAGAAGCGGAACTGACCCGTCGCGGAGGTCGGCACCTCTGCCGTGAACTCACCGGTCGAGTCCAGCAGACGGACGTAGCCCGTCACCGGCTCGCCGTCGCGGGTCACCTGACCCTGGATCGTGGTCTCACCGGGCTTGATCGTCGAGGCGTCGGGGCCGCCGGCCTTCGCTCCGCACATGTCGAATCTCCTGAGGGGTCTTGAAGGCCGGGGCTTACTTGTTGGCGCCGAGCTCGATCGGCACGCCGACGAGGGAGCCGTACTCGGTCCAGGAGCCGTCGTAGTTCTTGACGTTCTCCACGCCGAGCAGCTCGTGCAGGACGAACCAGGTCAGCGCGGAGCGCTCACCGATACGGCAGTAGGCGATGGTGTCCTTGGCGAGGTCCACCTGCTCCTCGGCGTAGAGCTCCTTGAGCTCCTCGTCAGACTTGAAGGTGCCGTCGTCGTTGGCGTTCTTCGACCACGGGATGTTGCGGGCGGTCGGGACGTGGCCCGGGCGCTGCGACTGCTCCTGCGGCAGGTGCGCGGGGGCGAGCAGCTTGCCCGAGAACTCGTCGGGCGAGCGGACGTCGACCAGGTTCTGCGCGCCGATGGCGGCGACCACGTCGTCGCGGAAGGCGCGGATCGAGGTGTCCTGCGGCTTGGCCGTGTAGGCGGTGGCCGTGCGCTCCGGCACCTCCTCGACCAGCTCGCGGGCGTCCAGCTCCCACTTCTTGCGGCCACCGTCGAGAAGCTTGACGTTGTCGTGGCCGTAGAGCTTGAAGTACCAGTAGGCGTACGAGGCGAACCAGTTGTTGTTGCCGCCGTAGAGGATCACCAGCGTGTCGTTGGCGATGCCCTTCGCCGACAGGAGCTTCTCGAAGCCCTCCTGGTCGATGAAGTCACGGCGGACCGGGTCCTGGAGGTCCTTGGTCCAGTCGATCCGGATGGCGTTCCTGATGTGGTTCTTCTCGTACGCGGAGGTGTCCTCGTCGACCTCGACAACGGCGATGTTCGGGTCGTCCAGGTGCTCCTGCAGCCAGTCGGCGTCTACCAGGACGTCGCTGCGGCTCATGCTTTCTCCTCCGGGGCAGTTGCGGCGGGGCGTGCGAGTGCGAAGGGGTGCGCGTGCCGGGTGCGGCGTGGCGCACGAGTGCCCTGAGCAGGGCAGGGGAACGCGGAAGTCGGAGCTTCCGCTCAGAAGGTGCGACAGAGCATGGCGGCAACGCGGCACAGGTCTACTGCCCGCCGCTTCGTGAGGTCCGCCTGTCGCTTCATGCCGTCGAGCTTAGGGACGGACCGGCGGGCGTGTCACCGGTGTGTCGTATCGTGAGACACGATCGTCCGGCATACGGGAATACAGAGGCGCCCGGCCAGCCGCGGGACGACTTCCGGGCGCCTGCGCACGTTCTCTCATCTGCGGTACGGACGAGGCGTCTCGCCTGTCGGACCACCGACCGTCCCCCGCCGTCCGGCCCGGCCCGCCACCCGCTCGAACCCCGCCTCGTCCTAGCCGGCCAGCCGCACGTCCGAACCCCTCACCGAGATCTCCACGCCGTTGCGCGCCGCCTCGACCTTGTCGAGCTTGACGCCGCCGGGCAGGTCGTCGATGGCCTGCTGGAAGTCGGTGATCTCACGGACCGAGTTCTCGGCGAGATCGAGGCCCGCCAGGTCCGGCAGGGAATCGGTGCGCACCTCGACGTTGTCGCCCTTGACGCTGACCGTGCTGAGCACGGAGAGCTGCCTGGTGCCGATCACCGGGGCCTCCACCTCCACCCCGACCTCGATCTTTCCGTCGCCACCGTCGGAGAGGCTCACCACGCGGGCCGTGATGCCGGGGGCGACCTGCGTGGGCTCCGACTTGGCGGCCTTGAGCAGCTCGTCGTACGCGATGGTCGCCGTGCCGGTCGCGGAGGCGGCCGTGGCGGAGCTGAAGTCGCCGGAGAAGCCGACGCCCTTCAGGTTCGCCCGCAGGTCGTCGATGCGGATCCGCTCACCGTCGCCCGCGGCCGCCTCGTAGTCCTGGATGCCGATCTCGACGTCGTCCAGCGTGCCGCCGGCCACCTGGGTGAGGAACGGGAAACCGTTGATCGCCACCTCGGGGGTGCCGGTCAGGCCCTCGTTCGTCCGCATCCGGTCCGCGACCTCGCCCTCGGCGAAGTTCACCGCGAGCCGGTCGGCGGCCACGAACAGGCCGCCCAGGATCACGACGACGATCAGAAGTATTCGCAGCGCGCGCATTTTTCCCTACCCAGGCGGTCGGTCTCGGACGACGGTCACCGTAACCCCAAAGGCGACACCGGCCGCGCAATTGTCGATCACCTGTGACAGGCGAACCTCAGACCAGCGCGCGTCCCAGCACCCACACCACCGGCGCCGCGGCGCTCAGCGGCAGGGCCACACCGGCGGTGAAGTGGACGAACCGGGAGGGATAGTCGTAGCTCGCCGCCCGGTGGCCGATCAGGGCGCACACCCCGGCCGCCACGCCGAGCAGGGCGCCCCCGCCGTTCCCCACGCCGGTCATCTGACCGGCCGCGATGCCGGCCCCCGCCGCCGCGAGCAGCGCGACGACCACGGAGGCGGGTGTCGGCAGCGGCAGCGCGCGCGCCGGCACGGCCACGGCCACCGCGACGGCGCCGAGGACGACCGCGTCCGGCTCGGCGGCCAGATAGCCGGTCGCGACGACGGCCAGCGCGGCCGAGACGACGGTCGCCGTCAGGCCGTACATCCGGGTGTCCGGGTCGGCGTGCGAGCGCAGCTGAAGCACGAGGGTGAGCAGGACCCACACCCCGAGCGTGCCGAGGATCGCGGCGGGCGCCTGCTCGCGGCCCGCGACCAGCAGCGCCACGTCCGCGGTCAGCGCGCCCGCGAACGCGAGCGCGATGCCCTGGCGGGCCGGCCACATGCCGTTCAGCCGGAACCAGCCCGCCGCAGTGACGGCCTGGAGCAGGATCAGCGGCACGAGCAGGCCCCACGCGCCGAGCGCGGCGCCGCCGGCCATCAGCAGTCCGAGCACCGCGGTGAGCGCGGCCGGCTGCGACCCGGGCTCGATGATGGGCGAGCGCCCCTCCAGCCGGGCCCGCTGCGCGGCCGTGAGCGGCGCTTCGGGGGCCGCGGGGGGCTGGTGGGGCTGCCCGTGCGGCTCCTGCGCCCACTGCCCGTTCTCCGGCTGCTGCTGCGGAACGTACGCCGGGGTGGCCTGCTGGGCCTGCGTGTCCCAGGTCCGGCCCTCCCACTCCTGGGTGTACGGACCGCCCCCGTACGGCTCCTGCCGGTACTGGGGCTGCTGGTGCTGGGTCTGCTGGTGCTGCGCGGACTGCTGGTACTGGGCGGCCTGCTGGTACTGGGCGGCCTGCTGGTACCGGGGTCGGCCCTGCTGGTGCGAGGTCTGTCCCTGCTCGTAGTGGCTCCGCCCCTGCTGGTACTGCGGGGGCTGTCCCTGCTGGTACTGCGGGGGCTGTCCCTGCTGGTACTGCGGGGGCTGTCCCTGATCGTGCCGCGGTTCCCCCTGCTGCTGGCGGGGAGCCCGTCCCTGCTGGTACTCGGGCTGCCCCTGCCGGTAGGGGTCGTACCCGGCGTCGTACGCGCCCTCGTACGGCTGGTTGCTCATCGGTGTGGTCACCCTCCTGCGAACGGCGGGAGCACCTCGACCGTGCCGCCCTCGGCCAGCCGTACCGTCTCATGCCCGCGGGTGCCCACGGGATCACCGTCGACGAGGAACGAGCATCGCTGCAGCACGCGCACCAGTTCACCGGGGTGTCGCCCGCGCACCGCGTCGAGCGCCTCGGCGAGCGTCGCCGCGTCGAGGCGCTCCTCGGCGATCCCGGCCGCGGCCTTCGCGGCCGCCCAGTAGCGCACCGTGACCTCTGCCATCTCGTCCTCAAGTCGGTCGGCGGAACCTGGCTGTGAATACCGTCAGGCTAGCCCGCCGCGCGAGCGGCCCAGCCGCCGATACGGGCCAGGAGGCCGTCGGTGGCCGCGTGCTCGGCATGGCCCATGCCGGGCTCCAGCCAGAGTTCGCCGTGGTCACCGGCGGCCTCGGCCAGCATGCGGGGGTGGTCGACCGGGAAGTAGCCGTCGCGGTCGCCGTGGACGATGAGCAGCGGCGTCGGCGCGATCCGGGGTACTGCCTCGACCGGCGAGAGCGGGACGGGGTTCCAGCCGCGGTGGTGGATGCGGGTGCGCAGGCCGTAGCGGCCGAGGAGCCGGCCCTCGGGCCGGGTGACCAGCCAGTGGACGCGACGCATGGGTGCCGTACCCCGGTAGTACCAGCGGGCCGGGGCGCTGACCGACACCACCGCCTCGGTCTGCCGGGCGTTGAGCGCGGCGTGCCGGAGCACCACCGAGCCGCCCATGGAGAAGCCGACGGTCACCACGCGCGCGTGCCCCTGTTCACGCGCCCACGCCACCGCCGCCGCCAGGTCGAAGACCTCGCGGTCGCCGACGGTCGAACGCCCGCCGGAGGCCCCGTGGCCCCGGAAGGAGAACGTGATCACGGCGCCGTACCGCCCGAACGCCGTGGCGACCCGTCGCACGTGCGGCTTGTCGACATCGCCGGTGAAGCCGTGGGCGACGACGAACACCGGGTGGCCAGCAGGTGGCGGCGGCGTTTCGTATACGACCCCGCCCGGTTCGTACAGCGCGTCGACGCGCACACCGTCGGCGGTCTGCAGAAACGTCCGCGACGGCGCGGGTCTGCCCGCCCCCGGCGTCTCACACTGCGGACGGACGGTGGTGGAACGTGCCACTTGGCCTGCCGGACCGTTGCTCATGTGGGCTATTCTGCTGTGCAGAGGACTCGGGCAGCGTTGCCCCCGGGTCCTTTTGTGCTTTCGGAAGCGTTGTATACGAGGCGGAGAACCACAGGTGACCGCCGGTGTACGGGCCCCGGGATCGCAGAGCGGTGCCGCATCGCACAACGTCCTCGCAGGGACCGAGGAGGAACCAGACGTATGAGTTCTCTGCTGCTCCTGACCAACGCCCTCCAGCCGTCGGCGGAAGTACTGCCCGCGCTCGGCCTGCTGCTGCACAACGTGCGTGTGGCTCCGGCGGAGGGCCCCGCCCTCGTCGACACCCCCGGTGCCGACGTCATCCTCGTCGACGGCCGGCGCGACCTCCCCCAGGTCCGCAGCCTCTGCCAGCTGCTCCGCTCCACCGGGCCCGGCTGCCCGCTCGTCCTCGTGGTGACCGAGGGCGGGCTCGCCGCCGTCACCGCCGACTGGGGCATCGACGACGTCCTGCTCGACACCGCGGGGCCCGCCGAGGTCGAGGCCCGCCTGCGGCTCGCGATGGGCCGGCAGCAGATCGTCAACGACGACTCCCCGATGGAGATCCGCAACGGCGACCTGTCGGTGGACGAGGCCACGTACAGCGCCAAGCTCAAGGGGCGCGTGCTCGACCTCACGTTCAAGGAGTTCGAGCTCCTGAAGTACCTCGCGCAGCACCCGGGCCGGGTCTTCACCCGCGCCCAGCTGCTCCAGGAGGTCTGGGGCTACGACTACTTCGGCGGCACCCGCACGGTCGACGTCCACGTACGGCGGCTGCGCGCCAAGCTCGGACCCGAGCACGAGTCGCTGATCGGGACCGTCCGGAACGTCGGTTACCGATTCGTTACGCCGGAGAAGGTGGACCGCGCCGCGGACGAGACGAAGGCCGGGGCGGCCCGGCCGAAGCCGGAGGATGCGGGCGAGACGGCCTCGCCGGCCGTCGCCGAGGTTCCCGCGGACGCGTAGCGGGGGCGTGGGCGCGCCCCCGGCGGTGCGCCCCGCCCGCGCCCGGGTTCGCACAACGCTCCGTACGCCCTGCCCAGCGGGGGTCCATCCGCGTAGACTCCGCGCGTGGCCAAGGTGACTCGGGATGATGTGGCGCGGCTGGCGGGAACCTCCACCGCCGTGGTCAGTTACGTCATCAACAACGGACCCCGGCCGGTCGCCCCGGCCACGCGCGAGCGTGTCCTCGCCGCCATCAAGGAGCTGGGCTACCGGCCCGACCGGGTGGCCCAGGCGATGGCCTCACGGCGCACCGACCTCATAGGCCTGATCGTCCCCGACGCCCGCCAGCCCTTCTTCGGGGAGATGGCGCACGCGGTGGAGTGGGCGGCAGCCGAGCGCGGAAAGATGGTCCTGGTCGGGAACTCCGACTACGTCGGCGAGCGCGAGGTCCACTATCTGCGGGCCTTCCTCGGGATGCGGGTCTCCGGGCTGATCCTGGTCAGCCACGCGCTGAACGACCTGGCCGCCGCCGAGATCGAGGCCTGGGACGCCCGGGTCGTCCTTCTCCACGAGCGCCCCGAGGCCATCGACGACGTCGCCGTCGTCACGGACGACCTGGGCGGCGCCCAGCTCGCCGTACGCCATCTGCTGGAGCACGGCTACGAATACGTCGCCTGTATGGGCGGCACCGCCGAGACGCCCGCCGTCGGCGACCCGGTCTCCGACCACGTCGAGGGCTGGCGGCGCGCCATGGCCGAGGCCGGGCTGCCCACGGAGGGACGTCTCTTCGAGGCGCCGTACAACCGCTACGACGCCTACCGCGTCGCCCTGGAGTTCCTCTCCGGCCCCGACCGGCCGCCCGCCGTCTTCTGCTCCACCGACGACCAGGCCATCGGCCTGCTGCGGGCGGCGCGCGAGCTGCGGATCGACGTGCCCGGGAAGCTGGCGGTGGCCGGCTTCGACGACATCAAGGAGGCGGCGCTCGCGGACCCGCCGCTGACCACGATCGCCTCCGACCGCTCGGCGATGGCGCGGGCGGCGGTGGACCTCGTCCTCGACGACGGGCTGCGGGTGGCGGGCTCGCGCCGGGAGCGGCTGAAGGTGTTCCCCTCGCGGCTGGTGGTGCGCAGCTCCTGCGGCTGCTAGCACCTGGCCTTATATCGGGCATACAAGGTTCTGCCGGGCTTCTCAGGCAGCACTCAGGGTGCTCTCATGGTCGGGCGACAGGCTCATGGACATGACCGAGAGCTTCCGCCGCGACGGCGAGTACGAGAACCACGGGAACCCGTACCAGGGCGGGCATCAGCACGCCTCCTCTCCTGTCGACCCCCAGTGGCCACCGCCGCCCGCCCACCAGCCGACGGCGCTGCAGGCCGAGCCCTTCGCCGCGCCGCGCGGGCGCGGGAAGCGCACCCGCGGGAGCGTCGCCCTGCTGGCCGCCGTGGCGATCGTCGCCGCGGCCGTCGGCGGCGGCACGGCCTACGGCTTCCAGGAGCTCGCCGGTGGCGGCACGGTGGCCTCGGCCGGCACCGGCACCAACGTCGTGCCGTCGAGTCAGCGGGGCACCGTCGCCGGCGTGGCCAAGGCGGTCAGCCCGAGCATCGTCGAGATCAGCGCCGCCACGAACGCCGGGTCGTCCACCGGCTCCGGCGTGATCATCACCGGTGACGGCGAGATCGTCACCAACAACCACGTGGTCTCCGGCGCCTCCCAGGTCAAGGTGACCACCAGCGACGGCAAGGAGTACACCGCGCAGGTCGTCGGCACCGACAGCAGCAAGGACCTCGCCCTGATCAAACTGGACGACGCCGCCGGACTGAAGGCGGCGACCCTGGGCGACTCCGACGGTGTGCAGGTCGGTGACGAGGTCGTGGCGATCGGCTCGCCCGAGGGTCTGACCGGCACGGTGACGAGCGGCATCGTCTCCGCGCTCGACCGTGACGTGACCGTGTCCACCGAGGAGGGCCGGCAGCAGCCGGGCGGCGGCTGGCCGTTCGAGTTCGACGGCAGGGAGTTCAACGGCGACACCGGGTCGTCCACGACGACGTACAAGGCGCTCCAGACCGACGCGTCCCTCAATCCCGGCAACTCCGGCGGCGCGCTGATCGACATGAACGGCGACATCATCGGGATCAATTCCGCGATGTACTCGGCGGCGGGCTCGTCGTCCGACGCGGGCAGCGTGGGCCTCGGATTCGCGATCCCGGTCAACACCGTCAAGGCCGACCTGGCCGAGCTGCGGGCGGGTGCGACGGACTGAGGCCGGCGGACCGGCGGCCGTCCGCAGACATGCGAGGCTGGCAGCGTCAGCCTCCGCCTCCCCATCGCACCCGAGGAATCCGAGCCATGAGCCCCGCCGAAGGCGACCGTGACCCCCAGCGCATCCTCATCGTCGACGACGAGCCGGCGGTGCGCGAAGCACTCCAGCGCAGCCTCGCCTTCGAGGGGTACGACACGCAGGTCGCGGTCGACGGCGCGGACGCCCTGGAGAAGGCGGCCGCGTACCGGCCCGACCTGGTCGTCCTCGACATCCAGATGCCCCGCATGGACGGCCTGACCGCCGCACGCCGCATCCGGGGCACCGGGGACACGACCCCCATCCTGATGCTGACGGCCCGCGACACGGTCGGTGACCGGGTGACGGGACTGGACGCCGGGGCGGACGACTACCTGGTCAAGCCCTTCGAGCTGGACGAGCTGTTCGCCCGTATCCGCGCCCTGCTGCGGCGCAGCTCCTACGCGGCCGCGCAGGCGGCGGCCGGTGCCCAGGACGAGGCACTGGCCTTCGCCGACCTGCGCATGGACGTCGGGACGCGGGAAGTGACGCGGGGCGGGCGGCCGGTGGAGCTGACGCGCACCGAGTTCACGCTCCTGGAGATGTTCATGGCCCATCCGCGGCAGGTCCTCACCCGGGAGCAGATCCTGAAGGCGGTGTGGGGCTTCGACTTCGAGCCGTCGTCCAACTCCCTGGACGTGTACGTGATGTACCTGCGCCGCAAGACGGAGGCCGGGGGCGAGCCGCGGCTGGTGCACACGGTGCGGGGCGTGGGGTACGTGCTGCGGCAGGGCGGCGCGGAGTGAACAGGGTGACCCGCCGCTTCCGTGCCCTGCCCCTCCGCTCCCGGCTGGCGCTGCTGGTGGCGGCGGCGGTGGCGTTCGCGGTGGCGGCGGTGTCCGTGAGCTGCTGGTTCGTGGTGCGCAACAAGCTGTACGACGAGATCGACGACGACCTGCAGGCGTCCATCGGCTCCGTGTCACGCATCGAGGTCGCGGCCGCGCTCGGTGCCTGCGGCCAGGCACCGGCGACCGGTCCGCTCGGGCCCCGGTCGGACAGCTACGTCCAGATCGTGCGGTCGGACGGCGAGGCCTGCCCGTTCGCCGGTTCGGCGGGCACGATCAAGGTCGCCGACGCCGACACGGCCATGGCCAAGGCTCCGCAGGAACGCAACGGCACGCTGCGCACCGGCCAGGACAGCGACGGCGACCCGGTGCGCGTACTGACCACGGCGCTCGTGGTCAAGGTCAGCCCCGGCGAGCAGTACGTCGCCGGGGACTCCGCGCTGGTCCTCGGCATCTCCCTCAACGGCACCCGGCGCACCCTCAACGAACTCGCCCTGCTGCTGCTCATCGTCTCCGGCGTCGGAGTCGTGGGTGCCGGGGCCGCCGGTCTGGCGGTGGCGCGCGCGGGTCTGCGCCCCGTCGACAAGCTCACCGAGGCCGTGGAGCACGTCGCCCGCACCGAGGACCTCCGCATCCGCATCCCCGTGGAGGACGACAACGAGGACGAGGTCGCCCGGCTCTCGCGGTCGTTCAACTCCATGACCTCCGCCCTGGCCAGCTCCCGCGACCTGCAACAGCAGCTCATCGCCGACGCCGGTCACGAGCTGCGGACGCCGCTGACCTCGCTGCGCACCAACATCGAGCTGCTCACGCGCAGCGAGGAGACCGGCCGCCCCCTGCCCGAGGGGGACCGCAAGGCGCTGCTGGCCTCGGTGAAGGCCCAGATGACGGAGCTGGCCGCGCTGATCGGCGACCTCCAGGAACTGTCCCGGCCGGACGTCGACCAGCACGCCGGCAGGGCGCAGGTGATCGCCCTGCACGACACCGTCGGGTCCGCACTGCGCCGCGCCCGCCTGCGTGGCCCGGAGCTGACCATCACGGCCGACCTGCGGCCGTGGTACGTACGCGCGGAGCCGTCGGCGCTGGAGCGGGCGGTGGTCAACATCCTCGACAACGCGGTGAAGTTCAGCCCCGGCGGCGGCGCCGTCGAGGTCGTGCTGAACGACGGGATCCTCACCGTCCGCGACCACGGCCCCGGCATCCCCGCCGACGAACTCCCCCACGTCTTCGACCGCTTCTGGCGTTCACCCACCGCACGCGCACTGCCCGGCTCCGGGCTCGGCCTGTCCATCGTGGCCCGCACGGTGCAGCAGTCGGGCGGCGAGGTGACCCTGAGCCCGGCGGAGGGCGGCGGCACGGTGGTGACCGTACGGCTGCCGGGGGCACCGACGCCACCGCCGGAGGCCGTGCAGGCCTCCCGCTGAGTACCCTGGCCGGCCCTCTCCTCGAAGCTGCGTCTCCCGGCGGGCCCTGCCGTGATCGGCCGCCCTTCTCGTGGAGCGACCGGTTCGCCGAACACCCGAACACCGGCCCGGCCGCCGGCCCCGCGCGCGCCGGCCGGCCGCCGGCTCACCGACGCATGGGCCACCGGCCAAGAGGTGGCCGGCCGGCTGGACGCCTACGGAGTCCCGACAGATCCGTCCGCCGGGCGCAGGTGATCGACAAGTGCCCGGAACCGGCCCCACACCTCAGCAGGCGTCCCGTCGCCCCACCGGTAGTGCAGCGCGGGGCCGGCGGCGTGGGCCGCGGCGGCGGTGGCTGGGCGGGGCCCACGGCTCGTCCTCATCGGTCCGGCCGGGACCGAGGGGGCCCGTCGGGGGATGCGTCAAGGTGTGGTGGGGGGCTACGCATCGATCCATCCGAACATGCGTACCAGCCCCACCCGCAACCTGAATCGGAGGTATGCGATCCAGTTCACTGCGGACTCCCGCCGCAGTGAACTGGTCGCGGTCCTTGCCGCTACCGCACGACCGTGATGCGGTTCGCCGCAGGCGGCGCCATCGGGTCGGCCGCGGAGGAGTTGGCCGTCAGGTACTTCTCCAGGGCCGTCAGGTCGTCCTCGCCGACGAGGTCGTCGGTGCCCTGGGCGAGCGTCGGGAAGCCGTCGCCGCCGCCCGCGAGGAAGCTGTTGCTCGCGACACGGTAGACGGCCGTCGGGTCGATCGCCGCGCCGTTCAGCCTGATGGAGTCCGTGACCACCCGGTCGGCGCCGCTCTTGGTCAGGTCCAGGGTGTACGTCAGTCCGGCGGACGGCTGGAGCACCTTCGGGGCGGCCTCGTTGGCGCCGCTCACCTGCTCCTTGAGGACCTGGATCAGCTGGGCGCCGGTGAGGTCCTGGAGGTTGACGGTGTTGGCGAACGGCTGGACCGTGAAGCCCTCCGCGTACGTCACCACGCCGTCGCCCTCACCGGCCTTCGCCGCGTAGGTGAGCGGCGCGCGGATACCGCCGGGGTTCATCAGTGCCAGGTCGGTCTCCGGGTCCAGTTCCTTGCCGTAGGCGAGCTGGGCGTCGGCGATCAGGTCGCCGAGCGGGGACTCGGTGCCCGTGTTCGTGATGTCGGCGGAGATGTGGCCGACGGCCCGGCTGCCGATGGGCGCGGCGAGGGTGTTCCACCTGTCGATCAGGCGGGTCATGTCCGGCGCCTTGGGGACGTCCCGGGTGACCACGTGGTTGGCCGACTTCACGGCCGTACGGGCGATGTCACCCGTCCACCGGTCGTAGGTGAGGGTGGTGTCCGTGTACAGCCGGCCGAACGAGGCGGCCGAGGTGACCATGCGGGGCTTGCCCGCCGGGTCGTCGATGGTGCACACGTACGGCGCGTGGGTGTGGCCGGTGACGAGCGCGTCGACCTGCGGGGTGACGTTCTTGGCGATGTCGACGATCGGGCCGGAGATGCCGTCGCCCGCGCCCGGGGAGTCGCAGTCGTGGTTGTACGCGGTCCCGGCCGGGAAGCCGCCCTCGTGGATCAGGGCGACGATGGACTTCACGCCCTGCCGCTGGAGGACCTTCGCGTACTTGTCGATCGTCTCGACCTCGTCCTTGAAGACGAGGCCCTTGACGCCCTCGGCGGAGACGATGTCCGGGGTGGCCTCCAGTGTCACGCCGATGAAGCCGACCTTGACGCCGTTCTTCTTCCAGACCCAGTAGGGCTTGAGGAGAGGCTTCCCGGTCTTCTCCTTGAGGACGTTCGCGGCGAGGTAGGGGAAGTCGGCGCCCTTGAACTTCTTGTCCGTGTAGCAGCCGTCGGTGGGGTGGCAGCCGCCGTTCTGGAGGCGGGCCAGCTCCTTGGCGCCCTCGTCGAACTCGTGGTTGCCGACGCTCGTCACATCCAGGTCGAGCTTGTTCAGCGCCTCGATGGTGGGCTCGTCGTGGAAGAGACCGGAGATCAGCGGGGAGGCGCCGACCATGTCGCCGCCGGCCGCGGTGATCGAGTACCGGTTGCCCTCGCGGGCCTCGCGCAGATGCGTGGCCAGGTACTCGACGCCGCCCGCGTCGATGGTCTTCGTGGTGCCGTCGGGCTGGAGTTCGGTGACGCGGCCGGAGGAGCCGGCCGGCGGTTCCAGGTTGCCGTGCAGATCGTTGAAGGACAGCAGCTGCACATCCTGGTAGCGACTCGGCCGGTGGCCGCCGTGGCTGTCGTGCGCGCTCGCGTTCGACGGCATCGCGGCGGCCAGCGCGCCGACGGTGGTGAGTCCGGCGGCCGCGGCGAGCAGTCGGGGGGTACGGCGTCTGCGGTGCGGCTCGGGTGTGACCGGCATGTGCTCCCCTGTGGGTCGTCTCAGGCCTTTGTTCGATCGCCCGAAGCCTAGAGTCAACGCGCGTAGCGGCACAGGGGGTTCATGGTTACATCCTGGTATCCACAGGCGTTTTCCGATGCTTTTCCCCCCGCCCTTCCCGTGCCGCCACTTTGCCCCGCCCGCCCCTTACCCTCGTAGGCATGACCAGCGACGACAGCGCACGGACCGGCGGCCCCCTCTCCCGTTCCCTGGAGACCCGTGCCGCGCTCACCCCGGAGCAGAGCGAGGCCGTACTCGACCTGCTCGCCACGGCCGCGCGGGGTGACGGTCAGCAGGCGGTGTCCGAGCAGGGCCGGCTGCGGATCCGCGGCGGTGCCCGCGAGGGCGTCTCCCATCTGCTGCTCACCGCGGGCGGCCAACTCGTCGGCTACGCCCAGCTGGAGGACACCGACCCGGTGGAGGCGCCGGCCGCCGAACTCGTCGTCCACCCCGCGCACCGCGGCCACGGGCACGGCCGTGCCCTCGGTTCCGCCCTGCTCGCCGCGTCCGGCAAGCGGCTGCGAGTGTGGGCGCACGGCGGCCATGCCGCCGCCCGGCACCTGGCGCAGGTGCTCGGTCTCACACTGTTCCGCGAACTGCGCCAGATGCGGCGCCCGTTGGCGGGCCTGGACCTGCCCGAGCCGGTCCTGCCGCAGGACGTGACCGTGCGCACCTTCGTGCCCGGCCAGGACGACGCGGCCTGGCTGGCCGTCAACGCCGCCGCTTTCGCCCACCACCCCGAGCAGGGCTCGCTCACCCAGCGGGACCTCGACGACCGCAGGGCCGAGCCGTGGTTCGACCCGGAGGGCTTCTTCCTCGCCTTCCGCGGCGGCGAACTCGTCGGCTTCCACTGGACGAAGGTGCACGCCGAGGAGCAGCTGGGCGAGGTGTACGTGCTCGGTGTCGCCCCGGGCGCGCAGGGGACCGGGCTGGGCAAGGCGCTCACCTCGATCGGCCTGCGGCATCTGGCGGCGCAGGCACTGCCGACGGCGATGCTGTACGTCGACGCCGACAACAAGGCGGCGGTGAGCGTGTACGAGCGGATGGGCTTCACGACGTACGAGACGGACCTGATGTACCGCACCGAGACGTGAGACATTCCGGTGCATAATCCCCTGATGCGGGCGGCAATCTTGACGCCGCCCGCATTCATACACCACCCTTTCACTACTCAATTAGTGAAAGGGTGGTGTATGAGTGGTCGAGTACCGGATCGACCGGCGCAGCGGCGTCGCCACCTACGTCCAGATCGTCCAGCAGACCAAACAGGCGCTGCGGCTCGGCCTGTTGCAGCCCGGCGACAAACTGCCCACGGCACGCGAGGTCGTCGAGGCCACCGCCATCAACCCCAACACCGTCCTCAAGGCCTATCGCGAACTGGAGCGCGACGGCCTCGTCGAGGCACGGCGCGGACTCGGCACGTTCGTCCGGCGGTCACTCGGGGCCGCGCCGGCCGACTCGCCGCTGCGGGCGGAGCTGGCGCTGTGGGCGCAGCGCGCACGCGCGGCGGGGCTGGAACGGGAGGACGTGGCCGCGCTCTTCGCCGCCGTCCTCGACGAGCAGTTCACGGCACATCAGCGGCACGAGGGGGACCAGGCATGACCGACATCGCCGTCGAGGCGGCCTCGCTGGGCAAGAGGTTCCGGCGCCGGGGGCGGCAGGCGCTGGACTCCTGCACCTTCCGGCTGCCCGCCGGCGCCGTCTGCGCCGTCATGGGACCCAACGGCGCCGGCAAGTCGACCCTGCTCGCCCTCGCCGCCGCACTGGCCGCCCCCACCGAGGGCACACTCACGGTGCTCGGCGGCACCCCGGCCCAGGCTCGCGAGCGTCTGGCGTACGTCGCCCAGGACAAGCCCCTGTACCCGCAGCTCACCGTCGGCGAGACCCTGCGCCTGGGCCACGAACTCAACCCCCGCGTATGGGACGCGGCCGTCGCCGAGCGGGTCGTCGCGGACGGCGACCTGGACCCGGACGACCCGATCCGCGTGCTGTCCGGCGGACAGCGCAGCCGGGTCGCACTCGCCCTCGCGCTCGGCAAACGGCCCGAACTGCTGCTGCTGGACGAGCCGATGGCCGACCTCGACCCGCTCGCCCGGCACCAGCTGATGGGCACCCTGATGGCCGACGCCGCCGAGCGCGGCACCACGGTCGTGATGTCCTCGCACGTCGTCGCCGACCTCGAGGGCTCCTGCGACCACCTGCTCCTGCTGGGCGCGGGCCGGGTCCGGCTCTCCGGGCCCCTGGACGACCTGCTCGCCGCGCACACCCTCGTCACCGGCCCGGCCAGCGGCGACCTCGGCCCGCACACCGTCGTCGAGTCCCGCACGACCGGCCGCCAGCTCACCGCCCTGATACGCGCCCGGGGCCCGGTCGGCGCCGGCTGGGAGACGGCCGAGCCGTCCCTGGAGGAAGTGGTCCTGTCCCATCTGCGCTCAGCCGAGGCACCGGCACTCCGCCTCGACGCCCCCGAGGAGGCCGCCGCATGACCGCCGTGACCGCCCCCGCGCGCCATGGCCGTGTGCACGGCATGACCTGGGCGCTGCTCCGCCTGCACCGCTCGGCGCTGTGGTTCTGG
This sequence comes from Streptomyces sp. NPDC047706, assembly GCF_043204795.1. Taxonomy (NCBI): domain Bacteria; kingdom Bacillati; phylum Actinomycetota; class Actinomycetes; order Kitasatosporales; family Streptomycetaceae; genus Streptomyces; species Streptomyces sp. NPDC047706. Next base: position 33,317 of record NZ_JBIDCW010000028.1, on the reverse strand, counting down.
CTGATGCTGCTGACCGTGGCGGCGGGGGCCCTGCTGTGGGCGTACGGCCCCGGTGTGGCCGCGGCCGAGAAGGTGTACCGGAAGCTGGACTGCGGACCCGGGTACTGCGACACGAGCGTCACCGCGTTCGAGCGCTACGACCTCGCCGTCGCCGTCGGCAGCGGCCTGCTCACCGTGGCACCCGTCCTCATCGCCGCCTGGGCGGGCGGCTCACTGATCGGCCGCGAGCTGGAGCAGGGCACCGCCCGGCTGGCCTGGACACAGTCCGTGACACCGGTCCGCTGGCTGGCGGCGAAGCTCGCCGTCCCCGCCGCCCTCGTCACCGCGGGCACCCTGCTCCTGACCCTGCTGCACCGGCTGCCGTGGTCGGCGGACGGTCCCCTGCGCGCGGCAACCGGCACGCGCGACTGGTACGACGGCGTCACCTTCGCCGCCAACGGCACCCTCGCCACCGCCTACGCCCTGCTCGCGCTGGCCGTCGGCGCGCTCGCCGGTCTGCTCACGCGCCGCAGCACGGCCGGACTCGGTCTCGGCGTCCTCGCACTGCTGGCCCTGGCGGGGATGGTGTCCGAGCTGCGCCCGCGGCTGTGGCCGGCCGAGACGGTAACCGGCGCCCACGGCTACCCCGACATCGGCGACGGAGCGCTCGTCACCGAGGGCGCCCTCACCGCGACGGGCGCCCGCGTGCAGGACCCGCTGTGCGTCGACGACGCCAAGTGCCTCGCCGAGCACGACGTCGTCGCCTTCTACCGCGACCACCACCCCACGTCCCACTTCTGGCCACTGCAACTGGTGGAGACGGGCATCGTCCTCGCCCTGACCGCCTTGGCGACGCTGACCGCCTTCCGGCTGCTGAAGCGCCGCACCACCTGACCGGGAACGGGGGCGGCCGAGGACGAGAACTCCGCGTCGCGGCCGCCCACGTGACGGGCGTCAGGGCCACCACGGGCACAGGGCCCGGCGCGGACGCACAGGGCCGCCCCCGCCGGGCCCTGCCCGGGGCCCACGAGTCCGCCGAGGCCCGCGAGACCCCCGGGGAGCCGCCCCCCGCTATCCCGCACGTCATGTCGCCGTAACCATCGATTCAGCCAGGCTTGCGACGCTCAGCCAATGACGCCCGCTGTGCCAGAGCCTTCGCCACCCCCCGGGGGTCGCGCGGGAAACGGGGCCCCGGTGATCCGGCCCGCCCGCTCCGACGCGCCCGTTTCGTCCCAGGCGCGGAAGAATGGGTTCATGAGCCAGCAGAACGCCCAGGCAGAGGTCCAGCACGTACAGCCCTCCGTGGGCTCCATCGCCGCGCACCGCCCCCACACGGTCTCGGCCACCGTCTCCGACCTGGAACCCGACCTCGACGCCGACCTCGATGTCTACGAGGAGACGACGGTCGACGGGATCCAGCTGCCCCAGGGCCGTTTCCTGGACCGGGAGCGCAGCTGGCTCGCGTTCAACGAGCGGGTCCTGGAACTCGCCGAGGACCCGAACACGCCCCTTCTGGAGCGTGCCAACTTCCTCGCGATCTTCGCCAGCAACCTCGACGAGTTCTTCATGGTCCGGGTCGCGGGACTGAAGCGCCGGATCGCCACCGGCGTCGCCACCCGCTCCGCCTCCGGCCTGCAGCCGATGCAGGTCCTGGAGATGATCTGGGCCCGCTCCCGCGAGCTGATGGCCCGGCACGCCGCCTGCTACCACGAGGACGTCGCCCCCGCGCTGGCCGAGGAGGGCATCCACCTGGTCCGCTGGAGCGAGCTGACCGAGAAGGAACAGGCCCGCCTGTTCACCCTCTTCCGGCACCAGATCTTCCCGGTCCTGACCCCGCTGGCCGTGGACCCCGCACACCCGTTCCCGTACATCTCCGGCCTGTCCCTGAACCTGGCCGTCGTCGTACGCAACCCGGTCAGCGGCCACAAGCACTTCGCCCGCGTCAAGGTGCCCCCGCTGCTCTCCCGCTTCCTGGAGGCCGCCCCCGGCCGGTACGTCCCGCTGGAGGACGTCATCGCCGCGCACCTCGAGGAGCTCTTCCCCGGCATGGAGGTGCTGGAGCACCACGCCTTCCGGCTGACCAGGAACGAGGACCTGGAGGTCGAGGAGGACGACGCCGAGAACCTGCTCCAGGCCCTGGAGAAGGAGCTCATGCGCCGCCGGTTCGGCCCGCCGGTCCGCCTGGAGGTCGAGGAGTCCATCGACCGCGAGGTGCTGGACCTGCTGGTGCGCGAGCTGAAGATCGGCGAGGCCGAGGTCTACCCGCTGCCCGGCCCACTCGACCTCACCGGCCTGTTCCGCATCCACCGCCTGGACCGGCCCGAGCTGAAGTACCCGAAGTTCGTCGCCGGCACCCACCGTGACCTGGCCGAGGTCGAGTCCGCGTCCGCGCCCGACATCTTCGCCGCGCTGCGCGCCAGGGACGTGCTGCTGCACCACCCGTACGACTCCTTCTCCACCTCCGTGCAGGCGTTCCTGGAGCAGGCCGCGTCCGACCCGGACGTCCTCGCCATCAAGCAGACGCTGTACCGGACCTCCGGCGACTCGCCCATCGTGGACGCGCTGATAGACGCCGCCGAGTCCGGCAAACAGGTGCTCGTCCTGGTCGAGATCAAGGCCCGCTTCGACGAGCACGCCAACATCAAGTGGGCGCGCAAGCTGGAGGAGGCCGGCTGCCACGTGGTCTACGGCCTGGTCGGCCTGAAGACCCACTGCAAGCTGTCGCTGGTGGTCCGCCAGGAGGGCGACACCCTGCGGCGCTACAGCCACGTCGGCACCGGCAACTACCACCCGAAGACGGCCCGCCTCTACGAGGACCTCGGCCTGCTCACCGCCGACCCGCAGGTCGGCGCGGACCTGTCCGACCTGTTCAACCGGCTCTCCGGCTACTCGCGCCGGGAGACCTACCGCCGGCTGCTGGTCGCGCCCAAGTCGCTGCGCGACGGCCTGATAGCGCGGATCAACAAGGAGGTCCAGCACCACCGGGCCGGACGTCCCGCCTCCGTCCGTATCAAGGTCAACTCGATGGTCGACGAGGCCGTCATCGACGCCCTGTACCGCGCGTCCATGGCAGGCGTCCCGGTCGACATCTGGGTACGCGGCATCTGTGCGATCCGGCCGGGCGTGACGGGCCTGTCGGAGAACGTGCGGGTCCGCTCGATCCTCGGCCGCTTCCTCGAACACTCCCGGGTCTTCGCCTTCGGCAACGGCGGCGAACCCGAGGTGTGGCTCGGCAGCGCCGACATGATGCACCGCAATCTCGACCGCCGCATCGAGGCCCTGGTGCGCGTCGTCGACCCGGCGCACCGCGCCGCGCTCAACCGGCTCCTCGAAACCGGTATGTCCGACTCCACCTCCTCCTGGCACCTGGGCCCGGACGGCGAGTGGACCAGGCACGCGGTGGACGCGGACGGCGGGCCCCTGCGGAACATCCAGGAGATGCTCATAGACGCGCGGAGGCGCCGGCGTGGCACAGCAACACCTTGACCCGACCGACCCGATGGCCGGGCCGGTGACAGGAGACGCCCTCGGGGGCTACCTGCGCGCCCAGGCCACGGAGTTCCTGCGTGCGCTCCGGCAGCACCGGGAGACCGGTGCCGCCTCCGCGCACAACGGCACGGAGGAGACCGTCGACGCGGCGCGGGCCCTGCGCCGCTCGGCCCGCCGCATCAGCGGCACCCTGCACACCTTCCGTCCACTGCTGGACAGCGACTGGTCGGAGGGCATGCGTCCGGAGCTGGCCTGGCTCTCCGGCACGCTGGCCCTGGAGCACGCGTACGCGGCCCGTCTGGAGAGGCTGCTGCAGGCCCTGCACCGGCTGTCGGGGGCGACGTTCCCGGCACAGTCGGTCAACGCGGGCGCGGCGATGGCGGCGGGCGGTCGCGCCGCCGGCACGGCACGGGTGGCCGCGGGTGCGCCGCCCGCCGCGGGTCCCCCGATGGCTCCGGAACGCGGCAACCTCACCGTCGGCGCGGCCAAGGCGGGCGCCCTGCTCGAACGCCAGCTCACCCTGGCCCGGACCCGGGCCCACTCCAGCGCCCTGCAGGCCCTCGGCTCCTCCCGCTTCCACGCGGTCGCCGACAAGGTCGCCGTACTGGCCAGCGAGGTTCCGCTGACCCCCGCGGCGCTCACCGCCGACCTGCGTCCGCACGCGGCGGCGGCCGAGGAGCGCCTCACGGCAGCGGTGGCCGTCCTGCCCCTGGTCACCGCGGGTCACCCGTACAACGCGCAGGCCCTGATCCACGGCCTCTCCCCGGACCCCGCCCCGCACCCCCAGGACGCCCCCTGGCACCAGGTCCGCCTCCTGCTGCGGCTGCACCGCTACGCCCGCGAGGTCCTGCGGGGCGCGGACGCCCCGGTCGACGTCCGCCTGCTGACCGCGGGACAGGCCCTCAACCGGCACCGCGACGCCGCCGAGGCGGCAGCGGCCGCCGCCGCCGCGGCCCGTACGCCCCGCATCGCCCCGGCGACGGCGTACGCACTGGGCGTGCTGCACGCCGACCAGCGGCACGAGGTGGAGGCGGCGCGGTTCGAGTTCCAGCAGTCCTGGCAGAAGCACACAGTCGGCACTTCCTGAGCACGAGGGGGCGGTGAACAGCCGTTGAGCGATACGAGAGACACCCCGGTCCAGGCTGCCGGCTGCGTGCTGTGGCGCCGCTCCGCCACCGCCGGGGAACCTGAGATCTGTCTGGTCCACCGGCCGAAGTACGACGACTGGTCCCACCCCAAGGGCAAGCTGAAGCGCGGTGAGGACCCGCTGGCGGGCGCGCTGCGGGAGGTCGAGGAGGAGACCGGCCACGCCGCGGTGCCGGGCGCCGAACTCCCCACCGTGCACTACCTGGCGAACGGCCGCCCCAAGCAGGTCCACTACTGGGCGGCCGAGGTCACCACCGGTTGCTTCATCCCCAGCGACGAGGTCGACCGCATCCTGTGGCTGCCGCCCGCGGCGGCCCGGCTGCGGCTGACCCAGCCCCGTGACCGCGAACTGGTCGACGAACTCCTGGCGACCCTGCGCCCCGCCCACGACGCCTGACGTTCCCGCCGGGACCATCAGGATCCGGCCACATGTCCGGCCGCGTCCGTCCGTGCCTGGCTCCGCGCCCGGCGCGCGGGCCCGCGCCAGCCGCAGACGCAGCGGGCCACGCAGAACGGCCCCTGCTCGACCGTGCTCGCGCGATGCTCCGGACGGTCCTGACCTGGGGCGAACCGATCCTGCTCTGTCACGCCGGCAACGTTACCGAGCCAAGGTGAACAGCCGGTCAGGCGGGAGCAAGCCGCTTGCGGATCCGCTCCCCGGCCCCGCGCACCCGGTCCGCATACGCCCCGCGCACGCCTCCACCACGCCGGGCCCGGCGTGACGGCTCAACCTACCCGTCGTTAACCGGAACAAAGGGGGGCCGAGACGGACGTACGGCTGGGGGTAGGCAGACGATGGCGGAGCAGTACGGCAGGACGGGCGGGACGGTCGTGGCAGCGGGGCTGACGGCCTGCGCCTGCCTCCTCGCCTCCGGATGCACGAGCAGCGGTGCCGCCGCCGACGACGCCCGCCCCGCCGACCCGGTCGGCACCCTGCACCGCGCCGCCGACGCGCTGGTCGACGCGGGCACGTCCAAGGCCCGTACGTCGATGGAGATGGCGACCGGCGGCACCCGCGTCACCATCCGCGGCGAGGGCGTCTACGACTTCGGCCACCGGCGCGGCCGGCTGAAGGTGCTGCTCCCCCAGGACCCGGCCGGCCAGAGCGAGCGCCGCCCGATCACCGAGCTCCTCGCCCCCGGCGCCCTCTACATGAAGAACCGCGGCGCCGGGGTCCCGGCGGACAAGTGGGTACGGGTCGACACGACGACCCTCTCGGACGGAAACCTGGTCACCGGCGGGGCCACCGACCCCTACGCCGCCGCCGAGGTGCTGCGCGGCACCCGCACGGCGACGTACGTCGGCCGGACCGAGGTCGCCGGCACCGAGGTGCACCACTACCGGGGCACCGCCGATCTCGCCAAGGCCGCCAGGACGGCGTCCCCCGGGGGCCGGGCGTCGCTCGCCGCGGCGGCGAAAGGGTTCGCCACCGCCGAGGTCCCGTTCGACGTGTTCCTCGACGACGAGGGCCGGATCCGCAAGGTCAGACACCGCTTCAGCTTCGTCAACGGACGGCAGGAGGGCACCGTGGCGGTCGCCTCCACGACCCTGCTCTACGACTTCGGCGCCCCCGTCGACGTGCGCCTGCCGCCCGAGAAGGACATCTACGCGGGCCGGATCGCCGAGGAGTGACCGGCGTGAACTAGCCCGTCCGTGCCATGCGCGTTGTGTAGGCCACTCCCTACTCTAGGAAGCCGATGACGGCAGAGAAGAGGTGATGCACGTGGCTCCGGTCGGCGGTACGGCAGTTCAGGACCACGTGGCCCTCGCCGAGATCGAGCTGTGCGGAGAGCTGATCATCGCGGCCTCCACGGCGGACGAGGACCGGCTGAGCCTGGAGAGCATCGACGAGGTCCTGAGGGTGGCCGAAGAACGCGGGGACGGCTCCCGCGCACAGTGAGCGCCGGAAGGTGAGCGCCGGAAGGTGAGCGAACCTCACGTCCGCAGCAGCCGCCCGATGGCCTTGGTGGCCTCCTCGACCTTGGCGTCGATCTCGTCCCCGCCCTTCAGCGCGGCGTCGGCGACGCAGTGCCGCAGATGCTCCTCGAGCAACTGCAGGGCGAAGGACTGCAGGGCCTTCGTGGACGCCGAGACCTGCGTGAGTATGTCGATGCAGTAGACGTCCTCGTCGACCATCCTCTGCAGCCCCCGGATCTGCCCCTCGATCCGCCGAAGCCGCTTAAGATGCTCGTCCTTCTGCTTGTGGTAGCCGTGGATGCCCCGGTCATGGTCGGTCACCACGCCCTCGCCGGCCTCGGTGGTCGTCATCACGCACCCTCCATCCACATACCCCTACTGGGTATATCGTACCGAACTCTGCTGGGTATAGGCCCCTTGGTCACTGCCCGGAGCCGGCCGCCGAACCGCCCCCGTACAGATGCACGGAATTCATGGGCGACACTGGAGGGCGGCCCGTTAGCCGTGGCCGGATGATGCGCCTAGCATCAGCCTGTCCGAAACCGAAGCACCCCGAGGACCCCACGTGCGCTTTCGTCTGACCCCCAGGGAGACGAGCTTCTATGACATGTTCGCCGCGTCCGCGGACAACATCGTCACGGGCTCGAAACTCCTGATGGAACTGCTCGGGGCGGACGCTTCCGCCCGGGCCGAGATCGCAGAGCGCATGCGGGCAGCGGAACACGCCGGTGACGATGCCACTCACGCGATCTTCCACCAGCTGAACTCCTCGTTCATCACGCCCTTCGACCGCGAGGACATCTACTCCCTCGCGTCCTCCCTCGACGACATCATGGACTTCATGGAGGAGGCCGTCGACCTGGTCGTCCTCTACAACATCGAGGAACTCCCCAAGGGAGTCGACCAGCAGATCGAGGTCCTCGCCCGCGCCGCCGAACTGACGGCCGAAGCCATGCCCCACCTGCGCACGCTGGAGAACCTCACCGAGTACTGGATCGAGGTCAACCGCCTCGAGAACCAGGCCGACCAGATCCACCGCAAGCTTCTGGCCCACCTCTTCAACGGCAAGTACGACGCCATAGAGGTGCTGAAGCTCAAGCAGATCGTCGACGTCCTCGAAGAGGCCGCCGACGCGTTCGAGCACGTGGCGAACACGGTGGAGACCATCGCCGTCAAGGAGTCCTGACCGGTCCATGGACACCTTCGCCCTGGTCGTGACCATCCTGGTCGCCCTCTTCTTCACCTACACCAACGGCTTCCACGACTCGGCGAACGCGATCGCCACGTCCGTGTCGACGCGCGCCCTGACGCCGAAGGCCGCCCTGGCCATGGCCGCGGTCATGAACCTGGCCGGCGCGTTCCTCGGCAGCGGCGTCGCGAAGACGGTCAGCGAAGGCCTGATCGAAACGCCCGAGGGCTCCACGGGCATGGGCATCCTCTTCGCCGCCCTCCTCGGCGCCATCACCTGGAACCTGATCACCTGGTACTACGGCCTCCCGTCCTCCTCCTCCCACGCCCTCTTCGGCGGCATGGTCGGCGCGGCGCTGGCCGGCGGCACGCAGGTCTACTGGCACGGCGTGCTGGACAAGATCATCATCCCCATGTTCGTCTCCCCCGTGGTCGGCCTGATCGTCGGCTACCTGGTCATGACGGCGATCATGTGGATCTTCCGCAACTCCAACCCGCACAAGACCAAGCGCGGCTTCCGCATAGCGCAGACCGTCTCGGCGGCGGGCATGGCCCTCGGCCACGGCCTCCAGGACGCCCAGAAGACCATGGGCATCGTCGTGATGGCCCTGGTCATCGCCGACGTCGAGGACTACGGCGACCCCATTCCCCTCTGGGTCAAGATCGCCTGCGCCCTGATGCTCTCCCTCGGCACCTACGCCGGCGGCTGGCGCATCATGCGCACCCTCGGCCGCAAGATCATCGAACTCGACCCCCCGCAGGGCTTCGCCGCCGAAACCACGGGCGCGTCGATCATGTTCACCACGGCCTTCCTCTTCAAGGCCCCCATCTCGACCACCCACGTCATCACCTCGGCCATCATGGGCGTCGGCGCGACGAAGCGCGTGAACGCCGTCCGCTGGGGCGTCGCCAAGAACATCGTCCTGGGCTGGTTCATCACGATGCCCGCGGCGGCCGTCGTCGCGGCCTGCGCCTACGGCGTCGTACACCTGGCCTTCCTCTAGGCCGCGCGGGGGCGACGGACACCGCACGTCGGCAAGCCCCCACCCCCACCCCCATCAAGGCACGGCGAGAAGACGACCTGCCCCGGGCGTAGCCCCGCGGACCCGCAGTCGCGTACGGCGGGAAGGGGCCGTGTCGGGGGGCTGCCCGCAGCGGTTGGCGCGTCGACACGAGCGCGTCCGTAAGAGACCGACTCCGCGCCGTTCCGAGGACGGACACCCCCCGGCGCGGCCCCGACACGACTCGCACCGCGGGCGCTCCAGCACACCCCACCGGACAGCAACAGCCCGCCGCAGGCACCGGCACGGCGGACCCGACCCACCCGCCGCCACCACCCGCCGCTACAGCACCCCCACCAGACAGCAACACCCCGCCGCAGGCACCGGCACGGCGGACCCGACCCACCCGCCGCTGCAGCACCCCGCACCGGACAACCGCAAGCACCCGCGCGCCCCGCCCCACCCCCACCCCCACCCCCACCCACCGGCGCTACAGCGACCCACACCGCACAGCCCAGGCACCGCCGGAGGCAGGAAACGGCGGGGCCCGCCCCCGGGAGCCAGGGGCGGGCCCTTTTCGTCCTCGCGGTGGCACCGCCATGCAGCACCGCGAGGGGCTTGATCAGCCGAAACGCCCGGAGATGTAGTCCTCCGTGGCCTGGACCGACGGGTTGGAGAAGATCCGCTCCGTGTCGTCGATCTCGATCAGCTTGCCCGGCTGCCCCACGGCAGCCAGGTTGAAGAACGCCGTCCGGTCCGACACACGCGCGGCCTGCTGCATGTTGTGCGTCACGATGACGATCGTGAAGCGCTCCTTCAGCTCCCCGATCAGGTCCTCGATCGCCAGCGTGGAGATCGGGTCGAGCGCGGAACACGGCTCGTCCATGAGCAGCACGTTCGGCTCGACGGCGATCGCCCGCGCGATGCACAGCCGCTGCTGCTGACCACCCGACAGCCCCGACCCCGGCTTGTTCAGCCGGTCCTTGACCTCGTTCCAGAGGTTCGCTCCCCTGAGCGACTTCTCCACGATGTCGTCCAGCTGGGACTTCTTGTACGACCCCAGCAGCTTCAGCCCCGCCGCCACGTTGTCGTACACCGACATCGTCGGGAACGGGTTCGGCCGCTGGAACACCATGCCGACCTCACGCCGCACGGCCACGGGGTCGACCCCGGTCCCGTACAGGTTCTCGTCGTCGAGCATGACCTTGCCCTCGACCCGCCCGCCCGGAGTCACCTCGTGCATCCGGTTGAGCGTACGCAGGAAGGTGGACTTGCCGCATCCGGACGGCCCGATGAAGGCCGTGACCGAACGGGGCTCGATGGTCATCGAGATGTCCTCGATGGCACGGAACGAGCCGTAGTAGGCGCTGAGGCCGCTGACATCAATGCGCTTGGCCATGTGAAATCACTGCTTCTTTCAGAATTCGGTCGCTGTGTGGCCGCGTCAGCGACCGGTCTTGGGGGCCTTCCAGCGGGCGATGCCGCGGGCCAGCAGGTTCAGGATCATCACGAAGGCGATCAGCGTCAGCGACGCCGCCCACGCACGGTCGTACGCAGGTTCGGCACCGGCGCTCTGAGAGTACTGCTGGTAGATGTACAGCGGCAGCGAGGCCTGGGCCCCTTCAAACGGGTTGTTGTTGATGTACGGGTTACCGAACACCAGCAGCAGCACGGGCGCGGTCTCACCGGCGATACGGGCGACCGCCAGCATGATGCCGGTGGTGATACCACCGATCGCCGTCGGCAGGACGATCTTCAGAATCGTCCGCCACTTCGGCACGCCCAGCGCGAGAGACGCCTCACGCAACTCGTTCGGCACGAGCTTGAGCATCTCCTCCGTCGAGCGCACCACGACCGGCATCATCAGGATCGCGAGCGCCAGCGAGCCGGCGAAGCCGAAGGGCTGCATCTCGAAGATCAGCATGATGCTGAGGATGAACAGACCGGCGACGATCGACGGGATGCCCGTCATGACGTCGACGAAGAAGGTGACCGCGCGCGCGAGATTGCCCCGGCCGTACTCGACGAGGTAGATCGCGGTGAGCACACCGATCGGCGCGGCGATCAGCGTGGCGAGGCCGACCTGCTCCAGGGTGCCGATGATGGCGTGGTAGATACCGCCACCGACCTCGCGGTCGCCGACGACGCCCATCGAGTGGGTCAGGAAGTAGACGTCCAGGACCTTGATGCCGCGCTGCACCGTCGCCCAGACCAGCGAGGCGAGCGGCACCACGGCGAGCAGGAAGGCGACCCAGACCAGCGAGGTGGCGATGCGGTCCTTGGCCTGCCGCTTGCCCTCGACGGCCGTGGCGATCGCGAAGGTGCCGAGGATGTAGACGATCGAGGCGATCAGGCCCCACTGGATACGGCTGTCCAGTCCGGCCGCCATGCCGATGGCCACGGCGACGGCGACGGAGCCCGCGGCGATCGCCCAGGGTGCCCACTTGGGCAGGTTGGCGCCGCGCAACGAGCTGGGGCGCTTGGTGAGGACGGCGTGGCTCATGCGTTGGCCCCCGAGTACTCCTTGCGGCGGGCGATGATCGCGCGGGCCGCGCCGTTGACCAGCAGGGTGATGACGAACAGGACCAGACCGGAGGCGATGAGCGCGTCACGGCCGAAGGTGTCCGCCTCACCGAACTTGCTGGCGATGTTCTGGGCGAACGTACCGCCGCCCGGGTCGAGCAGGCTGGCCTGGATCTCGAAGGAGGGGGAGAGCACGGTCGCGACGGCCATCGTCTCGCCGAGCGCGCGGCCGAGACCGAGCATCGACGCGGAGATCACGCCGGAGCGGCCGAACGGCAGCACCGACATCCGGATGACCTCCCAGCGCGTGGCGCCGAGGGCCAGGGCCGCCTCCTCCTGCATCTGCGGAACCTGGCGGAAGACCTCGCGGCTGACGTTGGTGATGATCGGCAGGATCATGATCGCCAGCAGGATGCCGACCGTGAGCATCGAGCGGGGCGTGCCGCCCTGCCACTCGAAGATGCCGGTCCAGCCGAAGTACGCGTCGAGCCAGCCGAAGAGGCCGTCGAGATGCGGTACGAGGATCAGGGCGCCCCAGAGGCCGTACACGATGGACGGCACGGCGGCGAGCAGGTCGATCACGTAGGCGATCGGGCCGCTCAGCCGGCGCGGGGCGTAGTGGGTCAGGAACAGCGCGATGGCGACCGCGATCGGGACCGCGATGACCATGGCGATGATCGAGGAGACCACGGTGCCGAAGGCCAGCACGGCGATACCGAAGACCGGCGGCTGGCTGCCCGTGTTCCACTCGAACGTGGTGAGGAAGTTGCCCTCGTCCTTGCTGATGGCGAGGACGGCGCGGTAGGTGAGGAAGACCGCTATCGCGGCCATGATCACCAGCAGCAGGATGCCCGACCCACGGGAAAGACCGAGGAAGATCCGGTCACCGGGCCGGGTGGCGCCGCGGGCGGCGCGCTTGCGCTCGTCCTCCGTCGGCTGGGGCATGGGTGGAGGCGCGTCAGTGTTCTTGGTCGTTATGTCCATCAGGTTCTCCGGTCTGCGGAGCCGGACTCGTGGTACGGCTCCTGGCGGCGGTGCACCGGACGATGCGGGGCCCGGCCCCCCGGGTCGGGGGGGCCGGGCCCCGCACTCAGGTCAGCTCAGGCCCTCGATGGTGGTGCGGACCTTGGCGATGATCTCGTCGGGGATCGGCGCGTAGCCGGCGTCGGCCAGCAGGCCCTGGCCGTCCTCGCTCGCGATGTAGTTCAGGAACGCCTTCGTGGCGGGCAGGCTGTCGGCCTTGTTGCCCTTGTCGCAGACGATCTCGTAGGTGACCAGGGTGATCGGGTACGCACCGTCGGCCTTGGTCTTGTAGTTGATCTCCAGGGCGAGGTCCTTGCCCTGGCCGACGACCTCGGCGTCCGCGATGGCGGCGGTGGCACCGTCGGTGGAGGCCTTGACCGGCTCGGCGGCGCCCGTGTCGATGGCGACGACGTCCATGCCCTCGGCGTAGGACAGCTCCATGTAGCTGATGGCGCCGGAGACCTGGGAGACCTGCTGCGCGACACCGGAGGAGCCGGACGCGGACTGGCCGCCCTTGGCCTGCCAGGCCTTACCGCCCTCGTACTTCCAGTTGTCGGGGGTGGTGGCGATCAGGTACTTGGTGAAGTTGTCCGTGGTGCCGGACTCGTCCGAGCGGTGGAAGGCCTGGATCTTCAGGTCGGGAAGGTCGGCCTCGGGGTTCAGCTTCTTGATCGCCGGGTCGTTCCACTTGGTGATCTTGCTGTCGAAGATCTGGGCGATCGTCTCGGCGTCCAGCACCAGGTTGTCGACACCCGGGACGTTGTAGGAGAGGGCGATCGGGCCGCCGACCATCGGGAGGTCGATGCCCTGGCCGCCCTGGCAGACCTCCTTGGAGGCCGCGATCTCTTCCTCGTCCAGCGCGGAGTCGGAGCCGGCGAAGGCGACCTGACCCTGGTTGAACGCGGTGATACCGGCGCCGGAGCCGGAACCCTTGTAGTTGATCTGGACGTCCTTGCAGGCAGCGGTGAACTGCTTGACCCAGGCGTCGATGGCGTTCTTCTGCGCGGAGGAGCCGTCGGCCAGCAGCTGACCCTTGGCGTCACCGCAGTCGATCGCACCGGCGGCGGGGGCACTCGCGGACGCGTCGCCACCGTTGCCGGTGTCGTCGGAGCCGCACGCCGTGAGGGCCAGGGCGCCGGAGACGGCGAGAGCACCGAGGGTGAGGGCCCGCCGGTTCATGCGCTGAAGCTTCACTTTCGGGAGTTCCTTCCAGGAGCCGCCGTCCTGTTCGGCGGCGTGCGAAGTGTGTTCGATGCGGACGCGTTTTCGAGCACCCCGTCATCGGTAAGGCCGAAATTAGGCAGAACAGGTGAAGCCGCCTATGGCCGTAAGTGAACGGAGGGTGAACCCCTGCGGTCGGTGCGGTTAGGTCACGGAATGCTCACGGGGAGAACACGTGAAGGTCCCAACCGGACCCGTACCAGCGCAAACGCCCCTCATCGACCTCCTTCAGCGCACCTGGGTGCGGACATAACCGGAATTGCTGAGAAAGCTACCTGAACCCCCGCACCCCAGGTCAAGACCTTCCCGGCTGCGGTTACCGTGCGTGACCGGCACAGGTAAGAGCTGGTTCGGAAACGCCGCCGGGCGCAACCCCCGCCCCGCTGGGCCGTCTCGTCCCCCGTAAGCGGTGGGAGCGGAAGGCAGGCGCATGGAACGGCGTTCGTTGATCGGGGGCGGGGCCGCCGCGGTCGTGGGTATCGCGTCGGCGGTGGCGTGCAGCGGCGGTTCCGGCACCGCCACGGCCACGCCCACCACGAGCCGGGCCCCCACCCCGGCGGAGACCGGGCTCCGCACCCCCGCCACCACGACAGCCCCGGCGACCGCCACCACGGCCGCCGCGAACTGGCAGGCGCTGGCCCGCGATCTGGACGGCACGCTGGTCCGCCCCGGCGACGCCTCCTGGACGGCCGCCCACCAGCTCTACAACACCCGCTTCGACACGCTGAAGCCCGCCGCCGTCGCCTACGTCGCCCACCGGGAAGACATAGGCACGGCCCTCGCCTACGCCCGCGCCCGCGGCATACGCGTGGCGATCCGCAACAGCGGCCACTCCTACGCCGGTTGGTCGTCCGGCAACGGCCGTCTGATCATCGACGTGTCCCGGCTCGACCGCGTCCGCGCGAGCGTCGGCACCGCAGTCGTCGGAGCGGGCGCCAAGCTGATCGACGTCTACCGCTCCCTCGCCGCCAAGGGCGTCACCATCCCCGCCGGCTCCTGCCCCACCGTCGGCGTCTCCGGCCTGGTGCTCGGCGGCGGGCACGGCGTCGTCTCCCGGGCGTACGGCCTGACCTGCGACAGCCTCACCGCCGCGACCCTGGTCACGGCCGGCGGCAAGCAGATCACCACCGACGCCTCCCACCACAGCGACCTCTTCTGGGCCCTGCGCGGCGCGGGCAACGGCAACTTCGGCGTCGTCACGGAACTGCACTTCCGTACCCACCCGGCCCCGCAGGCGCTCTCGGCGTATCCCACCTGGCCGTGGAGCAGGGCGGCCGCGGTCGTGGAGGCCTGGCAGGAGTGGGGCCCGGACCAGCCCGACGAGATCTGGTCGTCCCCCCACCTGGCGAACGCCTCCGGCGGCAACCCCACCGTCTCCGTCGCCGCCTTCTCCCTCGGCACCTACGGCGAACTCCAGAACGCCGTGGACCGCCTGGCCGCCCGGATCGGCGCCTCCGCCTCCCACGTCTCGCTCAAGCGCCGTTCGTACGAGGAGTCGATGGAGGTCTACGCCGGCTGCTCCTCCTTCACCACCGACGCCCAGTGCCACCTTCCCGGCAGCACGCCCGGCCGCTCCCCGCAGGGCGCCCTGGGCCGCGAGACGTACGCCGCCCGGTCCGACTTCTACGACCGTTCGCTCTCGGCGGCGGGCATCCGCACGCTGCTCGCCCAGGTGACGGCGGTACGCGGCGGCGCGGGCAGCATCGCGTTCACGGCACTGGGCGGCGAGATCAACCGCGTCTCACCGACGGCGACGGCCTTCGTCCACCGCCGCTCACGGATGCTGGCCCAGTACATAGCCTCCTGGCGGGCGGGCACGTCCGGCACCACGGCCCGGTCCTGGCTGACCTCGGCCCACGGCGCGATGCACCCCTACGCATCGGGAGCGGCGTACCAGAACTACCCGGACCCGACGCTGAAGAACTGGCGGGAGGCGTACTACGGGGCCGCGGCCCCACGCCTGACAGAACTGAAGCGGACCTACGACCCGAGCAGGATGTTCACGCACCCCCAGGCTCTGTAGCGCCCCGCCCCAGGCACGGAGCGGCCCACCTCAGACTCCTCCTCCTCGGCGACCCGCCCCAGGCGCCGGAACGACCCCGGGCTCAGGCGCGCAACGGCCCGTCCACCTGCCATACCAGCCGAGATCCAACGTGCGATCCCAGCCGGAGATCCCAGCCGGAGATCCGGCCCGCGATGCGGCCTGCGAGCCGGCGCCCGCCGCACACCGCACGCGGGCGCAACGCGGGCGCACCACGGACGCAACGCAGGCGCAACGGCGCACCGCGGGCGCTACGCGGCGAGGTCCCGCTCCCCCGCCTCCGTGGCTTCCCTCCGCGCCTCCGGAATCACAGCCTCCCGCTCCTCCGCCACGGACCGGCGCCGCACCAGCCGGCCCGCCCGGGGCGACCTCTCCACGGCCGTCATCACCGGCGTGAGCATGGCCATGGCCAACGGCGACAGCAACAGCGCGACGGCTGTCCCCAGCGCGAACCCGCCGACGACATCCGTCGGATAGTGCACGCCCATGTACACCCGGCAGAAACCTTCGAGCAGCGCGAGCCCGATCCCGGCGAGGCCGAACCTCCGGTGCGCGACGAACAACCCGACCCCGAGCGCCATCGCGATGGTCGCGTGATCGCTCACGAACGAGAAGTCGGACTTCCCGGCGACCAGGACCTCCAGCCCCTCGTGGTCGAGGAAGGGCCGGGGCCGCTCCACGAACCCCCGTATCGGCACGTTCACCAGCACCGCGATGCCCGCGGCCAGCGGCGCCCACACCAGCGCGGCCGCGGAACCCGCCGCGTCCTCGCCTGAGATCCCGGGGCGCCGCCGCACGGTCCACCAGCAGCACACCACCAGCAGCACCATCGCCAGCAGCAGCCCGTACTCACCGACGAACTCCATGGTCCGGTCGAACCACCGCGGTGCGTCCTTGGCCAGGCCGTTGATGTCGTAGAGCAGCTCGACGTCAGGGTTCGACCCGGATTGCGCGAGTCCAGCCATGGTGCAGCGGCCCCTTCGTCGTCGTCTGTCGGGCGCATCCGTGCATGCGCCGCTCCGGCCACCCCCGTGGTCAGTAGATCCGCGTCGATCCGCTGTGTGGATCCGTCCCGCCGGCACCCGTTGACACGTGCCCCGGCCGACGTCCGCTCGGCTACGTCAACAGGAACGCACGAGTTCCACGACTGCGTTCCACACTCCACGGAATGATCACGCAGACGTTATCGAAGAGAGATACATCGCCGCAGCTCAGGGGTGCGCTTCACGCTCTGTCTCGCCTCGTTTCAGACCGCGGAGGGGAGCGCTTTCGCGCCATCCTCGGTCACCCGCGTCGCGCCGAAGTAGTCGGGGGTGTCGATCGGATCGAACCGGATCACCGTGTTCCGGCGCGGCGCGTTGATCATGTACCCGCCGCCGACATAGATCCCCACGTGCCTGATGGCCCGGGAGTTCGTGAGGTCGTCCGAGAAGAACACCAGGTCTCCGGGCAGCAGTTCGTCGCGCTCCGGATGCGGCCCGGCGTTGTACTGGTCGTTGGCCACCCGGGGCAGGGTGATCCCCACACTCTCGTACGCCGCCTTGGTCAGCCCCGAGCAGTCGAACCGTCCGCCCTGCTCAGGCGTGCCGTTGCCGCCCCACAGATACAGCGTGCCGAGCTTCTTCTGCGCGTAGTGGATGGCTCCGGCGGCCTGCTCCGACGGATCGACCCGCCCGACGGGCGCGGCGAAGCTCTCCTGGAGCGTCGTGATGACCCGGACGTAGTTCTGGGTCTCCTTGTACGGCGGCACGCCCCCGTACTTGATGACGGCGTAGGCCCCGGCGTTGTACGCGGCGAGCATGTTCTTCGTCGCGTCGCCCGGCACGTCCTTCACGTACTTCGCGAGCGTGCAGTCGTACGACGCGGCCGACGGAATCGCGTCATTGGGGTCCCACACGTCGCGGTCCCCGTCCCCGTCCCCGTCGATGCCGTGCGACGCCCAGGTCCCCGGGATGAACTGCGCTATCCCCTGCGCCTGCGCCGGACTCTGCGCGGTCGGATCGAACCCGCTCTCCTGGTACAACTGCGCGGCCAGCAGCGCCGGATTGATGGCCGGGCACAGATTGCCCCACTTCTGCACCAGCGTCTGATAGGCGGCGGGCACGGACCCTTTGGCCAGCTTCCGTCCGGCACCGCTGAGACCGTTGACAAGATCCCCGGCGACGACGTACACCCCGACGACCAGCAGCATCACGAAGGAAACCCCGGCGCCCGCTGCGGCGATCGCCACGACCCACGCCTTACGCACCGTCAACCGCTCCTCACCGCCTGGGATTACGCCCAGGTCAGTGTAGAGGCGAGTGGTCGGTTGCGGAGGTAGTCACGCGGAAGGAGAAACGGAGGTCGTCCGGTGCCCGGTTGTCCCCGTCACCCGATGTCGTCGCCCCTCCGGCCCACACGGGGCGAAGGGCCGTAGGCCGGGAGACCATCGGTCAGAATCTCGACGTCCCACGGCTGTGGCAACCGCACAGACTCCCCGAACTTCCCCACAAGTACATCCCGGTAGGCGCCGTTGTCCGGGTGGGTGTGCAGGGCCCACGTGCCCTTGCGAGGGTCGATGACGAGGAGCAGGGGGACACGAGCGACCGCGTACCAGTCGGCCTTGTCCCGGATTTCGCGGGACTTCTCCGACTGGGAATGACCTCGACGGCCAGCGCGGCGTCCTCCGGCGAGGCGAGCCAGTCGTCGTCCTCCTCCCATTCCGCGGGCAGGACGACGAGGTCCGGGGTCACGTAAACGTCCGCGTCTTCAGGCAGCGCGATCGAGGACACCTCGTACATGTCCAGCCCTTCGGGCACAGCCACCTCGAGCTGCCGCCACAAGCGCTTCACAACGCCTGCGTGCTTCCCACGCAGAGTCGGGGACATCACGAGCTTTCCCCCCACGATCTGCGCACGCAGACCCGTCACAGCCTTGAGCTTCTCGGCGACCTCGGGCAGATTCCCCGGGCGGGGACGCGGATGCATCCAGGCACTGGGCGACACGGACATGGCTCGCCTCCGTCCCTCCGTCTCGCCGACTGCGCGAGCGGGACGCTGGGAGGCCCGACATCCCGCTCGGCGTCGAATCCACCGTATTGTGCGCTCCGCTCACCAGCCTCCAGGTCCAGCTCCGCGTCCGTGCACCGCGACCTTCCGAGCCGCTGATCAAGCTTGGCCATGACACCCACCCCTCACGCTTCGAGCACGTTCCGTTACGGTAGGCCACTGCACTGACATTCGGCCCAGAGCAACTTCCCGCCCTTCGACGCGCCCAGCTCACGCAACGCGGACACACCCCTACTGCACGGAGGGGACGGCGACTCCGACCGAATGAACGCACCTTGGCCGGAACTGCGTTGCTGCTGCAACGAGCGGGCTGGTACAGATGAACAGCCTGTTGTCAGTGGCGTATGTGATGCTGAGACGGACTGAGGAAACGTATCGGCATGGGGAGTAACGGGGGTTGGCGTGACGGGGTGGGACATCTCCCCCAGTGGCGTGGAGTCGATCCTGTCGCTGGTGGGCCTTTCGGCTGAGGACCTGAGCAAGGGCATCAAGGGCTACGGCGGGAGCGCGGCGGAGGCCGCGCGGTTCGCGGGCACGATCAGTGGGCCGTACTGCGGTGACGCGCCCGTCGGGCCGGTGGGCCTCGCGGTGGCGAACTTCGTGTCCGACAACGAACGCAGCATCAGGTTCATGGCCGCGCGCGCCAGGAAGACGATGGACGGCACGGTCAAGGCCACCACCGAGTACGTCGAGGGAGACCTGACCATGGCCGCCGAGGCCCAGCGCCAGGCGGCCAAGGCGCCCACTCCGGCCGAGCTTCGCGCCGTCGGGGAGAAGACCGACGGCAGGGGCGGGAAGTAGCCGACGTGATCAGTCCGGGCGGGATACCGCAGTACACCGGTGACTTCGAGCAGCTGGGGACGGCCGCAGCCGACCTGCGCACGCACGCCTCAGGCATTCGGGACGGGGGCAAGGGCGTCCATTCCCGATTTCAGGCCACGGCCGCGTACTACCAGGCCCCGGAGGCGGAGCAGCTCTTCTCCTCCACCCAGCCGGTGATGGACACGGCGGACAACTTCGCTGCCGACATCGAGACTCTCGCCGACGCCCTGGACACGTTCGTCGCCGAGGCCAAGCCCCACGCCGACCGCCTGAAGCAGCTGAAGCAGGACGCCATCGCCTTCGTCGACAGTGTCGAGGGCGATGACGACTGGACCGAGGACCAGGACAAGGTCAACACGCACCAAGCCCTGATGGACGACGTGGCGGCGGCGGTCGAGGGTTTCCAGGAGGCCGAGCGCAACGCCGCCAACAAGATCAACGCGATCAGCATGACCCTGTGCCGGCCGGCGTGGGTCCCGGCCGACGGCACACACGCCCCAGGCACGTACGGCCTGGACGCCGACATGCTCAAGGGCGTGCAGGACCTGCCGTGGGGGAGCCCCGAGGGGCTCACCTATGAGCGGTGGAGCCTGGACTGGTGGGGGCACGGAGTCAAGAGCTGGGCGTGGGACGGCATCGCCAAGGACAGCGTCTGGGGTGGCATCGACGGGCTCGGCACGCTCATGGGCTACCACGGCGCGGAGGCCCGTGACGAAGCCTGGGACGGACTGCGGCGCACCTTCGTGGGCGCCTACGCCTAGGGCATGGACCTCGTCGGGCAAGAGGAGCGTCTGTCCGACTGGCAGGCGGAGAGCAAGGCGTACGCGAAGGAGTTCGGCAAGCAGTTCATCGCGTACGACATGTGGGAGGAGGACCCGGCCCGCGCCCACGCCGTGGTCACCTTCAACCTCCTCACGCTGGGCGCCGGACCCGCCGCCGGCATAGCGAAGCTCAGCAAGGGCGGCACGCTGGGGAAAACGGCCGGCACCCTGGCGAAGATCGGCGACGCGCTCGATCCGATCTCCGGCGGCCTGAAGGCGGCCGACGCGCTCTCGACCTTGCCCAAGGTCTCCCAGGTGCTGGCCAACGTCGGCGACCACCTTCGGTTCCCGAGAACCAGGTTCCCCGACGGCGCCCTCGACCTCAGCGACCGCTACCGGGTCGACAAGAGCGGCAACCTCATCCCCCTGAACCAGGACGGCACCCCCAACACGACACCAGCGCCACACGAGCCCGCCGCAGCCGACCGAGCGATCGGCACCCGGCCCGACGACCGTGAACTGGTCGGCGCCGGTGCCCGCACGGCGGAGAGCACGGCCCGCACCGGCGACGACATGTCGCCTCAGGCCCGTCACGACGCCGATGGGGCAAGCAGCCAGGGGGCCGCGTCAGCGCAGGGAGGGCCTGGTCACACCAGTGAACCCGGAGGCGGACACGCTGCTGACCAGCCGGGTGCGGACCACGACGGCGGACACGACGCCAGAACCGGCACATCGCCCGCCGCCCCTACCCATGAGCACGGTTCCCACGAACCGCCTTCTGATTCGTCACCCGATCTGTACCCGACAGATCCCGCCCATGGCGACGCACCCAGCCACGATGAACAGGTGCCAGTCAAGTCTCGTCCGGCACCTGACACCAGTTCCGACGGGCCTCCCGGCATCGACCCGGCCAAGTACAGCAGGGACGTCGATGACCTGGCACAGGCCCACACGGGCCGAATGCAGCCGGAGCAGGAGGCCGGTGTCGTTGAGGAACTGACCCGCGCCAAGCTGCCGGAGCCGGATCAGCAGAAAGTGCTTCGGGCTCTGCGCAAGGACCCGTATGGGGCAGGCGTCGCCGAGATGATCTCGCGGGGGCACCTGCGTGACGTCGAGGGGTACAAGAAGCTACTGGAGATGTGTAAACAGGGGCCGACCAAGGCCGACCCGAAGGGCATGGTTCCGGCCGCATACATGGCCATGCGCCTCGTTTCCGACCTACAGGAGCACGGCGTCACACGGGTCGGGGTAGAGCTCGATACGCACACGTTCGATCTCGATGTCTACACACGACACGCTGACGGTTCCGTCGACTACGGCTACCAGCTCAAGGATGTCACCAGTATCCAGGGCATCAAGAGTGCTTCCGCCAAGGCGGCAAAACAGCTGAAGTACCCAGGGATGACCCACCGCGTCGCTGTTCTGGATGTTCATCAGTCAATGCGGGACCTGACACCCAGGATGTTCGACGAGGCAGAATATCGAGCGAGGGACGCTGGCGCGACATTCCTCCTGCGCTTCACTGACGGCTCCATCACTGTCCCGCCGAACGGACCCACGTTCCCGTAAGGAAAACCATGTCGACTCTGATGCGTGCGCCGCAGGAACGCGGCTCCTGGTACTGGGATCTCTACGACTTTGGCCCGCCGGGCTTGGAGTCGGCCCTTTCACTCGCAGGACGGTTGTGTGAAGTGCTGGCCCAGCATGAACTTCTCAGGCCCTTCCAACTGGAGTATGTCTGGAGCGTCCTGGACGTAGGGACAACTGGCGTCAAAAGCACCCTTGAACTCACCGAGCCGCTGAGCCATCCGGGTCTGCCGGAACGAGTTATTGGCAGCCGACCCGCCGCATTCCCCACGGCCACCATGAGCGATTTCAACGTAATCGGCTCAGGAACTTGGATCGACGCGGAACGGCAACCGCACACTGAGCCTCGATTGGTCGACCTCTGCCTCTCCACGGCTCCCACAGGTCTCTCGGCCGAACTGTCCGTGCACCACGACATCTGGGGCTGGTACGACTTCGCGGGTCGCCCCCACCCCGAGGTCTACCAGAACAACGCCCCGCGACTTGCCGCCGCGTTGAAAGACCTCACTGCCTTGCTCGGGATGCCACCCGAGCCTGGCGAGCCAACCATTTTCGGGAGAGCCACCGTCGACGGGCTCGCCAATCCGGACGCGGATGAGAACGGCCTGGGACCCGATCTGACCAGCAGGCTCTGACAACCGAAAGCACCACATGACCCAGGACGTCATCGCCCTCACCCCGCAGATGCCGGACATCAAATCCCTGCTGGCCGCACTGCACGCCGGAGGCCCCGACCTGGGCGTGAACCAGGCAGGCGGCGGGGCCGTCGCACAGCTGTGCACGGACGACGGGCAGCCCCTGGTGTCGGTCGAGGCACCCCGCTACCTCCAGGTCCCCGGCGAGGCGGAGCGGTTGCTCGGGCCTACTGCCCGGCTGAACGGGCCGGTGTGGTGGACCGAGGCGAGGGCGATCACAGGGACCGAGGAGGCCCGACGGCTGGCCGGGTCCATAGCCGGGCGGCTGGCGACCGTACTCGGCGGCACCACGTGGCCACGCGAGGCCGCCCACACCGATGTCGTTTCCGTCCCAGCCGGAGGTGACGCAGCCGCCGCGCCGGCCGACGTGGACGTGCTCACCGGCAAGGCCGCCGTCATCCTCCAGGACCGCCCGCTCGTGGCCGCCACGACCTGGCTGACCGACGTGGTGCGCACCGCCCTCCAGACCGGGCGTGAACTCCACATCGTCACCCCGCCCGGCACCCGGCTCACCCTGCCCGCACGCACCGTTCTGGAGCGCATTCCCGCACGCTGGGTCATGCGCGACCTCGACTGCGGCTACTACGACGGACTCACCGGAGCCGTACTGCACTGGCACGACGGGCACTTCACCCCCGTGGGGGCCCAGCGGCTGGCTGCCGCCGGCTATCGACCGGACCTGGACGGGGACGGCGACGCGTGGTGACGAGGGGGGACATCTGACAGGTCAAGGGTGCCAAGGTGAACGCACAGTCTGTGTGATCAGTCTCGACGGGCTCGACGAGGCCTTCGGCGCCTGCCTGGCCGTCGTGCTGCATCCGCCCGGCGCCCATCCGGACACCATCATGTCCGTGCACCTCCACGCTCCCGTCGAAGCCGTCGCCGTAGCCCTCAACATGACGCGGCTCAAGACGACGCGCTTCCCTGACGGCACCTGCCTGGGAAACATCGGCCCGGTCTCCCTCGCGCGCATCGACCGGGCCCTGCGCGCAGTTCTCGACCTCTGAGGAACACGCCGGCGACCAGGGGGCCAACCGCCCGGCGCAGTGTCCTCACGCCCGCGCCGCATCCGCCAGCGGAAACCTCACCCCCGTAAGCTCCTCCGACGCCGCCCAAAGTCGCCGCGCCGCCCCCGGATCGCTCGCCGCCGCCGAGCGGCCCACCAGCGTCGGCGCGCCCCGCATCTCGCCGAGGCCGTCCGGGCCCACGTAGCTCGCGCCCGGCAGGTCCATGACCGCCGCGTACAGGGTCGGCAGGGCGCCCGCCTTGTCGTCCTGGGCGAAGACCCTGTTGCCGAGCTGCATGGCGACGCGGGAGACCGGGTTGGACGCGTGGCTCTGGAGGTTGGTGGCCGCGTAGCCGGGGTGGGCGGCGACGGCGCGGACGCGTGAGCCGGCCTCCGTCAACCGACGCTGGAGTTCCAGGGTGAACAGCAGGTTCGCCAGCTTGGACCGGGCGTAGGCGCGGACCGGCGTGTAGCCCTTCGTCAGGTTCAGGTCGTGGAAGTCCATGACGGCACCGCCCCAGCGATGCGCTCCCGACGACACGGTCACGACGCGGTCGGTGACGTACGGCAGCAGCAGGTTCGTCAGCGCGAAGTGCCCGAGATGGTTCGTGCCGAACTGCATCTCGAAGCCGTCCTTGGTCCGCAGTTCGGGCAGCATCATCACGCCCGCGTTGTTGACCAGCAGGTCCAGCGGACGGTCACCCCACTCCTGCGCGAACTCCCGCACCGACACCAGATCCGCGAGGTCGAGCCGCCGGACCTCCGTACTGCCGCGCACGGTCGCGGCCGCCGCCCGCCCGCGCTGCGGATCCCGCACCGCGAGGACGACATGCGCGCCCGCACCCGCCAGCGCGTCGGCGGCCGCGAGGCCGATACCGCTGTTGGCGCCCGTGACGACCGCCGTCCGTCCGGGGAGGCCGGGCATCCGGTCGAGGTTCCACTTGCTTGAGTTCTTCGCAGTAGCCATGCCCTCAATGTAGGCATCGCCAACAATGCTGTCAACGACAACAAAGGTGACGGCGCCAACAATGCTGACGTCGTCAACATCGAGATACGATGAGCGGCATGCCCGCGACCCGCCCCTACCACCACGGAGACCTGCGCTCCGCCCTGCTCGCCGGCGCGGAACGCACCCTGCGGGACAAGGGCGCCGCCGCACTGTCCCTGCGCGAACTCGCCCGCGAGACCGGCGTCAGCCACGCCGCCCCCGGCCGCCACTTCAGGGACAAGCAGGCCCTGCTCGACGCCCTCGCCCTCACCGGCTTCGAACGCATGACCAGGACCCTGGAGGCCGCGGACCACCCCGAACTCCCCATGGAGGAACGGCTCACCACGCTCGCCCGCGCCTACCTCGGGTTCGCCATCGACAACGCCGAGCTGCTGGAGCTGATGTACGCCCGCAAGCACGACCCGGACGTCTCCGAGCAGCTCGCCGCCGCCGTGGAGCGCACGATCTCGCCCTTCCTCCGCCTGATCTCGCAAGCCCAGCAGCGCGGCGAGATCGTCGAGGGCGACCCCGAGCGCATCACCCTGCACGCGGGCGCCACCCTGCACGGCATCGCGGCGTTCACCGCCAACGGCACGTTCCCGCCCCAGGCCGCCCTCGACAGCGTCGGCGAGGTCGTCCACCACCTGCTGCACGGACTGCGGCCCCGCTGACCCCGCGTCACCGCCCGCACCGTTCGCGGCGATAGCCTTCACCCGGAGAACATCGACGCGAGCGCTCCGGTCGTAAAGAGGCTCAACGACGGCACCACATCCCAGGTTCCGCACCCACCTCGTTGCCCGGCGTTACCTGCCGTGATACACAGAGTGACCATACGAGCTATTCGTAGGAAACCCGCCAAGCAATGACGCCAAGTCGACATCCGGCAGCGTCATTGTCAGCGAGAATGAGGCCTGACCTCTGCGCACCGCAGGGGACTGCGGAACTACCCAACAGGGGCGGTGACTTACATGCTCTTTGCGGCCGACGAGGGAGACATCAACACCATCATCGGCGGGATCGCTCCGGACTGGGGCCCCTTCGGCAGCCTGGGCAACGAGGCGAAGGTGATGATCGAGGTGGTGATGGCGGTCGCCATCCTCATCTGCCTCGGCATCGCCATCTGGGGGGCGGCCAAACAGCGCATCGGTGCGACGGCCCTCCGGGACACCTTCAGCGCGGAACAGGGCAAGGGCCTCATCATCGCCGGCCTCACCGGAGTCTTCATCATCGGTTCCCTCGGCACGCTGTTCACCATCGTGTACGGCATGGCGGTGTAAGCGCCCACCACGTCCTCCCCGGGCGCGCCCGGTCCCCAACTACCCCACCCGCCCGTCGTGCCCACCGGCTGAGGTTGCGTTTCCCTGATGTCCCTGAAGTCGAGTCACCACACCGCGCCCGCGCGGGAACCAGCGCGGCTACCGTCGTACACCGACGCGGCCATTCGCTGCGGCGGTCTCCGCTACGACATCGAGGGGGCGGACGCGGCATGAGTCCCGGGGACGAGCACGAGCCTCCCGGCGGTTACGCCGGCACCGGGCACACGCGTACCCGGCTGCCCGACGGCGAACCCTACGGCGGCGCGCCCCGCCGCCCCCGCAGCTCCTCCCGGAGCCTAGTCACAGTGGTCGGCGTGGTGGTCCTCCTGATCGCCGCGATCGCTTTCGCCAACCGCGGCGGAGACGAGCCGGCGTCGACGGAGGGCAGCGCGTCGGGCCCGCAGACGTCCTCGACGGCAGCGAGCGGCGAACGCCCGGTGCAGACGGAGGCGGGCGGGATCCCGACGGGGTTCGCGCATGACCGGCAGGGGGCGGAGTCTGCGGCGGCGAACTACGCGGTGGCACTGGTCTCTGCCGACATCCTCAAGCCGGCTCGGCGTACCGAGATCGTCCAGCAGGTCTTCGTCACCGACAAACAGGCTGCGCTGGAGGAGCAGTTCAAGCAGGCCTATTCCAAGCAGTTCCTGAGCAGCATCGGACTGGACGCGAACGGCAACGCCAAAGCGGGCAGCACCTACGTCTCGCGCACCATGCCGATCGGCACCAAGACGACGGACTACTCGGACTCCGCCAGCACGGTCGAAGTCTGGTGCAGCGGTGTGTTCGGTACCACTGGCGAGACCTCGACCAATCCGGTCACCAGTGACTGGTTCACTCTGACGCTCCAGCTGCGCTGGGCGGACGGCGGCTGGAAGGTCGCCAGCTTCGCCCAGAAGGACGGCCCAGCACCCGTTCCCGGTGATGCCAAAGCGTCCAGCGCCGACGAGATGGCCAAGGCCGTCGAGGAGTACGGAGGCTTCACTTATGCCCGGTAAGCCGCACCGCGCACTCACGGCCACTGCCGCCTTCACCGCTGTACAGACCGCCCTGGTACTGCTAGCGACCCATGCGGCCGCAGCACCCACGCCGTCGCCGACGCCGTCCGACGACAACTGCGACCTCATCGTCGGCCCCGCCAAGGACTACTGCGAACGAGGCGAGGGCGCCCGCAGCGGTGGCAACTCACCCTCCCTCGACCCCACCTCCGCCCTCGACCCCCTCTCCTCCCTCGCCAAGGGATGCGCCGACGCCGCCGCCTGGACCATCGACAAGCTCAGCGCGGCCGTGGAGGACACCGCCAACGTCGACTTCACGAACGAGAAGTTCCTCCAGCAGTACGCGGTCGTCTTCGCGGCCTCCACCATCCTCACGCTCCTCCTGTGGCTCCTGGCCGTCGCCAAGCGAGCCGTCAGAGGCGTCCCCCTCTCCACCGCCATCGGCGAAGCCATCGGCTTCCTCTGGCTCACCGTCCTGGCCTCCGCCTTCACCCCGCTGATCCTCTACACCGTCGTCTCGGCCACCGACGGCGTCTGCGAGGTCCTCGCGAAAGCCACCGGCGACCAGACCGACGCCTTCTTCGGCAACTTCTCCGGCGCCCTGGAGAAGGGCGAGGACATCGGCGGCGGCCCGATCATGCTGATCGTCGTCTCCCTGGTCAGCATCCTCGCCGCCGGCGTCCTGTGGCTGGAGCTGGTCATCCGGGCCGCCCTGCTCTACGTCGGCGCCCTCCTCGGCACCGTCGTCTACGCCGGCCTGGTCGACAAGAACCTGTGGGGCCACGTCCGCCGCTGGGCCGGCATCATGATCGCGGTCATTCTCGTGAAGCCCGTCATCGTGATCGTCCTCGGCCTCGCCGGTGCCCTCAGCGCCGACGACGGCCCCGACGCCTTCTCCGCCGTCGTCTCCGGCCTCGCGATCATCCTGCTGGCCATCTTCGCGTCCGCGATGATCTACCGTTTCGTCCCCGGCTTCGGCGACGAGATCGCGGGCTCCCGCAACAACCGCATCATGCAGAACGCCGAGGGCAAGGCCGCCGCCGTCATCAGCTCCCCCGCGACCCTGGTCGCCCAGGGCATCAAGACCCACAGCACCCGGGCGGACAACAACGGCCAGGCCCAGTCCGGCGGCGGCGCGCGCCCCGCCAACCAGGCCTCCGGCGGCGTCGCCGCGCACAGCTCGCGCCCCGCGAACGGTGGCGGCGGATCCGTCCCCTCCGCCGCACCCGCGCCGCGCTCGTCCAGCCCGGTCAACACGCCCCACGCCAGTAACACCCGCAACAGCAGCAGCAACCGCTCGGGAGGTGATGGGCGTTGACGACCGAGTCCCACCTGTCCCATCCGGTCACGCCCCGCCGTACCTATCTGATCGGCCGCGCCCGGCCGAACGCCATCGTCGGCCGGAACCGGGAGACCGGCGAGATCGCGCTGATCATCGTGGGCGCGTTCCTCGGCATGATGTGCGGGCTCCTCGTCCCGGTGCTGTCGCTGCGGATCGTGCTCCTCATGGGCTTCCCGATGCTCGCGCTGGCCGCGGTCTACGTGCCGTACAAGCACCGCACGCTCTACAAGTGGTTCGAGATCAACCGCAGCTACAAGCGCACCCTGCGCAACAGCGCGACCTACCGCTCGGCCGCCGCCGAGGCCGGCACCCGCCTCGACGGGCGCGAGGTCGAGATCGGCCCGCCGCCCGGCATCGGCCGGATCACCTGGCTCTCCGCCCCGTTCGGCCCCGACGAGATCGCGGTCCTGCTGCACGCGGACCGCAAGACCGTCACCGCCGCCATCGAGATCGAGGGCCCCGGTGTCGGACTGCGCGACAGCGAGGACCAGGAAGCCCTCGTCGACCGCTTCGGCACCCTGCTGAAGCACGTGGCGAACGGCGACGGCTTCGTCACCCGCCTGCAGATGCTCGCCCGCACCCTCCCCGCCGACCCGGACGCGCACGCCAAGGACGTCGCCGTACGCGGCGACGACCGCGCACCGACGTGGCTGCAGCAGTCGTACGACCAGCTCCAGTCGATGGTGTCCACGAGCAGCGAGCAGCACCGCGCGTACCTCGTCGCCTGCATGCACTACGGCCGTGAACTCGCCGCCGAGGCAAACGCCATGGCCCGCGCGGCCCGGCCGCACGGCGGCAAGGCCGACCGCGACGCCGGCCTCGCGGTCGTCATGGCCCGCGAGCTGACCGACATCTGCTCCCGGCTCCAGGAGGCCGACATCCGCGTACGCCAGCCCCTCGGCCAGGGCCGGCTCGCCTCGCTGATCCACTCCATGTACGACCCGGACCACCCGATCGACCACATCCAGGCCATGACGAAACGCAACGCCTGGCCGGCCGAACTGGACGCCACGGAGGCCACCTTCCTCCAGGCCAAGACCCGGGAGTCCGCCACCCGCGCGCCGTGGTGCCACGCCACGGCCTGGGTCAAGGAGTGGCCGATGACTCCCGTCGGCGTCAACTTCCTGGCCCCGCTGCTCGTCCACACCCCGGACGTGATCCGGACGGTCGCCGTCACGATGGATCTCGAACCCACCGAGATCGCCATCGAACGCATGCTCACCGAGAAGACCAACGACGAGGCCGAGGCGTCCCGTTCCGCCAAGATGAACCGCACCGTCGACCCCCGCGACATCGCCGCCCACAACCGCCTGGACCAGCGCGGCGAGGACCTCGCGAGCGGCGCCGCCGGCGTCAACCTGGTCGGCTACATCACCGTCTCCTCCCGTCACCCGGAGGCACTGGCCCGCGACAAGCGCACGATAAGAGCGTCGGCCGGAAAGTCCTATCTGAAGCTGGAGTGGTGCGACCGCGAGCACCACCGGGCCTTCGTGAACACGCTCCCGTTCGCCACCGGAATCCGAAGGTAGGGGTTGATGCCCTGATGCGGGACCCGCTCTCCGTCATCACCGAAGCCTTCACGTCCTTCCTGTTCGGGAAGGTGGAGACCACCCGGCTGCCGGTGCGCACCTCCACGGGCCAGGCCCAGGCGGTCTACCTGCCCACCGCCGCCCCCGGCCTCGGCGACTCCGGCGTCATCATCGGCCGCGAGGTCTACTCCGGGAAGGGCTACATCTACGACCCCTTCCAGCTGTACGGCCAGCAGCTCCCCGCCCCCCACTGGCTGGTCCTCGGCGAGTCCGGCAACGGCAAGTCGGCGCTGGAGAAGACGTACGTCCTGCGCCAGCTGCGCTTCAAGGACCGCCAGGTCGTCGTCCTCGACGCCCAGGGCGAGGACGGCGTCGGCGAGTGGAACCTCATCGCGCAGGAGCTGGGGATAACTCCCATCCGTCTGGACCCGATGGCGGCCCTGGACCACGGCATCCGCCTGAACCCGCTGGACCCGGCGATCACCACCACCGGCCAGCTGGCCCTGCTGCGCACCATCATCGAGGTCGCGCTGGGCCACGGCCTGGACGAACGTTCCGGCTTCGCCCTCAAGGTGGCGCACGCCTACGTCAACGAGACGATCGTCGAGCGGCAACCGGTCCTCACCGACATCGTGGAGCAGCTACGGCACCCCGAGCCGGAGTCGGCCGAGTCGATGAACGTCGACATAGACGACGTACGGGCGTGGGGCCTGGACGTGGCGCTGGTCCTGGACCGGCTGGTCGACGGTGACCTCCGCGGCATGTTCGACGGCCCCACGACGGTCGGCATCGACCTGGACGCCCCGCTCACCGTCTTCGACCTCTCCCACATCGACCGCAACTCCATCGCCATGCCGATCCTGATGGCGATCGTCGGCGTCTGGCTGGAGCACACCTGGATCCGCCCCGACCGGAAGAAGCGCATCTTCCTGGTCGAGGAGGCCTGGCACATCATCAACAGCCCGTTCGTCGCGCAGTTGTTCCAGCGGCTGCTGAAGTTCGGCCGCCGGCTGGGTCTTTCGTTCGTCGCCGTGGTCCACCACCTGTCCGACGTCGTGGACGGGGCGGCGGCGAAGGAGGCCGCGGCCATCCTGAAGATGGCCTCGACCAGGACGATCTACGCGCAGAAGGCCGACGAGGCGCGGGCGACCGGACGGGTGCTGGGTTTGCCCAGGTGGGCGGTGGAAATCATCCCCACACTGACACCGGGCATCGCGGTGTGGGACGTCAACGGCAACGTCCAGGTCGTCAAGCACCTGGTCACGGAGACGGAACGCCCGCTGGTCTTCACCGACCGTGCCATGACCGAGTCCTCCGCCGACCTCACCGACGACGCCCTGCGCGCCGCCGAGCGGGAGGCGGAGGAGCGGGCGGCGGCGTTCATGGAACAGCACCTCGGCGACTCCGAGTCGACGGTGGCGTAAGACGGTGGCGTAAGGGGACGGCGTGAGAGCGGACGACCACCGGCGGGAAGCCCAGGGCGGAATCCCCGACGGCCTGCTGGTCGGCATACTCGGGTTCCTGCTCGGGATGACCCTGCTGGTCTGGTCGGCGACCGGCCTTGCGGGCTGGTTCACGCACGGGGCGTGGCCGCGGGGCGTGACGTTCACCCGGACACCGCTGGCCATGCGTCACCTCGTCGCCCAGCCGCACGACATCACCGGCGCCTGGCCGGGCACCCCGGGAGCACAGCTCTCGGGGTACGGGCTGTTCTGGGGCCTGTTCATCGGCCAGATGATGGTGCTGCTCGTACTGACGATCTTCGTGATGGGCACGATGGCCCGCTGGAGAGCGGGCAAGGTGAGCCGCCGTGCGGCCACGCAGCAGTCACCGGTCCCCGAACCGGCGGCCTTCCACGACGTCCCGGCCCCGAGGCCCGCGGCGCCCGCGGCCGTCCCCACAGTGGTGGCACCCACGCCGGTGGCACCCACGGCCGTGGCAGCAGGGCCTGGCGCCGCAGATCCCGCCGCGACGGCACCGGAACCGGAACCGGCGGAATCGCTCCCCACGAGCGAGCCGGAGAAGGTGCCCCGCACCGCCCTGTTCGGCGGCCCGGCAATCAGCAGGTGGGAGAAGATCCACGCGACCACGCGGGAGACCCGCCGGGCAACCGCGATCGAGGCGATCCGCGAAGCGGACGGCCCCACCGTCGTCGTCACCTCCAACCCGGCCCTGTGGCAGGACACCAAGGACGCCAGATCCAAGCTCGGCCCCACCCTCCTTTACGACCCCACCCACACGTGCGACACCCCGGCCCGCCTGCACTGGTCCCCCATCACCCACTGCGAGGACAAGCAGACGGCCACCGCGAGAGCCGCCGCCCTCCTGACGCCGGTCAGCCCCACCTCACGGCTCGACCAGGCGGTAGGCGACACCGCACAGACCCTCCTGCGCAGCTACCTGCACGCCGCCGCCCTGGACAACCGCACCGTCCGCCACGTCCACCGCTGGTCCCAGGGCACCCAGATGCAGGAGGCGGTACGCACCCTCCGTACCCACCCCAAGGCAGCCCCGGGCGCCGCCGGCGAACTCGAGGCCGCCCTCACCGCACACCCCGAACGCCGCGACGTGGCGCACGAGTTGACCGCCCGTGCGCTCTCCTCGCTGTTCACGCTCAACATCCGCGAGTCGTGCACACCCAACCGAGCCGACGCCCTCGCCCTGGATTCCTTCGTCGCAGAAGGGGGCACGCTTTATGTGGTCGGTGAATCCATCGAGGACCCCCGCACCAACCCGGGCGCGATGCCCCTGCTCACCGCGCTCGTGTCCAGCGTGGTCGAGCACGGCCGGCGCATGGCCGAACGGTCATCCTCCGGTCGGCTCGACCCACCACTGACCCTCGTCCTCGACGACGTCGCGGCGGTGGCCCCCCTCTCCCAGCTCCCGTGGCTGCTCGCCTCCGGCGCCGACCGGGGCCTGCCTACCCTCGCCCTCGTCCGATCCCGTGAACAGGCCCGCACCCGCTGGCCCCACGACGAGCTCCCGGTCTGACGTCAGCTCCGCTCCAGCACGAACTCCCGCTCACAGGCAACCGCCTGTCCGGGCAGCGGCATGGTCAGCCCACTGGCCTCGAACCCCACCTTCCGGTAGAAGGCCTGCGCGCGCCCGTTCTCCTCGTGCACGATGAGCCGCACGCGCTCCAGGCCCCGCCCCCAGCACCACTCCAGGGCCTCGTCGAAGAGCAACTCGGTCAACCCGCAGCCCCGATGCTCGGGCCGCATGTACACACCCACGACATGCCCCTGCCGACGCTCGACGGGGAACCCGGCCCAGTCAGTCGTCCCCGGCTCCTCCACAAGCACGGTCACCGTCCCGACCAACTCCCCGTCCGGCCCCTCGGCGACGACCTGCTGTGTCCCGGCATCCCCCTCCGCGGCCCGCTCCGCCCGCTCCCGCCAGAACGCCTCCGGCCGGGCCAGCGCCTCCTCGTACGTCTCCAGGAAGGCGATCCGCGCGACCGGATCCCGTAGCGCGGCAAGCCGCAACTCCCGCATCGCCGGCCACTCCCCGGCTCGCAACGACCGGACCACATACCGCTCTTCGGCGCTGGTGCTCATGGGCCCACCGTAGTACCCGGGCACCAGTTCCATCTCTGACTTCCCCAACCCCCTGAACGCAGAAAACCCCGCATCCGAAGATGCGGGGTTTCCCTCAATAATTGTTCGGCGGCGTCCTACTCTCCCACAGGGTCCCCCCTGCAG
>NZ_JBIDCW010000027.1:0-108640 GCF_043204795.1 Streptomyces sp. NPDC047706 | reverse complement strand
TCCTTTGTACTCACCCGAGATTCCCTCTCGCGGCTTTCCTCCGGGCGCTTCCCTTCGGTCTTGCGTTTCCGACTCTATCAGATCTTTTCTCGACCTGATCCCCAGTCAGCGGGGTTTGCCTTCCCGGCCGTTGGGCCGTTCCGACGAGTGAGACTTTAGCGGATTCCGTGCTCCCGAGCTAATCGGGGGCTGCGTCCTTTCGAACGCGGATTCCTCATTCCGAAAATATGCATACCAGTGACACGACAGCAGGTCGACGGATCGACTGCTCGTCGGGAGTGGTTGATACTCGCGGAATCGCTGTCCGGGGACCGACCGAGGTCGGCGCTCACGTCGGACAACTCGGAGAACACTACGTACTGGCCCGGGACGTGTCAACTCGCGTGCCCGGCCGCACCCCGCAGGCGTACTCTGAGGACATGACTACGCGTACGTGCACCAAGTTCTGGTGGGCCGCCTGACGGCGGCCCTGCGCACGTATGCATTCAACGGCCGCCGCCTCGGCGGCCGTTGGTGTTTCTCCCTCCGAGAGGGTCGGCCGGCCGGGTGCGGCGGTCTCGACCAGGAGGTGGAGAGATGACGCGGGTCTTCAGCGGGGTCAAGCCGACCGGGCATCTGACGCTGGGCAACTACCTCGGGGCCATGCGGCGGTGGGCAGAGGTGGACCAGCACCGGTCGGACGCCCTGTTCTGCATCGTCGATCTGCATGCGCTGACCGTGGAGCACGATCCGGCGAGGGTGCGCAGGCTGACTCGGCAGGCGGCGACGTTGTTGCTTGCGTCGGGGCTGGATCCGGAGCGGTGCACCGTCTTCGTCCAGAGCCATGTCGACGAGCACGCGCGGCTGTCGTACCTGCTGGAGTGCGTCGCGACCGACGGTGAGATGCGGCGGATGATCCAGTACAAGGAGAAGATGGCAAGGGAGCGGACTCGGGGTGGGGGCGTGCGGCTTTCGCTGCTGACGTATCCCGTGCTCATGGCGGCGGACATCCTGGCATACGGGACGGATGAGGTGCCTGTAGGGGATGACCAGACGCAGCACGTGGAGCTGACGCGGGATCTGGCGGTGCGGTTCAACCAGCGATACGGGCATACGTTCGTGGTGCCGCGTGCCACGCATCCGACGGTGGCCGCGCGGGTGATGAATCTGCAGCAGCCGGCGTCGAAGATGGGGAAGAGCGACGACACCGGGCCGGGCATCGTCTGTCTGCTCGATGAGCCGGACGTGGTGCGCAGCAAGATCATGCGGGCGGTCACCGACAGCGGGCGGGACGTCGTGTACGACCGGCAGGGGCGGCCCGGGGTCGCGAACCTGCTGGAGATTCTGGCGGCGTGCACGGGTGGGAACCCGTCGGGCCTGAGCGGTGGGTACGAGTCGTACGGCGCGTTGAAGCAGGACACCGCACAGGCCGTGGTCGAGCTCCTCGGGCCCGTACAGCAGAGACACAAGGCGTTGTGTGCGGACCCCGGCTATGTGGAGGGGGTGCTGCGGGATGGTGCGGAGAGGGCGCGGGCGATGGCCCGGCCGACCGTGGATGCCGCTTATCGCGCGATCGGGTTGCTGCCGGCTTCTTCCGGTACGGGGGTCGCGGGTTCCGGTGGCGGGAGCGGCGCGGACACCGGGGTGGGGGCTGTGCTGAACGTGGCCCGGTAGGCAGTGGGAGGAGGTGCGGCTTCGCGCGGGTGGCGTAGACGGAAGGAGGTCGTGGCCGCGGCGAAGTGACCGCTCCCGGCGGGCGGTGTCAGTTGTTGCCGGAGGCGAGCTCGCGGCTGCGGTCGCGGGCGGCTTCCAGGGCGGCGATGAGGGCGGCTCGCACGCCGTGGTTCTCCAGTTCGCGAATGGCGTTGATGGTGGTGCCGGCGGGGGACGTCACGTTCTCTCGGAGCTTGACGGGGTGTTCGCCGCTGTCGCGGAGCATGGTGGCCGCGCCGATCGCCGACTGGACGATGAGGTCGTGGGCCTTGTCGCGGGGCAGGCCGAGCAGGATGCCGGCATCGGTCATGGCTTCGACCAGGTAGAAGAAGTACGCCGGGCCGGAGCCGGAGAGGGCGGTGCAGGCGTCCTGCTGGGTCTCGGGGACACGGAGCGTCTTGCCGACGGCGCCGAAGATGCCTTCGGCGTGCGCGAGGTGAGCTTCGCCGGCGTGGCTGCCGGCGGAGATGACGGACATGGCCTCGTCGACGAGGGCCGGGGTGTTCGTCATGACACGGACCACCGGGGTGCCGGCGGCGAGGCGCGCTTCGAGGGATGCCGTCGTGATGCCCGCCATGCCGCTGATGACAAGGCGGTCGGCGGGGACGTGGGGGGCCAGTTCGTCGAGGAGGGTGCCCATGTCCTGGGGTTTGACCGTGAGGATCAGGGTGTCGGCGGTCTTCGCGGCTTCCGCGTTGGTGACCGGGGTGACTCCGTGGCGGGTACGGAGTTCCTCGGCCCGCTCCGGGCGGCGGGCGGTGACCAGGAGATCGGCGGGGGTCCAGCCTGCGCGGATCATTCCGCTGAGCAGGGCTTCGCCGATCTTGCCGGTGCCGAGGACTGCGACTTTCTGGGTCATGGTGCGGGGCCCTCCGGGGGTTGCGTCGTCCGGGTTCATCCTCGCACCGGGTGTGGGGAGCGGGCTCGCTTGTCCGGTGGGCGGGACGTGGCTCGCCCTGTGGGTCAGGTGGTCCGGCGCCGGAGGGTCGCCGCGCCGAGGGTGAGGACCAGGAGGGCGCAGCCCGCGACGATCAGGGCGTCGCGGACGAAGTCGGCCGTCATGTCGGTGTGCCTGAGGACTTCGTTCATGCCGTCGACGGCGTACGACATGGGGAGGACGTTGGAGATCGCTTCGAGGACGGGGTGCATCTTGTCGCGGGGGGTGAACAGTCCGCAGAGGAGGAGCTGAGGGAAGATCACCGCCGGCATGAACTGGACCGCCTGGAATTCCGAGGCCGCGAAGGCCGAGACGAACAGGCCGAGGGCTGTGCCGAGGAGCGCGTCGAGCAGGGCCACCAGCAGGAGCAGCCAGGGGGAGCCGGTGACGTCCAGGCCGAGGACCCACAGAGCGAGGCCCGTGGCGAGGGCGGACTGGATGATCGCGAGGGTGCCGAAGGCGAGGGCGTAGCCGGCGATGACGTCGCCCTTGCCGAGGGGCATGGCGAGGAGGCGTTCGAGGGTGCCCGAGGTGCGTTCGCGCAGGGTGGCGATGGACGTCACCAGGAACATCGTGATCAGCGGGAAGATGCCCAGCAGGGACGCGCCGATGTTGTCGAAGGTGCGCGGGCTGCCGTCGAACACGTACCGCAGCAGGATCAGCATCAGGCACGGGACGAGGATCATCAGCGCGATGGTGCGCGGGTCGTGGCGGAGCTGGCGCAGGACCCGGGCGGCGGTCGCGGCGGTGCGGGAGGCGTTCAGGGCGCCGGTGGGCGCGGAGGTGGTCGCCGTGGTGGTCATCGGGTCGTCTCCTTGTCACGGGCGTCGGCGCTCGCCGCGTCCACGAGGTGCAGGAACGCGGCTTCGACCGTCTCGGTGCCGGTGCGGGCGCGCAGGGCGTCCGGTGTGTCGTCGGCGAGGATCTCGCCCTCGCGCATGAGCAGGAGGCGGTGGCAGCGCTCGGCCTCGTCCATGACGTGGGAGGAGATGAGGAGGGTGGCGTCGCGGTCGGCGGCGATGGCGTGGAAGAGGTTCCACAGGTCGCGGCGCAGGACGGGGTCGAGGCCGACGGTGGGTTCGTCGAGAACCAGGACCTCTGGGGTGCCGAGGAGGGCGACGGCGAGGGAGACGCGACTGCGCTGGCCGCCGGAGAGGTTGCCGGCGAGGGCGTCGGCGTGGCTGGTGAGGTCGACGTCGGTGAGGGCTCGGTCGACGTCCTGGCGGCGGTCGGCACTCGCGCGGCCGGGGTCGAGTATCGCGGCGAAGTAGTCGAGGTTCTGGCGGACGGTGAGGTCGTCGTAGACGGAGGGGGCCTGGGTGACGTAGCCGATGCGGGTGCGCAGGGTGCGGTGGCCGGCGGGGCGGCCCAGGACGTCGAGAGTGCCGGTGACCTTGGCCTGGGTGCCGACGATGGCGCGCATCAGGGTCGACTTGCCGCAGCCCGAGGGGCCGAGGAGGCCGGTGATCTGGCCGCGCGGCACGGTGAAGTCCAGGGCGCGCAGGACGGTGCGCGGGCCACGGGAGACGGTGAGTCCCTCCGCGCGGATGGCGGGGGGCCGGGTGGCCCCGGGTGCGGGTTGACCATCCGTGCCGGGTGGGCCGTCGACATAATTCATCATGCGATGAATAATGCTCACGGGGGTGGATGGCGTCAAGTGCAGATACTGGGGGGCGCGGGGAAAGCGGCCGGCTCGCGGTGCGGCGGGTCAGGAGGTACGGGCGACGAGGAGCTCCGCCTGGGCGGCGGCCCAGGTGACGCCGGGCGCGTCGCGGTTCCACCACAGGGCCGGCGCGCCGCCCGGCCGAAGGACGCGGAAGGCCTCGGGCAGCGCGAGGCGGGGTCGGTCCAGTGCCAGGCCCGGGCGTAGGTGACGAAGTCCGCGCAGGCGTCGGCGAGGAGGAGGGCGTCGCCGTCGGCGCGGACGATCGGGATGCCGGGGCGGGTGCTGCGGAAGTGCGCGGACATGCCGTCCCCCGGCTCCACGGCCACCACGTCGGCGCCCCGGTCGTGCAGCAGGGCGGTCGCTGTGCCCGTGCCGGCACCGACGTCCACCACACGCGAGCCGGCGCCCCGCGAGTTCCTCGAGCGCGTCGAAGAGGGCGGGTGGGTAGGAGGGGCGGTTCGCCGCGTACTGGGCCGCGGCAGCGTTGAAGGAGTGGGCGCGGGAGGGATGGGAGGGGCGGGGGCGTCGTGGACGTGGCCATGGGGCCATGGGGCCGCCCGGCGGGGTGGGAGCGACAGGGGTCAGCCCGGGGGAGCGAGCGGCGGTTCGGGGCCTGCGTCACCCGGTCCGGCGCTCCCTGTCACCCGTGCCCTCAGGCGCGGCGGCGTCTCTTCGCGGGGTTGCCGGTGCGGCGGGACGTGCGCTTCGCGTGGTGCTGGAGGGCTGCCTCGTACTCCTCGCGGTGCAGCTTCTCGCCGGGGGCCTCGGTGAGGGAGCGGACGAAGTAGGCGAGGAGGGAGCCGATGAAACCGATGGTCAGAAGGCCGCGGAGGGTGGACTGGCGGTCGGGGTCGTGGCGCTTGGTGAAGCCTTCCCAGGTGTGCCGGAAGGCGAGCGAGCTGCAGACCGCGAACATGACGACGACCAGCAGCGGAACGAAGCTGCCCGTGTCGGCGAGCTGGATGCCCTCGTAGGCGAAGCGGAGCACCAGGCAGGCGGCCACGGCCGTGGCGAGGGAGCCGACGGACACGGCGATCCGACGGGCGGTATAGCCGTCGTCGTGGCCGACCCAGGTCGTGCCGAAGAAGCGCAGGGGCTCGGGGCGGGGCCCACCGTCCGTGGGCCGGTCCGGTGTTCCGTTCTGGTCGTCGTTCACGCGTCGATTATGGGCCCGGCGGGTGACGGGCCCCAGGGTGGCTCTGCCCACGGGCCACTCACGACGAGGGCGCGGGCCGTGGCGGGGTGGCGGCGGCGCCGGCGGGGCGCGGTGGGCCGGGCACGTCAGGTCAGGCGCAGCGTGGTGCGACGTAGCCGTCGCTGCCGGTCCTGACGTAGGCGTCGGAGACGTACTGCGAGTTGGCGATGCAGTCCCAGATGCTGGAGGTGCCGTAGGGGCCGGTGACGCTGTCGCCGGGGCGCTGGCAGTAGATGGGGACGGTGGTGCCCTCGGGGAGCACGCGGACGATGCGGTAGTCGGTGCCGGGGCCGCTGCGGACGTTGAGCCGGACGCCTGGGGCGACCGGATAGGCGCGCACCCGTGCCGTCGCCGTCTCGGCCGAGGACTCCGGCTCCGTGAGTGCCGTCGGTGCCGTCTCCTGCTCGCCCGCACCCGATATCTCGATGTTCTCCGTGGCCATGTCGGCCTCCCCCGTTTGGACGCTTGTGAACGGTTCACGCCAAAATCGCGTGGCGCACCGAGGCTAGCAACCCACGGAGGCTTCGCACGCACCATCGACTAGGCTCAGCGCGTCGCGCATGCGGACGGACATCCGGGGGTGAGAGATGACGCCGGGCCGCAGCACCGGTACGGATGCGGAAGCGGAATCTCCGCAGTACGCCGGGCAGTATCTGCTGGAGGCGCAGCTGGGGTCCGGCGGCATGGGCGTGGTCCATCTCGCACGGTCGGCCTCGGGGTTGCGGCTGGCCGTGAAGGTCGTGCACGCGGAGTTCGCGCAGGATCCTGAGTTCAGGGGCCGGTTCCGGCAGGAGGTCGGGGCG
Source organism: Streptomyces sp. NPDC047706 (assembly GCF_043204795.1). Taxonomy (NCBI): domain Bacteria; kingdom Bacillati; phylum Actinomycetota; class Actinomycetes; order Kitasatosporales; family Streptomycetaceae; genus Streptomyces; species Streptomyces sp. NPDC047706. Next base: position 102,347 of record NZ_JBIDCW010000027.1, on the reverse strand, counting down.
GCCCGGCGGGTCAGCGGTGCGTTCACCGCGCCCGTCGTCGACGCCGACCCGGATGCCGTGCGGCCGTGGATGGCGACGCTGTTCATCCCGGGGCCGACCCTCTCCGAGTATGTGAAACGGAACGGCGCGCTGCCCGTCGCCCGGCTGCGGCGGTTGATGGCGGGACTGGCGGAGGCGTTGCGGGACATCCATCGGGCAGGAGTCGTCCACCGCGACCTCAAGCCCAGCAATGTGCTGCTCGCCGAGGACGGGCCGAAAGTCATCGACTTCGGCATCTCGCGGCCCGCGGACAGCGAACTGCGCACCGAGACCGGCAAGCTGATCGGGACGCCGCCGTTCATGGCGCCGGAGCAGTTCCGCAGGCCGCGGGATGTCGGGCCGGCCGCCGATGTGTTCGCGCTCGGGTCGGTCATCGTGCACGCGGCGACGGGCAGCGGGCCCTTCGACTCCGACAGCCCTTACCTGGTGGCGTATCAGGTCGTCCACGAAGAGGCGGACTTGACGGGTGTGCCGCGGGAACTCGCGCCTCTCGTCGCCCGTTGTCTGGCCAAGGAACCGGAGGACCGCCCCACCCCGGACGAGCTGATGGCGGAGCTGCGCTCGCTGTCGGCGTCGTACGACACCCAGGCCTTCATACCTGAACAGCGCACGCCCGAGCAGCCGTCCGAACCCGCCAGGGACGAGCTGCCCACCCACCGGCGCCCCGGGCCCGCCACCCCGGACTCCGCGGGCCTGGACTCCCCGGCCTCGGACACCCGCCCGAAGAAGCCACGGAAGCAGGGAAAGCCGAAGTCCCGGACCGCGTGGCGGCGATGGGCGACGGCCGTCGGTGCCGGAGCCGTCGTGCTCGCGCTCGGGGCCGGGGCCGTCCTGCTGGCGGGGACGGGTGAGACCGAGGCGTCCGCCGGACAGGAGCGGGCCCAGCGGTTCCGCGCCTGGGACGTCGAGCTGAGCGCGCGGGGCGCCGAGGCGAGCGGGATGCCCCAGTGCGCGTACGCGGGCGGGACGTTGTACTGCACGCGTCCCGGAGTCCTGGCCGCCGCCGTCGATCCCCTCGACGGTGCCGTGAGGTGGGCACGTCCGGGTACGGGCGGGCGGGCCGGCGGGGACGTGCAGCCGCCCGTGCTCGCGGGCGGCTTGCTGCACGTCGTCTCCGAGGGCAGCCGGCGTCTCACCGCGCTGGACCCGAAGACCGGCAGGACGGTGTGGAGCCAGGACGTCGCACGCTACGACGGCCGCGTCGCGCACGTCGGCGGGGTCGTCCTGCTCACCGGCCCCGACCCGACGGTCACCGCGCTGGACGCGGCGACCGGTGAGCGCAGGTGGCGGCACCGGGTGGCCGGGCTCGGCCGGCCGGTCTTCCAGTCCTACGGGGAGCGCGTGGCATACGCCGTGGACGCGGACGGGGCCGGGACGCGGGTGACCGCCGTCGACCCGGAGAGCGGCGACGTGCGATGGCAGCGACGGCTGGCGGGGGCGCTGAGCCTGGTGGGCGCCCGGGAGGGCGTGCTGTGGTTCACGTCGACCTCGGCGTCGTACGCGGACACGGACGCCGTGGTGCGCTACGACGCCACGCGTGACGCCCAGAGCCGGATCGCCCTGCGCTTTCCCGTGGCGGGGGCGCAGGCGGCCGTGGCGCGGGACACCGTGTATCTGCTGGGAGCGGACGGCGCGCTCACGGCAGTGGACACCGGTACGGCGGAGCAGCGCTGGCGGCTGGAGACGTCCGTCAGTTTCCCGTCGGCGCCGGTCGTGGCCGGCAAGCGCCTGTACTTCAGCGCCGGGGACGGGCGGCTGGTCGCCGTCGACGCGGTCGAGGGGGCGTTGGTGGGGCACACCGAGGCCCGGCCCGGGGCGGCGCGGGATGCCGTGGTGTCGGCGTTGCCGCTCCCGGTGGCGGCGGACGGGAAGGTGTTCGCGGGGGCGCCGGACGGAACGCTGTTCGCGGAGGACGGGGGCGCGGCGGCGCGGTGGTGAGGCAGGCGCCCGCGACGGCGTGGACACGCCGCGCGCAGCCGACGCGTACCGGAACGCCGTAGGGGCCGCACCGTCAGGCGCTGTTGGTCCAACAGCGCCCCGTCAGGGGCGGCCCCGGTCACCACGTCTCCCGGTCACTCGGCTCGGTCGGCTCGGTCGCACGGGGCGCTGAGCGCCGTCCCGGGCCTCAGCCCAGCTTGCTGACATCCCGGACCGCGCCCTTGTCCGCGCTCGTCGCCATCGCGGCGTAGGCACGCAGCGCGGCGGAGACCTTGCGCTCGCGGTTCCTGGGGGCGTACGCGCCGTTCAGCGCCTCGGTGCGACGCGTCAGTTCCGCCTCGTCGACGAGCAGCTCGATCGAGCGGTTGGGGATGTCGATGCGGATGCGGTCGCCGTCCTCGACGAGGGCGATGGTGCCGCCGGAGGCCGCCTCGGGGGACGCGTGGCCGATGGAGAGGCCCGAGGTGCCGCCGGAGAAGCGGCCGTCCGTGATCAGTGCGCAGGTCTTGCCGAGGCCGCGGCCCTTGAGGAACGACGTCGGGTAGAGCATCTCCTGCATGCCGGGGCCGCCCTTGGGACCCTCGTAACGGATGACGACGACGTCGCCGTCCGTCACCTGCTTGTTGAGGATCTTCTCGACGGCCTCCTCCTGCGACTCGCAGACGACCGCCGGGCCCTCGAAGGTCCAGATCGACTCGTCGACACCGGCCGTCTTCACCACGCAGCCGTCGACGGCGAGGTTGCCCCTGAGGACCGCCAGGCCGCCGTCCTTGCTGTACGCGTGCTCGGCGGAGCGGATGCAGCCGCCCTCGGCGTCCTCGTCGAGTGCCGCCCAGCGCTCGGACTGCGAGAAGGCCTCGGCGGAGCGGACGCAGCCGGGGGCCGCGTGCCACAGCTCCACCGCCTCGGCGGAGGGGGAGCCGCCACGGACGTCCCAGGTCTTCAGCCAGTCGGCGAGCGACGGGCTGTGCACGGCGTGCACGTCCTCGTTGAGCAGGCCCGCGCGGTGCAGCTCGCCGAGCAGGGCGGGGATGCCGCCGGCCCGGTGCACGTCCTCCATGTAGTACGTGCGGTCCTTGGCGACGTTGGGCGCGACCTTCGCCAGGCACGGCACCCGGCGCGAGACGGCGTCGATCTGCTCCAGGCCGAAGGGCACCCCGGCCTCCTGGGCGGCGGCCAGCAGGTGCAGGATCGTGTTGGTGGAGCCGCCCATCGCGATGTCCAGGGCCATCGCGTTCTCGAAGGCGGCGAAGGTGGCGACGGAGCGGGGCAGGACCGTGTCGTCGTCCTGGTCGTAGTAGCGCCGGGTCAGGTCCATGACGGTGCGGGCGGCGTTCACGTAGAGCTGCTTGCGCGCGGTGTGGGTGGCGAGGACCGAGCCGTTGCCGGGGAGGGAGAGGCCGATGGCCTCGGTCAGGCAGTTCATCGAGTTGGCGGTGAACATGCCGGAGCAGGAGCCACACGTCGGACAGGCGTTCTCCTCGATACGGAGGATGTCCTCGTCCGAGATCTTGTCGTTCACGGCGTCGGAGATCGCGTCGACCAGGTCGAGGGTGCGGACCGTGCCGTCGACCAGCGTGGCACGGCCCGACTCCATGGGGCCGCCGGAGACGAAGACCGTGGGGATGTTGAGGCGGAGCGCCGCGTTCAGCATGCCCGGGGTGATCTTGTCGCAGTTGGAGATGCAGACCAGGGCGTCGGCGCAGTGCGCCTCGACCATGTACTCCACGCTGTCCGCGATCAGGTCGCGGGAAGGCAGGGAGTAGAGCATGCCGCCGTGACCCATCGCGATGCCGTCGTCGACGGCGATCGTGTTGAACTCACGCGGGATACCGCCGGCCTCCGTGATCGCCTCGCTGACGATCCGGCCGACCGGCGCCAGGTGGGTGTGGCCCGGCACGAACTCCGTGAAGCTGTTGGCGACCGCGATGATCGGCTTTCGGCCGATGTCCGCACCGGGTACACCGGAGGCGCGCATAAGGGCGCGGGCGCCCGCCATGTTGCGGCCGTGGGTGACTGTGCGGGACCTCAGCTCGGGCATCGTCGCTCGCTCCTTCGGAGAAATCTGACTTCTACGAGCGTACGCCGGTGCTCCAAGGGATGGACACTGTGTCCGGAATGCGGGATGCGTGTCTCAGGGTGGTCCGGTTCCCGCTCGTCAGAGGCGGTCTCCTCGCTCGTCGGGGGGAACCCGCTCGTCAGGGGCCGGTCAGATGCCCCTGCACGACCGGAGCGACGCGCTTGATGATCACCTCGAGGTCGGCCGAGGCCAGCGGCTCCAGCTTGATCACGTACCGCATGATGGCGACCCCGACCATCTGCGCGGCCGCGAGCTCCGCCCTCAGCTCCGCGTCGGGCAGGCCGAGCTGGGAGGCCACCTTGCGCAGCAGCTGCGCGGCGACCAGGCGGCGGAAGACGGCCGCCGCCACCTCGTTGGTCACGGCGGACCGCACGACCGCCAGCAGCGGGGTCCGGGTGACGGGGTTCTCCCAGATCCCGAACAGGAACCGGGCGAACCGCTCGCCGACGCCGTCGGCCGGTCCCTCGAAGATCACGTCGGGCGCCTTCAGGGCGGGCGCGAAGACCGCCTCCAGCGCCTCCTGGAAGACCTGCTCCTTCGTACCGAAGTAGTGATGCACCAGCGCCGAGTCCACGCCCGCCGCCTTGGCGATACCGCGCACGGACGTCTTCTCGTAACCCCGTTCGGAGAACTCCTCGCGGGCCACGGCGAGGATGCGGTCGCGGGTGTCGCCGGACTCCGCGCGAGGGGGCCTGCCGCGTCCGCGGGCGGGCGCGCCGGTCATCGCCGGGGCACCTTCACGGCGGAGGCCAGATGGAGCCGGGTGAAGGCCAGCGCCTCGGCGAGGTCGGCCTCACGCTCGGCGCCGGACATGGCACGGCGGGTGTTGACCTCGATCACGACATGGCCGTCGAAACCACTCAGGGCGAGGCGTTCCAGCAGTTCCGCGCAGGGCTGGTTGCCACGGCCGGGGACCAGGTGCTCGTCCTTGTTGGAGCCGCCGCCGTCGGCCAGGTGCACGTGCCCGAGACGGTCGCCCATGCGGTCGATCATGTGCAGGGCGTCGGTGCGGGCGGTCGCGGTGTGGCTGAGATCGATCGTGAAATGCCGGTAGTCGTCCTTGGTGACGTCCCAGTCGGGGGCGTACGCGAGCATCTCCCGGTCGCGGTAGCGCCAGGGATACATGTTCTCTACGGCGAAGCGCACATCCGTCTCGTCCGCCATCCGCCAGATGCCGACGACGAAGTCGCGCGCGTACTGGCGCTGCCAGCGGAACGGCGGATGGACGACCACGGTGCTCGCGCCGAGCTTCTCCGCGGCCGCCCGGGCTCTCTGGAGCTTGACCCAGGGGTCCGTGGACCACACGCGCTGTGTGATGAGCAGGCAGGGGGCGTGGACGGCGAGGATCGGGATCTGGTGGAAGTCGCTGAGCCTGCGGAGGGCTTCGATGTCCTGGCTGACCGGTTCGTTCCACACCATGACTTCGACGCCGTCGTACCCGAGGCGTGCGGCGATCTCGAAGGCCGTCGCCGTCGACTCCGGATAGACGGAGGCCGTCGAGAGGGCGACCTTCGCATCCGGGACGCGTACGACTGGTTCTGCCACGGAGACAGGGTAACGGCGCGCCGGGAGGTGCGGCGTTCGAGCCGGGGTCGGGGCCGGGGCGGCCGTCGGGATTCGGCCGGGGGCGGCGACGGGCGGGCCTGAGCGAGCCGAGCCGAGCCGGGGCGGGCCGGGCCGGGGCGGGCCGGGCCGGGGCGAGGCGGGGCGGGCCCGGGCCGGGGCGAGGCGGGCCGGGGCGAGGCGGGCCGGGGCGAGGCGGGGCGAGGCGAGGCGGGCCGGGGCGAGGCTGAGCGGGGCGCAGGGGCAGGAGCAGGGGTGGGGGCCGCGGTGGGGGCCGCGGTGGGGCATTCCGCGCAGGCGGGGCGGCCGGCGCTGACGGGGGTTCGCCGTCGGGCCTCGGCCAAGGGCGGGGGCCGCGGCAGACAGCACGCCACAGCCTCGCGGGGCGGATCGCCCCGCCCCGTACGGCACCTCCGGCCGGCGTCCGTCTCAGCCCGGTCCCATGTGATCCAGTCGGCGCAGGATGACGCCTTCCCGCAGCGCCCAGGGGCAGATCTCCAGCGTCTCGACGTGGAAGAGGTCCATCGCCGCCTCCGCCACCAGCGCGCCCGCGAGGAGCTGGCCGGCGCGGGCCTCCGAGACGCCGGGGAGTTCGGCGCGTTCGTCGGTGGTCATGGCGGACAGGCGGGGCACCCAGGACTCCAGGGTCTGCCGCTTGAGTTCACGCTGGACGTAGAGGCCCTCGGCGGAGCGGGCGGCGCCGCCGATGCGGGCGAGCTGCTTGAAGGTCTTGGACGTCGCGACCACGTGGTCGGGAGTGCCGAAGCGTGTGAACTCGCCCACCGTGCGGGCGATCTCGGCACGGACGTGGCGGCGCAGTGCCCTTATGTCGTCCGTGGAGGGCGGGTCGCCGGGCAGCCAGCCGGAGGTCAGCCGGCCGGCGCCGAGCGGCAGCGACACCGCCGTGTCGGGCTCCTCGTCGATGCCGTACGCGATCTCCAGGGAGCCGCCGCCGATGTCGACGACCAGCAGCCTGCCCGCGGACCAGCCGAACCAGCGGCGGGCGGCGAGAAAGGTGAGGCGGGCCTCCTCGGCGCCGGTGAGGACCTGGAGGGCGACGCCGGTCTCGTCCTGCACGCGCGCGAGTACGTCGTCGGCGTTGGTGGCCTCGCGCACGGCGGACGTGGCGAACGGCAGGAGTTCCTCGACGCCCTTGTCCTCGGCGGCCTGCAGCGCGTCGTGCAGGACGGCGATCAGCTTGTCGACGCCCTCCGGGTCGATGGCGCCGCCCCCGTCGAGGAGCTGGGCCAGGCGCAGTTCGGCCTTGTGCGAGTGCGCGGGCAGCGGGCGCGCGCCGGGGTGCGCATCCACCACCAGCAGATGCACCGTGTTGCTTCCCACGTCGAGGACACCGAGTCTCATGTACGGAACGCTACTGCCCGCCGCGCCGCGCACCGTCCCCGAGGCGGTCCCGGGCCGGGCCGCGGGCGACTTACCCTGGACAGGTGCCAAAGACGAAAAAGGCGAAGACCGACAAGGCAGACAAGAAGGCCAAATCGGCCAAGGGTTCTTCCCAGGATTCTTCGCGGGCGAAAGCACCGAAGACGTCACAGCAGACCCTGGCCGTCCCGGCAGGCGACGAGAAGGGCCTCGACTTCCCGCGCGCGTGGGTGGAATTCCCGGATCCGGCGGACGACGAGCAGGTGTTCCGCTGCGATCTGACATGGCTCACCTCACGCTGGAACTGCATCTTCGGCAGCGGCTGCCAGGGCATCCAGGCGGGCCGCGCGGACGACGGCTGCTGTTCGCTGGGCGCCCACTTCTCCGACGAGGAGGACGAGCAGCGGGTCGCCGAGCATGTGGCGAGGCTCACGCCGGATGTCTGGCAGAACCACGCCGAGGGCACCCGGAACGGCTGGGTCTCCGAGGACGACGAAGGTTCCCGGCAGACCCGCCCGTACCACGGCTCCTGCATCTTCCAGAACCGCCCCGGCTTCGCGGGCGGCGCGGGCTGCTCGCTGCACATCCTCGCCGTGCGGGAGGGCCGCGAGCCGCTGGAGACCAAGCCCGACGTGTGCTGGCAGCTGCCGATCCGGCGGACGTACGACTGGATCGACCGGCCCGACGACACCCGCGTGCTCCAGATCTCCATCGGCGAGTACGACCGCCGGGGCTGGGGACCGGGCGGCCACGACCTGCACTGGTGGTGCACGTCGGCGACCTCGGCGCACGGCGCGGGCGAGCCGGTGTACGTCTCCTACCGGCCGGAGCTGACCGAGCTGATGGGCAAGGCGGGGTACGACCGCCTGGTCGAGCTCTGTGAGCAGCGCCTGGCGTCGCAGCTGCCCCTGCTGGCGCCGCATCCGGCGGACCCCCGGGTCTGACACGCGGCGGACCACGGGCCCTAGGGGGTGCCGGGGCTGGGCGTCCCGCTGTCGCTGGGCGGCGGCGTCGGGCTTCCCGGCGTCGAAGGGCCGGACGCGCCGGGGGTCGGCTCGGGGTCGGGCGGCGGGGTGGTCGGCGTCGGGTCGGGCGGGGCGGGGGTCGTGGGCGTCGGGTCCGGGCCGGGCGGGGTCGGCTCGCCGGGGCCACCGGGCGTGCTGGGCCCCGGGTCCGGGTCCGGGCCGGGGTCGGACGGGGTCGGCGCGCTGCCGTACCCCTGGATGGAGACGATCGCGCCGGCCGGTGAGACGGCGACCCGTGCGCTCCAGAACCCCGAGGGCTCGCGCAGATGGTCGACGTACACCTTGATCGTCAACGTCTCGCCGGGGCGCAGCGTTCCCGAGGATCGGCTCAGGTAGAGCCAGGAGGCAGCCGTGGTCGCGGACCAGCGGACCGGTGCGGACCCGGCCGCCGTGAGGGTGACGAGGGTGGTGTCGCCGGCGTGGTCCGCGGCCACCGTGAGCCGGCCCGCGCCCTTGTGCCCGCCACCGGCGACGCTGATGACCTCCACCGACACATCGGGCTCGTTGCCCTGGGAGAAGCGGCGGCCCGGGCTGGTGCCGGCGTTGCCCGCGTTCTCGTAGCCGCCGCCCACGGTCTCGCCGTCGAGGGTGCCGGGGCCGTCGTCCCGGCTGGCGGTGGCCTCGCGGCCGCCCTCGCCCTCACCGGCGATCGGCCCGCCGCGGTAGGCCGACCACAGCGCGATCACCGGAGCGGCCACCACGGTGGCGACGACCGTCGTGGTGACGGCACGCGCGCGGAGGCGGTCTCTTCGGGCGGCGCGGTCCTTGGGGTCCATCGGAAAGCCCCGCCGGTCGAAGCGGGGCGCGGCAGCACGCCCGCGGGGGTGGTGCGCCATGGCGATGTGCAGGGCCGCACGGGGCGCCTCCAGGACGGGCAGCTGGGCCGGGCCAGGAGCGGCACCCGGCCAGTTGCCGGGGAGCGCGCGCTCGGCGGTGCGCCGGCAGCGGGGGCAGTCGTCGACGTGCCGGACCAGTTCCCGGCGCAGGGCGCTGCTGAGCACCAGTTGGTTGTCGCCGGTGAGGCGGGCGACCCCGGGGCAGGACCCGGTCCCGACGACGGCGAGGGCCGCGCGGGTGCGCTCCACCTCGCAGGCGGCGGAGGAGAGCAGGTCACGGGCGGCGGCGAGATCCATGCCGAGGACGGCGGCGACCTCGTGGGCGGACAGGTGGTGGCGCACGGCCAGTTCGAGCGCCTCGCGCTGCTCGGGGGTGGTGCCGGCGGCCTCCGGCCAGGCGAGCAGGGCGAGTTCGCGCCGCCGCCGCTCCTGTGCCTGCTCGGAGACCGTGGGTGTCGGAGGCTGCGTGGCGCGCTTGCGGTCGGTGCCGTGCCGGCCCGCCGCGTGAGTGGCCTGACGTTTCTGCTTGGCCTCGGCCAGCTTGCGCAGGCAGGCCCAGCGGGCCAGCGCGTAGAGCCAGGCCCTGCGGTCGCCCGCGGACTCCGGGGCACGCTGGCCCCGGCGCTCGGCGAGCGCGAGGACCTCGCCCAGGGCGGCGGTGGCCGCTTCGTGGTCGCACAGCACGGACAGGCAGTACGTGAACAGGCCGTCCACATAAGGCTCGTAGCGCGCGGGCGGACGCTGCACCAAGGTGCGCGCCGCAGCGCGGTCACGCGCCTCACGGCGCGCACGATGTGCGCCAGTGGTGCGGGTCGTGGTGTCCGGGCTGCTGCTCATCACCCGGCGACCGTAGGCGGCGGCAAGTGGCGGCTTCCGCCCCGTTGAGCACATTTAATCCATACGGGTGAAACGATCCCTCATAAGGGGACAGGAACCCTCAGTTCCGTGGCTCGTCGTGACGGGGCCGCCAGTCGGGGGTGCGCAGGGGCGCGCGGCCGGGCGCGGGCGAAGCTGCCCGCGACGCGCTGTTCCGCGAGGCCCGCCCCCCGGCTGTCAGTGCCGGCGGCTACGGTTTCGTCCATGGCTGCCCGTACGAAGACCACCAAGGACCGTCCGTCCTACCGCTGCGCCGAATGCGGCTGGCAGACGGCCAAATGGCTCGGTCGCTGCCCCGAGTGCCAGGCCTGGGGGACGATCGAGGAGTACGGCGCGCCCGCGGTGCGGACCACGACGCCCGGGCGCGTCACGACGTCCGCGCTGCCCATCGGGCAGGTCGACGGCCGGCAGGCGACCGCCCGTTCCACGGGTGTGCCCGAGCTGGACCGGGTGCTCGGCGGCGGTCTGGTGCCCGGCGCGGTGGTGCTGCTCGCGGGCGAGCCCGGCGTCGGCAAGTCGACGCTGCTGCTGGACGTGGCGGCCAAGGCGGCGAGCGACGAGCACCCCACTCTGTATGTGACCGGTGAGGAGTCCGCGAGCCAGGTCCGGCTGCGCGCCGACCGGATCGGCGCCCTCGACGACCACCTCTATCTCGCCGCCGAGACCGATCTGGCCGCCGTGCTTGGCCACTTGGACGCGGTGAAGCCGTCGCTGCTGATCCTGGACTCGGTGCAGACGGTCGCCTCCCCGGAGATCGACGGCGCGCCCGGCGGCATGGCACAGGTCCGTGAGGTGGCCGGAGCGCTGATCCGCGCCTCGAAGGAGCGCGGCATGTCCACCCTGCTGGTCGGCCATGTCACCAAGGACGGCGCGATCGCGGGCCCCCGACTCCTGGAGCATCTCGTCGACGTCGTGCTGCACTTCGAGGGCGACCGGCACGCGCGTCTGCGGCTCGTACGAGGCGTCAAGAACCGCTACGGCGCCACGGACGAGGTCGGCTGCTTCGAGTTGCACGACGAGGGCATCACGGGCCTCGCGGACCCAAGCGGACTTTTCCTGACTCGTCGGGCCGAACCGGTCCCCGGCACCTGCCTCACCGTGACCCTGGAGGGCCGCCGCCCCCTGGTGGCCGAGGTGCAGGCGCTCACCGTCGACTCCCAGATCCCCTCCCCGCGCCGTACGACGTCCGGCCTGGAGACCTCCCGCGTCTCGATGATGCTCGCGGTGCTGGAGCAGCGCGGCCGGATCAGCGCCCTGGGCAAGCGGGACATCTACTCCGCGACGGTCGGCGGGGTGAGGCTCTCCGAACCCGCCGCCGACCTCGCCGTCGCCCTCGCCCTGGCCTCCGCCGCCAGCGACACCCCGCTGCCGAAGAACCTCGTCGCGATCGGCGAGGTCGGCCTCGCGGGCGAGGTCAGACGGGTCACGGGCGTGCAGCGCAGGCTCACGGAGGCACACCGGCTGGGCTTCACGCACGCCCTCGTCCCGGGTGATCCGGGCAAGGTTCCGGCCGGTATGAAGGTGCTGGAAGTCGCGGACATAGGGGACGCCCTGAGGGTGCTGCCCCGCTCCCGTCGCCGAGAGGCCCCTCAGGACGCGGAGGACCGCCGGTAGACTTTGCCCTGGTCTCGCCCGTCCGTACGAACCGAGTGCGGATCCGGGAGCGCCCAAGAACCTGCGACCGGAGGAGTGCAGTGGCAGCCAACGACCGGGCAGCAGCTCCCGGAAAGTCCGGTGGGAGTGCCGGTACCGATGGCCTGATGCGCGCCTCGCTGAGCGCCGTCGCCCCCGGCACGTCCTTGCGTGACGGCCTTGAGCGCGTCCTGCGCGGCAACACCGGCGGCCTCATCGTGCTCGGCTCCGACAAGACCGTCGAGTCCATGTGTACGGGTGGATTCGTCCTGGATGTCGAGTTCACGGCGACCCGGCTGCGCGAGCTGTGCAAGCTGGACGGCGGCATCGTGCTCTCCTCCGACCTGTCGAAGATCCTCCGGGCGGGCGTGCAGCTGCTCCCCGACCCGACGATCCCGACCGAGGAGACCGGCACCCGGCACCGCACCGCCGACCGCGTCAGCAAGCAGGTCGGCTTCCCGGTGGTCTCGGTCTCCCAGTCCATGCGGCTGATCGCCCTCTACGTCGACGGCCAGCGCCGCGTCCTGGAGGACTCCGCGGCGATCCTGTCCCGCGCCAACCAGGCACTCGCGACCCTGGAGCGCTACAAGCTCCGCCTCGACGAGGTCGCGGGCACGCTGTCCGCGCTGGAGATCGAGGACCTGGTGACGGTCCGCGACGTCTCGGCGGTGGCGCAGCGGTTGGAGATGGTGCGCCGGATCGCGACCGAGATCGCCGAGTACGTGGTGGAGCTGGGCACCGACGGGCGGCTGCTCGCGCTCCAGCTGGACGAGTTGATCGCGGGCGTGGAACCCGAGCGGGAGCTGGTCGTCCGGGACTACGTCCCCGAGCCCACCGCCAAGCGCTCCCGCACGGTGGACGAGGCGCTGGCCGAGCTGGACGCGCTCAGCCACGCCGAGCTGCTCGAACTGCCCACGGTGGCGCGCGCGCTGGGTTACACCGGCTCCCCCGAGGCCCTGGACTCCGCGGTCTCGCCGCGAGGCTTCCGGCTGCTGGCCAAGGTGCCGCGGCTGCCGGGCGCCATCATCGACCGGCTGGTGGAGCACTTCGGCGGCCTGCAGAAGCTGCTCGCCGCGAGCGTCGACGACCTCCAGACGGTGGACGGCGTGGGCGAGGCCCGCGCCCGCAGCGTCCGGGAGGGCCTGTCACGCCTGGCGGAGTCGTCGATCCTGGAACGGTACGTCTAGCGCCCAAAGGGGCGCGAGGAACGGCACGCCCAACGCCGCAAAGGGGCGGGGGGGAACTGCGCGACCAGCCACGACGAACCCGCACCCGCCACACCACGCAACCGCACCCGCGACCGCAAGCGCCCCGGCGACGACCCGCACCTGACCACACCGACCACCGACCATCGCGCCACGAGCACCCGCCCAGCACAGCGCAGCACAGCGGTCAGTCCGCGTCCAGCACGAACGACGCCCGCAACGTCCCGAAGCCCGCCGCCTTCCCCTCCAGCAGATACGTCCCCGGCCCGGCAACCCCCGCCGGAGGCGTCCCGCACTCCGGGGCGCTCGGCTTGCGGTTCCAATCCACGGTGTACGTGATGCTCTCCCCCGCCGGCACCCGGTACAGCAGGCTCCCGGCGCCCTTCGGGCAGTGCGCCGACGACCAGTACGTGTCGTCGTCTCCGCCGGCCTGAGTGATCGTCAGCACCGCTTTCCTCGGCCCGAGATCGACCTTGCAGTCGCCGCCGGATGTGTTCTTCGCGGTCAGCCGGAACGCAGGTGTCTCGTCGGGCGAGTACGCGTTGCGCACGCTGCGCAAAGTCAACGTCACGGCGTTCGGGCCGCAGTTGGGCAGCGAGGACCCGGCCGGCAGCGTGCCGCCCGTACCGGCGCCACCGCCGGAGACTCCCGCGACCGTACCGCCGGAACCGGATCCGCCCGGGTCTGCGGAACCGCCGCCCGCGCCCGGACCCGTACCGGCGCTGTCGCCCGTGCCGTTCCCTGCGTCGCCCCCGCCGGATTCCCCGTCGCCCGGCTCGTCACCCGGCTCGTCGCGCCCGCCCGGCGCTTCGGTGATGGCCGGCCCGGAACCGGAGGGCCCCGGCGTGATCGAGGGCGCGGGATTCTTGCCGTCCGGGCCCCCCGCGCCGTTGCGGCTCCCCCCGCCCCCCGACGTCACGATCCAGGTGACGAGCAGGGCCATCAGGGCGACGACGGACAGCATGATCACCCTCCGTCGCCAGTAGATGGAGGAGGGAAGCGGCCCGACCGGATTGCGCAGAGATCCCACGGCGCAAACTGTACGAGAGATCGGTGCCTTCACCGGCCCCACCCGCCGCCTGGAGCCACAACTTTTCCGGATCATCATCCCGGAAACGCCGCGCGCGCGTACGTCAGTTGGGTGCGCGGGGCGGGGCGGCGGCCCCGGGCGCCCTCCGGCCCGTGTCCCCGGGCTCGATCTGCCGGGGCGCGAAACGCATCGCATCAGCACGGTCGATCCGCACCGGCATGGCAGGATCGGAAGTGCCATGACTGCTCCCACGAAGCCCCCGCACACCAGCCCCGCCGAGGCCCGCAACGGCTCCCCGAGCGGAGACGACCTCCATTCCCCCGTCATCGACTGGTTCGACGAGCACGCGCGCGACCTGCCCTGGCGGCGCCCGGAGGCCGGCGCGTGGGGCGTGATGGTCAGCGAGTTCATGCTCCAGCAGACCCCGGTCAACCGCGTACTGCCCGTCTACGAGCAGTGGCTGGCCCGCTGGCCGCGCCCCGCCGACCTCGCGAAGGAGGCCCCCGGCGAGGCCGTGCGCGCCTGGGGCCGGCTCGGCTACCCGCGCCGCGCCCTGCGCCTGCACGGCGCGGCCGTCGCCATAACGGAACGGCACGGCGGCGACGTACCCACCGACCACGCGCAGCTGCTCGCGCTGCCCGGCATCGGCGAGTACACCGCGGCCGCGGTGGCGTCGTTCGCCTACGGGCAGCGGCACGCGGTGCTCGACACCAACGTCCGCCGGGTGTTCGCCCGCGCGGTCAGCGGCGTGCAGTACCCGCCGAACGCGACGACGGCCGCCGAGCGCAGGCTGGCCAGGACCCTGCTCCCGGACGAGGAGGGACTCGCCGCCCGCTGGGCGGCCGCCTCGATGGAGCTGGGCGCGCTGATCTGCACGGCCAAGAACGAGGGCTGCCACCGCTGCCCGATCGCCGCGCAGTGCGCGTGGCGGCTGGCGGGCAAGCCGGAGCACGAGGGTCCGCCGCGGCGCGCCCAGACGTATGCCGGTACGGACCGCCAGGTGCGGGGCAAGCTGCTGGCCGTGCTGCGCGAGGCGCACGCACCCGTGCCGCAGGCGCGCCTCGATCGCGTGTGGCACGAGCCGGTGCAGCGCGCCCGGGCCCTGGACGGCCTGGTCTCGGACGGTCTGGTGGAACCGCTTCCGGGCGGCCTGTACCGGCTGCCGCACAGCTGACGCACGGTGGGGCCGACGGACGGGCGGCGGGCGCAGCGATGAGCTGACGCGCAGAAGGATCACAGCCCGCCGCTCCCTCATGTCACAGCGCAGGCCCCTCCCCCAGCACCCAAATCCCCCCATACCGCCCTCAACTCCCCTGTGCCTTTAGCTGTTTCCTACTTCCGTTACACAACCGACGGACAGCCGAGCGTCCACCGCAGGCTGCTTCGCACAGCCCCGTGACAACGCCTCCGTAGCTTCATCCCTGTGCCCGGCAGGGGGGCACGGTCAAGCAGAACGGGGATGGAGGCGGTTGATCATGGCGCAGGGTGACGTGGGCGAGGTGCTCGGGTTCGAGGAGTACGTCCGCACCCGGCAGGAGGCGCTGCTGCGCAGTGCCCGCCGGCTCGTCCCGGACCCGGTCGACGCCCAGGACCTGCTCCAGACTGCACTGGCGCGGACGTACGGCCGCTGGGACGGCATAGCCGACAAGCGGCTGGCGGACGCCTATCTGCGCCGGGTCATGATCAACACGCGGACTGAGTGGTGGCGGGCCCGCAAGCTGGAGGAGGTGCCCACCGAGCAGCTTCCGGAGTCGTGCGTGGACGACTCCTCGGAGCAGCACGCGGACCGCGCCCTGCTGATGGACGTACTGAAGGTGCTGGCCCCCAAGCAGCGCAGCGTGGTCGTGCTGCGACACTGGGAGCAGATGTCCACGGAGGAGACGGCCGCCGCCCTCGGCATGTCGGCCGGAACGGTCAAGAGCACGCTGCACCGGGCGCTCGCCCGGCTCCGCGAGGAGCTGGAGGCCCGCGATCTGGACGCACGCGCGCTGGAGCGTGAGGAGCGGGAGCGTTGCGCTGCCTGACCGGCAGGTCCGGTGCCGACACCGGCGCCGGACCCGGGTCCACACCGGCCCGAGGTGCTTTTCCGGCGGTGAGCACGGCCGTGGCCGTGCTCACCGCCCTCAGCCTTTCACTGTCCGCCTGCGCGACGGGCGGCACCGGCGCCCGGGACGAGGGCCCCGCTCACGAGGAGCCGGTGGCGGGCAACGCGGTGAGCCCGGCCGCCCCGGTCTCCGCGGTACCTCCGTCCAGAAGCCTGACCCGGGCCACGGCGGTCAAGCTGCTGCTGGCGGATCCGCAGGTCTCGGCGGCGGTCAAGCGTGTCCTGAAGCCGTGCGTGGGGGACGAGTACCCGGTCGACCTGTCGTACGGCGATCTGACCGGCGCCACCGCGGATGACGTCGTCGTCAACGTCGTGACCTGCACTGATGTCGTCGGTATCGGCTCGTACGTGTACCGCGAGGAAGCCGGCAGCTACCGGAACGTCTTCCAGGCGGAGGAGCCGCCGGTCTACGCCGAGATGGACCGCGGAGACCTGGTGGTCACCAAGCAGGTGTACGAGAAGGGCGACCCGGTGTCGAGCCCGTCCGGTGAGAACGTGATCACGTACCGCTGGGCCGCGGGCCGGTTCACCGAGGAGTTCCGCACGCGCAACGACTACAGCGCGGTCGTCGGCGCCGAACCGACCGTGGCGCCCGAGAGCAACTGACCGGGGTACCGAGGGGTACCGACCCAACGGATACGGACTGAGAGCACGGATGGCAGACCAGACCCACGTCCTGTTCGTCGAGGACGACGACGTCATCCGCGAGGCCACCCAGCTCGCCCTGGAGCGGGACGGCTTCGCGGTCACGGCCATGCCCGACGGGCTGTCGGGGCTGGAGGCGTTCCGTGCGAACCGGCCCGACATCGCGCTGCTGGACGTCATGGTGCCCGGCCTCGACGGGGTCAGTCTGTGCCGCCGGATCCGGGACGAGTCGACCGTCCCGGTGATCATGCTGTCGGCGCGGGCCGACTCGATCGACGTGGTGCTCGGCCTGGAGGCCGGCGCCGACGACTACGTGACCAAGCCGTTCGACGGTGCCGTGCTGGTGGCGCGGATCCGGGCGGTGCTGCGCCGGTTCGGGCACGCGAGCGGCGGCACGGCGGGCCGGCCGGAGGAGGCGGACTCCTCGGCCGGCGCCGGTGTGCTGACCTTCGGGGACCTGGAGGTCGACACCGAGGGCATGGAGGTGCGCAAGGCCGGGCACCCGGTGGCGCTCACCCCGACCGAGATGCGGCTGCTGCTGGAGTTCTCGTCCGCGCCGGGCACCGTGCTGTCCCGGGACAAGCTGCTGGAGCGCGTCTGGGACTACGGGTGGGGCGGCGACACCCGCGTCGTCGACGTCCATGTGCAGCGGCTGCGTACGAAGATCGGTCAGGACCGGATCGAGACGGTCCGCGGCTTCGGCTACAAGCTGAAGGCCTGAGGGCGGGACGGGGCACGTCGATGCGGGGGATCAGCCGGCGCCTGGTAGGGGCGCGTGTGCGGCGTAGGGGCATCCGTACGGGACTGAGATGGAAACTCAGCGCGGCGATCGCACTGGTCGGCGCGCTGATCGCGATCGTGCTCAGCCTCGTCGTGCACAACGCGGCCCGGGTCTCGATGCTGGACAACGCGCGGGACCTGGCCGACGAGCGGGTGCAGATCGCCCAGCGCAACTACGAGCTGTCGGGGCGGCCCAACTTCCCCGACATCAAGATCGACGACCCGGGCCTGCCGTCCGCCCTGCGTGCGAAGGTCGAGGCGGGCCGCCGGGCCACGTACGTGACCGACCGGCCGGATGGCGGGCCGGACATCTGGGCGGCGGTGCCGCTCAAGGACGGGCATGTGCTGTCCCTGCACACCGGCTTCACCGACCGCAGCACGGACATCCTCAAGGACCTCGACCAGGCGCTGGTCATCGGCTCCATCGCGGTGGTGCTCGGCGGCAGCGCGCTCGGCGTGCTCGTCGGCGGGCAGCTGTCGCGCCGGCTGCGCAAGGCGGCCTCCGCCGCGAACCAGGTCGCCAAGGGCGAGCCGGACGTGCGGGTGCGCGAGGCCATCGGCGGGGTCGTCCGGGACGAGACCGACGACCTGGCGCGGGCCGTCGACGCGATGGCGGACGCGCTGCAACAGCGGCTGGAGGCGGAGCGGCGGGTCACCGCCGACATCGCGCACGAGCTGCGCACCCCGGTGACCGGGCTGCTGACCGCGGCCGAGCTGCTGCCGCCCGGCCGCCCGACCGAACTGGTGCTGGACCGGGCGAAGGCCATGCGCACACTGGTCGAGGACGTACTGGAGGTGGCCCGCCTCGACGGGGCCTCCGAGCGGGCCGAGCTGCAGGACATCATGCTGGGCGAGTTCGTCGCCCGGCGGGTGGCGGCGAGGGACGCGGGGATCGGCGTGCAGGTGGTGCACGAGTCGGAGGTGACGACCGACCCGCGCCGCCTGGAGCGCGTGCTGTTCAATCTGCTCGCCAACGCCGCCCGGCACGGCAAGCCGCCCATAGAGGTCACCGTCGAGGGCCGGGTCATCCGTGTCCGCGACCATGGCCCGGGCTTCCCCGAGGACCTGCTGGCCGACGGCCCCAGCCGGTTCCGCACCGGCAGCATGGACCGCGCCGGTGTCGGCCACGGCCTGGGCCTGACCATCGCGGCCGGCCAGGCCAGGGTGCTGGGCGCCCGCCTGACCTTCCGCAACGTCCGCCCACCGGGCGCCGCCGACCACATACCGGCCGAGGGCGCGGTCGCCGTCCTGTGGCTGCCGGAACACGCGCCGACGAACACGGGCAGCTATCCGGTCCTGGCCGAGTAGGCACCCCGCACGAAGGGACGGACGTACGTGCGGGGCCCGGCTCAGCAGCCGAAGTCCTTCGAGAAGTCCAGCTCCTCGCTGCGCTGCGTCAGCGAGTACCAGTTCCCGTTGTCGTCGCGGAAGACCGCCTCGATGCCGTACGGCCGCTCCTGCGGCTCCTGGAGGAACTCCACCCCGCGCTGCCGGAAGGTCTCGTGGTCGCCCCGGCAGTCGTCGGTCCGGAACGCGCCCGCGCCGATGACGCCCTTGCTGACCAGCTTCTTCAGGGCTTCGGAGGACTCGGCGTCGAGGCCGGGTCCGTCCAGGCTCATCAGGGCCAGCTCCACCCCCGGCTGCTCCTTGGCGCCCACGGTGACCCACCGCATGTCGCCCATCGGCACCTCGCTGCGCACCTCGAAGCCCAGCTTCTCGGTGAAGAAGGCCTTGGTGCGCTGCTGGTCGAAGGTCCACACGGTGGTGATGCCCAGGCCGGTGATCATCGCTCTGCTCCCCTGCGTCGGTAACGGCTTGTGCTCGTCACGGTAGGCGGGGCAGCAGCCGGGGCGCTTCTCCGGAATTGCTCAGCGCCGCGGCCGCCGCTCCGCCTCCCGGGGAACGCGCGCCACACGGCCGCCGGCCGCCTCGCGCCGGCCTTCCGGGCCGCGGCGGGCAAGCGGTGGTCACGGGCGGTCCACCGGCGCGCGGCGCGGGAAGCCGCCGGCCCAGAGCATGGCGTAGCACCCGGGTATCAGGGCCGCCCCGCTGCCGACGTGCTGGGTCCGGTACTCGCTGGGCGTCAGGCCGGTCCGCGCCTTGAAGCGGGTCGAGAAGGTGCCGAGGCTGCTGAAGCCGACCAGGTGGCAGATCTCCGTGACGGTGAGGTCGGCGGCGCGCAGCAGCTCCTCGGCCCGCTCGATCCGGCGGTGGGTGAGGTACTGGCCGGGTGTCTCGCCGTACGCCTCCTTGAAGGCGCGGACGAAGTGGTACCGCGAGTAGCCGGCGTGCGCGGCGACCGTGGCCAGGTCGAGTGCGGGGTCGGCCCAGTCACGGTCCATCGCGTCCTTCGCCAGCCGCAGAAGGCGCATCTTGTCCATGGGCCGATGGTGACACGGGGCACCGACATCCCCGCCGGCTCCGCGACGGGGCACCGGCCACGGGCCGTCGAGGCCGTGCCCGGTACCCCACCCCGCCCGACCGCATCCCCGGGGGGCTCAGACCGCCTCACCCAGCGGCACAGGCGCCGGCTTTTCCTCGTCCTTCGGTCCCGCACCCTTCAGCGGCACCTCCTTCACGAACACCGCCGCGATCAGCGCGGGCACGGCCACCGCCGCGCCCAGCAGGAACGCCCCGTGCGTCCCGGACGTCACCGCGAACCGGTACGCCTCCCGGGCCGCCTCCGGCAGCTCGGCCAGGCTCGCGGCGTCCAGTTGGGCGGACCCTTCGGTCATCTCGGAGCCCAGCGCGCCGGCCCGCCGGGCCATCTCGTCCTGGACCCGGTGGTTGAAGAGCGCGCCCATGATCGCGACGCCGAAGGAGGAGCCGAGGGTACGGAACAGGGTGGTGGAGGAGGACGCGACGCCCATGTCCTTCATGTCGACGCTGTTCTGCGCTATCAGCATGGTGATCTGCATCAGGCAGCCCATGCCGAGCCCGACCACCGCCATGTACAGCCCGGAGGTCAGCCGTGAGGTTTCGGTGTCCATCAGGGACAGCAGATACAGGCCGGCGACCATCAGCGCACCGCCCACCACCGGGAACAGCTTGTACCGCCCGGTCTGCGTGGTCACCCGCCCCGCCACCATCGACGTGACGAGCATCGCGCCCAGCATCGGCAGCAGCAGCAGTCCGGAGTTGGTCGCGGACGCTCCCTGCACGGACTGCTGGTAGAGCGGCAGGAACAGGGTCGCGCCGAACATCACGAAGCCGACGACGAATCCGATGAAGGACATCAGCGTGAAGTTCCGGCTGCGGAAGATGTGCAGCGGCAGGATCGGCTCGGTCGCCCGGGTCTGCCAGAACACGAAGCCGGTGAGCGCGGCGACTCCGATCCCGGTCAACTCCATGATCACCGCAGACGTCCAGGCGTACTCCGTGCCGCCCCAGGTGGTGACGAGCACGATCGCGGTGATGCCGACGGTCAGCAGCGCGGCGCCCAGGTAGTCGATCCGGGCCTCGGAGCGCTTCTTCGGCAGGTGCAGTACGGCAGTGATGGCGATCAGCGCGACCGCGCCGAGCGGCAGGTTGATGTAGAAGGTCCAGCGCCAGCCCCAGTGGTCGGTGATGGTGCCGCCCACCAGCGGTCCGCCGATCATCGCCAGCGCCATGACGCCGGCCATCATGCCCTGGTACCTGCCGCGCTCCCGGGGCGGAATCAGGTCACCGATGATCGCCATGACGCCGACCATCAGACCGCCGGCGCCCAGACCCTGCACGGCCCGGAACGCGATCAGCTGTCCCATGTCCTGGGCCATGCCGCTGAGCACGGACCCCAGCAGGAAGATCACGATCGAACTCAGGAAGACGCCCTTGCGCCCGTGCATGTCGCCGAGCTTGCCCCAGATCGGGGTGGAGGCCGCGGTCGCCAGGGTGTACGACGTCACCACCCAGGACAGGTGTTCCAGACCGCCGAGCTCACCCACGATCGTCGGCATCGCGGTGCCGATGATCATGTTGTCGAGCATCGCGAGCATCATCGCGATCATCAGGGCGAGCAGGACCACCCGCACGCTCCTCGGTTGCTTCCCCTCTTGCACCGCTTTCCCCCAACTTACTTGCCGCCCGGCTAGTTCCCGCGCGAACCTAGCCCGGAAACTAGCCGGGCGTCAAGCAAGTTATTCTCCTGCCAGGAAGTGCGGGGAAACGCGAGGACGGGCGGCAGGATGGACGGCACCAAGCAGCGCCGGCGGGGCGACACCCGCCAGCGCATCCAGGACGTGGCCCTCGACCTCTTCGCCGAGCAGGGCTACGAGAAGACGTCGCTGCGCGAGATCGCCGAACGGCTGGACGTCACCAAGGCGGCGCTCTACTACCACTTCAAGACCAAGGAAGAGATCCTGGTCGGCATCTTCGACGACGTGATGCAGCCGATCGACGAACTGATCGAGTGGGGCAGCCGTCAGCCGCACACCCTGGAGACCAAGCAGCAGATCGTACGGCGCTACAGCGAACACCTCTCCGCCGCCGCGCCCTTGTTCCGCTTCATGCACGAGAACCAGGCGACGGTGCGGGAGTTGCGCATCGGCGACCTGTTCAAGGACCGCATGAAGGGCCTGCGCCACATCATCATCGACCGGGACGCCACGCTGGCCGACCAGGTCCGGTGCGTGAGCGCCATCTTCACGCTGCACGCCGGGATGGTGTTCGTGATGCAGGAACTCGAAGGCGACCCCGAGGAGAAGCGCGAAGCCATCCTCGAAGTCGCCGTCGACATGGTGACCCAGGCGCACCGGGGTGCGTCCTAGTGCCTGTTGCGGCACTAGTTCACGTCGCTCAGAGCTTGATGCCCTTGGTCCGCAGGAAGGCGACCGGGTCGATCGCCGTGCCGTAGTTGGCGGAGGTGCGGATCTCGAAGTGCAGGTGCGGACCGCTGGAGTTGCCGGTGTTGCCGGACAGGGCGATCTTCTGGCCGGTCGCGACGACCTGGCCGACCCGCACGTCGACGCGGGACAGGTGGGCGTACTGCGAGTAGGTGCCGTTGCCGTGCTTGATGACGACGGCGTTGCCGTACGCGGGGCCGTCACCGGCGCCGTTGCCGCCGGCCTTGACGACCGTACCGCCGTGCGCGGCCATGACCCTGGTGCCGGTGGGGACGGCGAAGTCCTGCCCGCTGTGGGTGGACTGCCACATGCCGCCGGCCTGGGCGTAGCTGGCGCTGAGGCTGTAGCCCTTGACCGGGGCGGTCCAGCCGACGGCCTTCTTCGCGGCGACCGACTTGGCGTTCGCCTTCTTGGCGGCGGCGACCGTGGCCGCCTTGGCCTGAGCCGCGGCCTGCGCCTCGACGGCGTGCGCGACACCGGTGGAGGCGGTCGTGGCGGCGGCCGTGGAGGTGTTGGCGGCGGCCGCGACCCCGGCCCCCAGCACGACCGAGGCGCCGACACCGGCGGCCAGCACGGCCGCGCGAGTGCGGAGCTGGGGCGTACGGGACGAACGGGACGTGACACGCGTGAACATGCGAAACCTCACGGGACGGAGACAGGGAACCATCCGGCGCAAAAGGCGTCTGCCGGGCTGGCCATCCCTTGGTACCGGTCGCACCCCTTGAGGCCAAAACGTGTGATCTACTATTCAAACTAGGGGTTTCCGGCGTATTGCCGAAACTCTTGACAGAGCACCCATCTTGCGTGAATCAGCTTAAATAGGCGTATCCGACACCTGAGTTATTGATGGAAAAGTCCGTTTTGCCCGACCAGTGCTCGCTACTACTCCCCCTAGGACCGGACAAATGACCTGTGCGGCATGTCACCGGCGGGCAGGCTCCGGGAACCCTTGAATGTGACCGGCGCTACTCTGCTGTCTCCTGCCAACAGGGCTCAGGGGGAGGCCGGGTGGAGCCGCCGGTCATCGGCGTACGGCTGGCGTCGGCCGTGGCCGCGCCGCTCGTGCGGAAGCTGTTGGTGAACGAGGGCGCGGGCGCCGGACTGGTGCGGCGGCCGGTGCGGATCTCTTCGTACGTCTCGTTGCGCGGCGAGAAGCGACACCTGGACCGCGGGGACCTCGCCCGGCTGGCCACCGAGCTGGTCCGGCACGCACTGAACGGCTCAGGCGAGCGCCCCTTGCCCCGGACGAGGTGCCGGCCGTGCACACGCCCCGGCCGACACGCTGTACGCACTCGGCGAGCTGGACATGACCGACGTACAGGCCGTCGAGTTCGGCCACGAGGCGCTGGCCGGACGGCTGCACGCGGCGAGCGGCATGCCGGATCGCGCCCTCTTCCTCGACGCGGCCCACTTCTACCTCGGCACCCTCACCACCGCCTGCCTGCACATCCTGCACTTCTTCACGCGGCGTTCGACGTTCGTGCCCGCACCCTGGTCGAGCAGTCCCGCCGTCAGCGCGAGCCGGTGGACAAGGTCGACGCGCTGCTCGCCCGCACCGCACCCGCGTCCGACCACGCCTTCGAACAGCGCTGTATGACGTACGTCACCACCAAGTACGGCCATCTCACCGTCTACGGCGTCGACCTGGTCAACGCACCCGACCGCTGGCCGCTCGACGTCGCCTACCTCAGCCTCCAGGCACTGCACCCGGCCGCCGACGGCGAACCCGCCGGTCCAGAAGGTCCCGGCCCCGCCCAACCGCGTTCCCCGGCCTGACGGAGCTGCGCGTCAACCGGCGGGCCGTGGGCCGGCCCGGTCCGCCCTTGCGCGCGTGACCAGGCTGCGGCTGAACAACTTCCACGGCACCGAGGACCTTTCCTCGGTGCGCACCCTTTCCCCGACCTGCGCGAGGTCGCCATCGATCTCGCGCCGACAGCATCGGCGTACCGGACCAGATCCGCGAACTCCCTCCGGCGGCACCGCACTTGACCAGAATTCGCGGTGCCGTGTGATGCACACCTCTGTACACCTACCGTTCAGTAACCCTACGGTTCCCCTCGCGCCACCCTCACGCACGACCATGCACACGACATGCCGGCCCCGTACGCACCGAGTACGGACGTGAAGGGACCCCCCAGATGACAAGACGCCACCCGTGGGCGAGCCGCGCCGCCGCCACCGCCGCCACCGCGGCCGCCCTCGTGGCCATCGCCGCCCCCGCCGAGGCCGCGGCCAGCACCGCCTCGACCACCACGGCCACCACCGCCGCCGCGGATGTCGACTACGCCACCTGGCAGAAGGACTGCCAGGCCGTGATGGACCAGGCGCTGCCGTACCTGAAGCAGCGGATCGCCCAGGCCAGGCCGGGCGAGAAGCAGGCGATCGTCTTCGACATCGACAACACCACGCTGGAGACCGACTTCGGCTTCAGCTTCCCGCAGCCGGCCAACAAGCCCGCCCTGAACGTGGCCAAGTACGCCCAGGAGCGCGGCGTCGACATCTTCTTCGTCACCGCCCGCCCGGGCATCATCCACCTGCCCACCGAGTGGAACCTCGAGCACGTCGGCTACGAGGTCGACGGCCTCTACGTCCGCGGCTTCTTCGACCTCTTCAAGAACGTCGCCGCCTACAAGACGGCCCAGCGGGTGGACATCGAGTCCAAGGGCTACACGATCATCGCCAACATCGGCAACAACACCACCGACCTGTCGGGCGGCCACGCCGAGAAGACGTACAAGCTGCCGGACTACGACGGCCAGCTCTCGTAACACCCGGGCCATGCGTGAGGGGCCGGCGCCTTCACAGGCACCGGCCCCTCACGCTTGCGGCCTTACGCGTCCTTGCTCAGGTTCGGACCCGCTCCGCCGGCCGCCTGCTCGATCGGCGGGACGTCCGGCAGGGCCGACTTCTCCTCACCGCGGAAGGTGAAGGTCTTGGTCTCGCCCTCGCCCTCCGTGTCCACGACCACGATGTGGCCGGGGCGCAGCTCACCGAAGAGGATCTTCTCCGACAGGGAGTCCTCGATCTCGCGCTGGATGGTCCGGCGCAGCGGCCGGGCGCCCAGCACGGGGTCGTAACCCTTCTGCGCCAGCAGCTCCTTGGCGGACTGGGAGAGCTCGATGCCCATGTCCCGGTCCTTCAGGCGCTCGTCCACCTTGCTGATCATCAGGTCGACGATCCGCAGGATGTCGGCCTGGGTCAGCTGCGGGAAGACCACCACGTCGTCGACTCGGTTGAGGAACTCGGGCCGGAAGTGCTGCTTGAGCTCGTCCGAGACCTTGTTCTTCATGCGCTCGTAGTTGGTCTTCGTGTCACCCGCGGCGGCGAAGCCCAGGTTGAAGCCCTTGGAGATGTCCCGGGTGCCGAGGTTGGTCGTCATGATGATGACCGTGTTCTTGAAGTCGACGACCCGGCCCTGGGAGTCGGTCAGGCGACCGTCCTCCAGGATCTGCAGCAGCGAGTTGAAGATGTCCGGGTGGGCCTTCTCGACCTCGTCGAAGAGGACCACCGAGAACGGCTTGCGGCGCACCTTCTCCGTCAGCTGGCCGCCCTCCTCGTAGCCCACGTAACCGGGGGGCGAACCGAAGAGACGCGACACCGTGTGCTTCTCGCTGAACTCCGACATGTCGAGGGAGATCAGCGCGTCCTCGTCACCGAACAGGAACTCGGCGAGCGCCTTGGACAGCTCGGTCTTACCGACACCGGACGGACCGGCGAAGATGAACGAGCCACCCGGACGCTTCGGGTCCTTCAGACCGGCGCGCGTACGGCGGATCGCCTTCGACAGCGCCTTGACGGCGTCGACCTGGCCGATGACCCGCTTGTGGAGCTCGTCCTCCATGCGCAGCAGACGCGAGGACTCCTCCTCGGTCAGCTTGAAGACCGGGATACCGGTGGCCGTGGCGAGGACCTCGGCGATCAGCTCGCCGTCGACCTCGGCGACGACGTCCATGTCGCCGGCCTTCCACTCCTTCTCCCGCTTGGCCTTGGCGGCCAGGAGCTGCTTCTCCTTGTCGCGCAGCGAGGCGGCCTTCTCGAAGTCCTGCGAGTCGATCGCGGACTCCTTGTCCCGGCGGACGGCGGCGATCTTCTCGTCGAACTCGCGCAGGTCCGGCGGAGCGGTCATCCGGCGGATGCGCATCCGGGAGCCGGCCTCGTCGATCAGGTCGATCGCCTTGTCCGGCAGGAAGCGGTCCGAGATGTACCGGTCGGCCAGGGTGGCGGCCTGGACCAGTGCCTCGTCCGTGATCGAGACGCGGTGGTGCGCCTCGTACCGGTCGCGCAGCCCCTTGAGGATCTCGATCGTGTGCGGCAGGGACGGCTCGGCGACCTGGATCGGCTGGAAGCGGCGCTCCAGGGCCGCGTCCTTCTCCAGGTGCTTGCGGTACTCGTCCAGAGTCGTCGCACCGATGGTCTGCAGCTCACCGCGGGCCAGCATCGGCTTCAGGATGGAGGCCGCGTCGATGGCGCCCTCGGCGGCACCCGCACCGACAAGCGTGTGCAGCTCGTCGATGAACAGGATGATGTCGCCGCGGGTGCGGATCTCCTTGAGCACCTTCTTCAGGCGCTCCTCGAAGTCACCGCGGTAGCGGGAGCCGGCGACCAGCGCGCCGAGGTCCAGGGTGTAGAGGTGCTTGTCCTTGAGGGTCTCGGGCACCTCGCCCTTGACGATGGCCTGGGCGAGGCCCTCGACGACGGCGGTCTTGCCGACGCCGGGCTCACCGATCAGGACCGGGTTGTTCTTGGTACGGCGGGACAGCACCTGCATGACCCGCTCGATCTCCTTCTCGCGCCCGATGACCGGGTCGAGCTTGGACTCACGAGCGGCCTGGGTGAGGTTCCGGCCGAACTGGTCGAGGACCAGGGACGTGGAGGGGGTGCCCTCCGCAGGACCGCCGGCGGTGGCGGTCTCCTTGCCCTGGTAGCCGGAGAGCAGCTGGATCACCTGCTGCCGCACCCGGTTCAGATCAGCGCCCAGCTTGACCAGGACCTGGGCGGCGACGCCCTCGCCCTCACGGATCAGGCCGAGCAGGATGTGCTCCGTGCCGATGTAGTTGTGGCCCAGCTGAAGGGCCTCGCGGAGCGACAGCTCCAGGACCTTCTTGGCACGGGGGGTGAAGGGGATGTGACCCGAGGGGGCCTGCTGGCCCTGCCCGATGATCTCCTCCACCTGCTGGCGGACCGCCTCGAGCGAAATCCCGAGGCTCTCAAGGGCCTTGGCGGCGACACCCTCACCCTCATGGATCAGGCCCAGGAGGATGTGCTCGGTGCCGATGTAGTTGTGGTTGAGCATCCGGGCTTCTTCCTGAGCCAGGACGACAACCCGCCGCGCGCGGTCGGTGAACCTCTCGAACATCGTTAATCGCTCCTCAGAGCGGTCAGGCAGTGGGGGGAACTTCCCCTCCCTGTCCTTCCGCAGCTTAGTCCCGCAAGCGGGGACCGCTCATTCCAACTGCCGACACCGTCGATGGCCTCCTGACCCCGAACGCCGACATCTGCTCCAACCCGATGGTGCGAGACGATGTTCCCGCAGGCCAGGCAGTTACCCCCACCATCAGTACGCCGATGGCGAACGTGAGACGGCCTCACCTGCGTGTCGCCCCCTCCCACTAGGGATGTCTTACCCGCTCGCACCGACAGTCCATGCCGTGCGCCCCCGTTCCCTCCGCTACGGGCGAACAACCTTGCGCCACCCCGCGCCCCCACACGCCCCCTTTTTCCGACACTCTGCGCATCAGCGGGGCCACCCAGCGTAACTCGAACGCTGTGATGGCGGTTGCGCCTGGCATGGTTGGCGCAATGCCCTGGGTTCCGCCCCCACGGCGCCCTCTCGATCAGGGCGATCGGGTGAGGCGTTGGTACGAGGACGAGCTGGGCTGGGCGACCGTGCCGGGTCCCCCGCTCCACCTGTCGGTGGGCTCACGCTTCGACGTCCTGGACGTACCGGCCGAGGCGGGCCTCGCGGGCCTGCGCCACCTCGCCCCCGGCTCGCCGGTGGCCGTCCAGGACGGCCGGATGCGGCTGCTGGTGGCGCCGGGGAGCGCGGACGAGCTGCCGGGCGTACTGGACTGGCTGGAGTGGGGTGCCCTGCAGCTGGATCTACGGGCCGTCGGCGGCGAGGGCGCGAGCGCCACGATGGAGGCTCCGCCACCGCCGGGGTGCGGTGAGGCCGGCCGGGGCGGCGAGGAGGATTCCGCCGGGCCCGTGCAGCCCGTGGAGCAGGAGTGGGCCGGGGGGTGCCGTGGCTACGGAGGGCCCGGAGGCTGCGGGAGAGCCGAAGGCTACGCCTGGCGCCCTTTGCAGGGGGCCGCCGTGTGGCTGCGGCCCCCCGAGCCGGGGTGCGAGGTCGAGGCCTCGCTGCCGACGCTGTCGGCCATGGGGGGCGGTGGGGGCACCCCCGATCTCGTGCGGCTTGTGGACACGGTGGCCACGCACTGCCACCGAATCCGGCTGCGACGCGCGTGTGCTCAGCCGTTGGCCTTCTCGTAGGCCTCGCGAATGGACGCTGGGACACGGCCACGGTCGTTGACCTCGTAACCGTTCTCCTTCGCCCATGCGCGGATGGCAGCGGTGTCCTGGCTGCCGCCGGTCGCGGCACGCGCCTTTCCACGCCCACCGGAAGCACGGCCGCCCGTACGCCGGCCACCCTTCACATAGGGGTCAAGAAGGCTGCGCAACTTGTCCGCATTGCCGGTCGTGAGATCGATCTCGTACGTCTTACCGTCCAGCGCGAACGTCACCGTCTCGTCCGCCTCGCCGCCGTCGAGGTCGTCGACAAGAAGGACCTGAACCTTCTGTGCCACCGCATTTCCTTTCATCGATAACGTTGAGGGCCGAGGGTCTGCGGCGTCCGCCGTTTCGCCGCCCCCTGTTATATGCAGTACTGCAGTACGTCGGAAAGCAAACCGCTTTTGCTGGAAAAACACAAACCCCCCGGGAGAGACCTGTCCACGGCCCCCGCCCGGAAACATGCGCGTTTCGGACATAGGGAACCTGGGCAGCGAGGTCGGGCGGAATACTCCCGGCATAGCTTCCTGATCACAGATGCAGAAGCATCCGGCTGTTGCCCAAGGTGTTCGGTTTCACTCGTTCGAGACCCAGGAACTCCGCCACGCCCTCGTCATAGGAACGCAGCAGCTCCGTGTAGACGTCGGTGTCGACGGGGGTCTCACCGATCTGCACGAAGCCGTGCCTGCCGAAGAAGTCGACTTCGAAGGTCAGGCAGAAAACCCGGCGAACACCGAGCCAGCGTGCGGTCAGCAGCAACTTCTCCAGCAACTGATGGCCGACGCCGGCGCCCTTGAGACCGGGCTTCACGGCGAGAGTGCGGACTTCCGCGAGGTCTTCCCACATCACGTGCAGTGCGCCGCAGCCCACGACCTCGGCGTTGTCGTCCCGTTCCGCGACCCAGAACTCCTGGATGTCCTCGTAAAGCGTCACCGTAGCTTTGTCGAGCAGGATGCCGTCGCGGACGAAGGCGTCAAGGAGTCGGCGGACGGCGGGAACATCGCTGGTCCGGGCCCGGCGGACGGTGATGGCTTTAGCGGTGACTTCGGGGTTCTCGGCGGAGGGGCTCTCTGCGGACATGAGCGGACGCTATCGCCCGGGACCCTCCGGGACGGAGCCGGGGTTCTCGGCGCGGTTGGCCGACCGGATGTCCGCGGGCTTGTCCGCGGGCTTGTCCGCGGGCTTGTCCGCGGGCTTGTCCGCGGGCTTGTCCGCGGGCTTGTCCGCGGGCTTGTCCGCGGGCTTGTCCGTTCGCATGTCCGCGGGCTTGTCCGGCGGGATGTCGGGGCGGTTGTCCGTGCCGTTCTCGCCGCGGGTATCGGGGGGGGTATTCGCGGCTTCGGGCGGTTCGGCGCG
Organism: Streptomyces sp. NPDC047706; assembly: GCF_043204795.1. NCBI lineage: Bacteria > Bacillati > Actinomycetota > Actinomycetes > Kitasatosporales > Streptomycetaceae > Streptomyces > Streptomyces sp. NPDC047706. Next base: position 72,528 of record NZ_JBIDCW010000027.1, on the reverse strand, counting down.
TTCGGCGCTCTTGACGGGCTCGGGGGGCCGGCTGCGCGGGGCCGCTTCCGCGGCGGGTCCGGGGGGGTCCGGGAGGCTCACGATGTGCACCGCGTCGCGCAGCGCCTGACGCTGCTCCTCGCTCATCATGCCGAAGAAGGCGACGAGGGCGGCCGCGGCGTTGTCGCTCTGCGACCAGGCGTCGTTCATCAGGGCCGCGGCGTAGGCGGCGCGGGTGGAGACCGCCTCATACCGATAGGCCCGGCCTTCCGCCTCGCGGCGCACCCAGCCCTTCTGATGGAGATTGTCCAGAACGGTCATCACCGTGGTGTAGGCGATGGACCGTTGCTGCTGGAGATCTTCCAGGACTTCCCGAACGGTCACCGGGCGGTTCCACTTCCACACCCGCGTCATGACCGCGTCTTCGAGTTCTCCCAAGGGGCGAGGCACAGCTCAGCACAATAGCGGTAAATCCGGGTTATGGCGTGTTGAACAGTAACTTTCCTGGTGGAAGACGCACAAAAAGGGCGTACGACTCGTGGAGCCGTACGCCGCGGGTGGCGGGCCTGTGAGGGCGGAGGGGGCCGAAGGGCCTGCCCGTCAGGCGTCGGGGGCTGTCGCGGAGGGCCGGCGGGTGCCCTCCGCGCGGGCGAGGACGGCGTCGACGGCCGCGTCCTCCTTGGCCTTGTTGGCGCCGCCCTGGGTCTTCACGATCACCCGGATCACGCCGATGAAGAACACGGCCATCACGACCGGGGGGAGCAGCGCGGAGACGTAGTCCATGGCCCCAGGGTAGTGGCGCGGGGCCGGGCGGTTCGCCCGGGGCGTGCGCCTCGTGTCCGTACCGCCTTCAGACCGCCGCGAGCCGCTGTGCGGGATTCGCCGGGGGCTGGGGTGGTTTGCGGCGCGGGAAGACCTCGCCCGGGGTGGGGACGGGGCGGCGGGCCGGCTTCGGGGCGGCGGGGGCGGGGGCCGGGGTGGCGGGGCCGGGGGAAGGCTGTGCGGGCTTCTCGGCCGGCCGCTTCTCCGGTTTGCGCTCCGGGGTGTCGGCGTCGGCGTAGGGGCCGTGGGCGAGGCCGCCCGGGAGGGCGTGCAGGTAGGTGCGGGAGGCCGGGACTCGTGGGGTGGGCGTCATGGGCGGGGGTGCGGGGGCGCTGCGGGCGGGACGCGCGCGGACGTCCTCTTCGGCGAGGGTCCGGCAACGGTCCGGGAGCGCGGCTGCCGCGGGGGTGCCGCGGAGGGCGCGGAGGGCGGCCAGGTCCTCCGGGTGGGGGCGGTGTCCGGCGCGCAGCGCCTCGTCCAGAAGCGTGAGGTAGCCGGCCGCGGTGCCCGGGAGAGCGGCGCGGTAGCGGGCCAGGTCGGCCACGAGGAAGGCTCGCAGGCGGGCGCCCTCGCGCATCGCCTCGTCGAGCGACTCGGCCAGGCGATGGCAGTCCTGGACGTCCTCGGCCGAGGTCTGGCCGGGATGGAGGGCAAGAGCGAGGGCGCGGCGGAGCACACGCAGCTCCTCCACACCGAACGCCATGCCGCCGCGGGATCCGTGAGGCGTGGGCATGGGGCGACGATACGCGCTAATCAGACAATTCCGGTGTCAGGGGGTGGGTGTGGCGTGCGGTGCCACCCGGGTGGGCGGGGGTGCCACCCCGGCGGACGGAGGTGCCACCCCGGCGGACGGGGTCGCGCGCCTCCACCTGCGGCGGTCCGTTCGTGCCCGGGGAGCTTGCCGCAGCGCGAACGGTGGCGGGGCCGGAGCACCGCCGTACGCGACTGCGGGTGCCGGCTACATGCGGGAGACGTTGCGTTGGTACACCAGACGGAGGCCGATCAAGGTCAGCCAGGGCTCGTGCTCGTCGATGACCGAGGATTCGCCCAGGACCATGGGGGCCAGTCCGCCCGTCGCGATCACCGTGACGTCGTCCGGGTCGGTGGCCAGTTCGCGGGCCATCCGGTTGACGACTCCGTCGACCTGGCCCGCGAAGCCGTAGATGATGCCCGACTGCATGGCCTCGACCGTGTTCTTGCCGATCACGCTGCGGGGCCGGGCCACCTCGATCTTGCGCAGCTGGGCGCCCTTGACACCGAGGGCCTCCACGGAGATCTCGATGCCGGGGGCGATGACGCCGCCGATGTACTCCCCGCGCGCGCTGACCGCGTCGAACGTCGTGGCCGTGCCGAAGTCGACGACGATGGCCGGGCCGCCGCAGAGCTCGACGGCCGCCACGGCGTTGATGATGCGGTCGGCGCCGACCTCCTTGGGGTTGTCGGTGAGGATCGGGACGCCCGTCTTCACGCCCGGCTCGACCAGGACGGCCGGGACGTCGCCGTAGTAGCGGCGGGTCACCTCACGGAGTTCGTGGAGGACGGAGGGGACGGTGGCGCAGATCGCGATGCCGTCGATGCCGTCGCCCAGGTCGTCGCCGAGGAGGGGGTGCATGCCCATCAGGCCCTGGAGGAGGACCGCGAGCTCGTCCGCCGTGCGGCGGGCGTCCGTGGAGATGCGCCAGTGTTCGACGATGTCGTCGCCGTCGAACAGGCCGAGGACGGTGTGCGTGTTGCCTACGTCGATCGTCAGCAGCATGGCCCGTCGCCCTCCTACTCCGCCGCTCGCAGATCCAGGCCGATGTCCAGGATCGGGGAGGAGTGCGTCAGGGCGCCCACGGCCAGGTAGTCGACGCCGGTGCCGGCGTACGCCCGCGCGTTGGCGAGGGTCAGGCGGCCGGAAGCCTCCAGGGCGGCGCGGCCCTGGACCAGGGCCACCGCCTCCTCGCACTCGCCCGGCGTGAAGTTGTCCAGCAGGATCAGGTCGGCGCCGGCGTCCACGGCCTCGCGGAGCTGGTGCAGGGTGTCGACCTCGACCTCGATCGGCACGTCCGGGAAGGTCTCCCGTACGGCCTTGAAGGCCTGGACGACGCCGCCCGCGGCCACCACGTGGTTGTCCTTGACCAGGGCCGCGTCGGAGAGGGACATGCGGTGGTTGACGCCGCCGCCGCAGCGGACCGCGAACTTCTCGAGCGAGCGCAGGCCGGGGGTGGTCTTGCGGGTGTCGCGGACCCTCGCCGTCGTACCGTCGAGGACGTCCGCCCACGCGCGGGTGGCCGTGGCGATGCCCGAGAGGCGGCACAGGAGGTTGAGCGCGCTGCGTTCGGCGGTGAGGAGGTCCCGGGTGCGGGTGGTGACGGAGAGCAGCTTCTGGCCCTGCGCCACGCGGTCGCCGTCCGCCACGTGCCGTTCGACCTCGAACTCGTCGTCGCAGACGATCGACATCACGGCTTCGGCGACCCTGAGGCCCGCGACGACGCCGGCCTCGCGTGCCACGAAGTCGGCCGTCGCCACCGCGTCGTCCGGGATGGTCGCGACAGTCGTGACGTCCACGCCGCCCGCGAGGTCCTCCTGGATGGCCACGTTGGCGATGTCCTCGACCTCCACGGGGTCGAGTCCGGCGTCGGCCAGGAGCTGGGCGAGTGCGGGGTCGAGGCCGCACTCCAGGTATTCCTCGTCGGCGCCGCAGGCGCAGCCGTCACCGCAGCCGTCGGAGGGGACGAGGGGAAGGTCGGGGGTGCTCACTGCTGTCACTGCTCCTGGGGACGGTGCGCCGGGTGGTGCGGCCGGACTGGGGGGAAGTCTGCGGTATCGGTGGTGCGTACGGCGAGTGTGCGGTCCGGATTCAGCCGTACGACGATGTGGCGGCGCCATGCGGTGTCGTCGCGGTCGGCGTGGTCCTCGCGCCAGTGGCAGCCGCGGGTCTCCTCGCGGAGCTGCGCGGCGGCCACCAGGACGCGGGCCACGCACAGGAGGTTGGTGGTCTCCCAGGTGTCGACGCCGGGCTCGGCCGTCTTGCCGTTCTCGTGCAGGGCGTCCCGGGCGTCGGCGTGCAGGCGGTGGAGTTGTTCCGCGGCCTTGGCGAGGGAGCCGGCGGAGCGCAGGACGCCGGCGCCCTCGGTCATGGTGCGCTGGATCGTGAAGCGGTCCTCGGGGGCGAGGAGCGGGTGCGCGGGCTGCTCCGGGTGCGGGACCGGGACGGGCACGCGCGCGTGGAGGCCGTTCCGGCGATGGGTCAGCGCGATGTCGTGGGCGATGCGCTCGGCGTAGACCAGGCCTTCGAGGAGGCTGTTGGAGGCGAGCCGGTTGGCTCCGTGCACGCCGGTGCAGGCGACCTCGCCGCACGCGTACAGGCCAGGGACCGTGGTGCGGCCGTGGGAGTCGGTGCGCACGCCCCCGGAGGCGTAGTGGGCCGCCGGGGCGATCGGGATCGGTTCGTGGACCGGGTCGATGCCGTGGGCGCGGCAGGCGGCGAGGATCGTGGGGAAGCGGTGCTCCCACATGCCGGCGCCGAAGTGCCGGGCGTCGAGGAACATGTGCTCGGCGTCCTGCTCCCGCATGCGCCGCATGATGCCCTTGGCGACGATGTCCCGGGGGGCGAGTTCGGCCAGTTCGTGCTGCCCGGTCATGAAGCGCACGCCGTCGGCGTCCACCAGGTGCGCGCCCTCGCCCCGTACCGCCTCGGAGACCAGCGGCTGCTGGCCCTCCGCGTCCGTGCCGAGGAACAGCACCGTGGGGTGGAACTGGACGAATTCGAGGTCGCTGACCTCCGCGCCCGCGCGCAGGGCGAGGGCCACGCCGTCGCCGGTGGAGACGGAGGGGTTGGTGGTCGCCGAGAAGACCTGGCCCATGCCACCGGTCGCGAGCACCACCGCGGGCGCGTGCACCGCGCCCACGCCGTCGTGCTGGCCCTCGCCCATGACGTGCAGGGTGACGCCCGCGGTGCGGCCGCCGGCGTCCGTGAGGAGGTCGAGTACCAGGGCGTTCTCGATGGTGCGCAGGCCGCGCGCGCGTACCGCCTCCACGAGGGCGCGGGAGATCTCCGCGCCGGTCGCGTCGCCACCGGCGTGCGCGATACGGCGGCGGTGGTGGCCGCCCTCGCGGGTGAGCGCCAGTCCCCCCTCGGTGGACTCGTCGAAGTGCGCGCCCGTCTCGATCAGGCGGCGCACGGCGTCGGGCCCCTCCGTGACGAGGATCCGCACCGCCTCCACGTCGCACAGACCGGCACCGGCCACCAGGGTGTCCTCCAGGTGCTGCTCGGGGCTGTCGCCCTCGCCCAGCGCCGCGGCGATGCCGCCCTGCGCCCAGCGGGTGGAGCCGTCGTCCAGGCGCGCCTTGGTGACGACGACCGTCCGCATACCGGCGGCCTCGCAGCGCAGCGCGGCCGTCAGACCGGCGACGCCGGAGCCGACGACCACCACGTCGGCGGAGATGGACCAGCCCGGAGCGGGGGCGTGCAGTCGTATGCCTGTGCCGGTCACGAGGCGGCTCCGAAGGTGAGGGGGATGTTGTCGATCAGCCGGGTCGTGCCGACCTTGGCGGCGACCGCGAGGACGGCCTCCCCCGTGAAGTCGTCCTCGATCTCGGTGAAGTCGTCGGGGTCCACCAGCGCGAGGTAGTCCAGCACCAGGGGCGGGTCGAGGCGGGCGGCCTCGTCCAGGACCAGGCGGGCGGCGGCGCGTACGGCGGACGGGCTGCCGGGAGCGGCCTTGGCGACGGCGTGCGCGTCGGCGGCGGCACGGGACTCGCCGATCGCGCTCAGGGCCTCGGCACGCGCGCGCGTGGCGGGCACCTCACGCGCCCGCGCGCGCAGCGCCTCCTGCGCAGCGTGCCGGTCGCGGCCCGCGAACAGGGCACGGGACAGTGCGAGCGCCGTGCGCCGCTCCTGGGGCGAGAGATAGCGGTTGCGGCTGGACAGGGCCAGGCCGTCGTCCTCACGCACGGTGGGTACGCCGACGATCTCGACGCCGAAGCTCAGGTCCCGCGCCATACGGCGGATCACGGCCAGCTGCTGGGCGTCCTTCTGCCCGAAGAACGCCACGTCGGGGCGGGTGAGGTGGAGCAGCTTGCCGACCACCGTGAGCACACCGTCGAAGTGGCCGGGCCGGGACGCGCCCTCCAGGCGGTCCCCCATGGGACCGGCGCTGATGCGCACCTGGGGTTCGCCGCCGGGGTAGACCTCGTGCGCGGCGGGGGCGAACACGACGTCCGCCCCGGCCTGCTCGGCGATCTTGAGGTCGGCCTCCAGGGTGCGCGGGTACCGGTCGAGGTCCTCGCCCTTGCCGAACTGCAGCGGGTTGACGAAGACGGTGACCACGACGAAGCCGTCCGGCCCGACGTGCCCGCGCGCGGTGCGGATCAGGGTGGCGTGGCCGTCGTGCAGGGCGCCCATCGTCATCACCACGGCGGTGCGGCCCGGTACGGCGTGGTGTTCGCGCACGTACGTCAGGTCGTCGAGGGTGGGGACGAGTTCGAAGCTCCTGCGGCTCATCGGTCTTCCCCGTTCTCGGGCAGGGTCGGGTCTGCGGCGAGTACCCCGAGCAGGTCCTCCGCGAGTTCCGGCTTCAGCAGGCCGTGCGCGAGGGCGCGGTCGGCGGTGGCGCGCGCCATCGCCAGATAGCCGGCGACGGCCTGCGGGGCGTGCCGGCGCAGCTCCGTGACGTGCGCGGCGACCGTGCCGGCGTCCCCGCGCGCGACGGGGCCGGTCAGGGCCGCGTCGCCGGAGCGCAGGGCGTTGTCGAGGGCGGCGCCGAGCAGCGGTCCGAGCATCCGGTCCGGGGCCTCGACGCCGGCCGCGCGCAGCAGCTCCATGGACTGGGCGACCAGCGTCACCAGGTGGTTGGCGCCCAGGGCGAGCGCCGCGTGGTAGAGCGGGCGGTTCTCCTCGGCGATCCACTCGGGCTCGCCGCCCATCTCGATCACGAGCGCCTCGGCGGCCAGCCGCAGCTCGTCCGGGGCGGTGACCCCGAAGGAGCACCCTGCGAGGCGCTGGACGTCCACCGGCGTCCCGGTGAACGTCATGGCGGGGTGCAGGGCCAGCGGCAGCCCGCCGGCCCGCAGAGCGGGCTCCAGGACGTTCGCGCCGTACCGCCCGGAGGTGTGCGCGAGCAGCTGCCCCGGCCGTACCGCCCCGGTCGCGGCGAGGCCGTCCACGAGGCCGGGCAGGGTGTCGTCCGGGACCGTCAGCAGCACCAGGTCGGCGCGCCGGAGCACCTCGGCGGGCGGGACCACCGGCACGTCGGGCAGCAGCAGCGCGGCCCGCCGCCTGGAGGGGTCGGACACCGCGGAGACGGCCACCGGGCGGTGCCCGGCGAGTTGGAGGGACGCGGCGAGTGCGGGGCCCACCCGGCCGGCGCCGACGACGCCGACGGTGAGCCGCGCGGGGCGGTCCTTGGGGTCTGGCTGTTGGCTTGTACTCACGCGACGGTGGCCTTCCCGTTCCAGTCCGCTCCGGGTACCGGACGATTTCTCGTCATGTTAACGCGATTGGTTCGAAGGGCGTTCGGTCGTCCACAGGCTGTGGGTGGTGAAATCCGGTACTCACCGTGCCCGCGGCCCGGGATGATCGCGGTATGGCTGAGCAGGCGGAGCAGGACGCGCGGGATTCGAGGAGCACGGTCGAGGAGCAGCGCAAACAGCGCTTCGAGCGGCGCAGGAAGGCGCACAGAGGCGCGCGGCGCATGCTCGCGCGCCCCGGTGCACTCGGGACGCTCCGGGAGCGCTTGGCGCTGCTGGAGACCGCCGGGGAGCTGTACGACCTGGACGAGGCGGCGGACCTGTACGGCAGCGGCGTCGTGGAGGCCCTGGAGACGGAGGTCGCCGGGCTGCTCGGCGCGGAGGCCGCCGCGTTCTTCCCGACCGGCACGATGGCCCAGCAGGTGGCCTTGCGCTGCTGGGCCGGCCGCACCGGGAACCCGATCGTCGCGCTGCACCCGCTCGCCCACCCCGAGATACACGAGCGCGACGCGTTCGCGCAGGTCAGTGGCCTGCGCACGGTGCATGTGAACAAGGAGCCACGGCTGCCGACCGCCGCCGAGATCCGGGAGTTCGAGGAGCCGTTCGGTGCGCTGATGCTGGAGCTGCCGCTGCGGGACGCCGGTTTCGTGCTGCCCTCCTGGGAGGCGCTCGGCGAGGTGGTGGAGGCGGCGCGGGAGCGCGACGCGGTGGTGCACTTCGACGGCGCGCGCCTGTGGGAGACCACCGTCCACTTCGGCCGTCCGCTGCACGAGATCGCCGCACTCGCGGACAGCGTGTACGTGTCGTTCTACAAGTCCCTCGACGGCTTCGGCGGCGCGGCGCTCGCGGGCCCGGAGACGCTCGTGGAGGAGGCGAAGACCTGGCGGCACCGGTACGGCGGTCAGGTCTTCCAGCAGTTCCCGACCGTGCTGTCGGCGCTCGCCGGGCTGGAGCGGGAGCTTCCCCGGCTCCCCGGCTACGTGCGGCACGCGCGTGTGGTGGCCGCCGCCCTGCGCGAGGGATTCGCGGCGGCCGGTGTGCCCTGGGCTCGCGTCCACCCAGAGGAGCCGCACACCAACGAGTTCCAGGTCTGGCTGCCCTACGGCCCCGACGTCCTCGCCGAGGCGGCGGTCCGGCAGGCGGAGGAGACGGGGACCCTGCTCTTCGGCCGCCCGTGGGACGGCCCCGGCCCGGGCCTCGCCGTCACGGAGATCGACGTACGGGCCGCGGGCCTGGAATGGACGGCGGACGAAGTGCGCGCGGCGGTCGCGGAGTTCGTCTCCCGGCTGCCGTAGGGGTCAGCAGGCGGCGGGTGCCCGGCGACCGGCATGGGACCGGTCACCCACCGGCCGCCTGGGAGCCGTCCCCCGGCCGTCAGCTCGGGAGCCGTCCCCCGGCCGTCAGCTCGGGGGCCGTGCCCCCTGGCCGGCACGGGTGCGACGACCTACCGGCCGGCACGGACCCGGCACCCGGCCCGCGCGGCAGGCGGCCGCACGCCCCCGGGAGCGCCCCCTCAGTCGAACCGGATGTGCCTGACACCCACCCGCGCCCGCCTCAGCCGGCCGCGTAGCGGCCCTTCGTCGTTGGGGCGGAGGGTCAGCCCCGCGAGGACGGCGATCCGGTCCGCCGTCTTCGGCACGGTCGTGTGGTCGGTCCACAGATGCTCGGCGAACTCCGGCTCACGCAGCCGCTCCAGACAGTGGTCGAGCTGCCCGGCGGCCCAGCTCTCGCCTCGCTCCGCGGGGTTCCTGCCCGCGACATACTGAAGGAGGTGCCCGGCTCCGCGCTCCCGCAGCCGGTTCAGCACGGTCTCGCGTTCGGCGAGCAGGGTGAAGTGCCGTACGTCGTGGCCCAGTTCGCGCAGCCGCCCGACGGTTTCCGCGAAGTGGCCGGAGTCGGTGACCGTCATCGGGGCGATGATCACACCGTCGTGCCGGGTCAGGGCGAGGTCGAGGACCTCGACGACGCCCTGCCGCCAGGAGACCAGTTCCTGGAAGTCGCCCCGCAGGGCGGGCGGGAGCATGCGGCGCAGGCCGAAGCCCGCGTGCTCCGGGTCGCAGATGACGCTGCCGGGCAGCCGGCGCTGTATCTCGTGTGCGGTCTGTGTCTTGCCGCCCCCGAAGGGGCCGTTGATCCACAGGAGCATGCGCAGACCCTACCGACGGCGCGGGGCCGGTTCCGCCGCGCCCAGGTCAGCCGTGGCCGCCGGCCCGCACCAGCCCCGTCTCGTACGCCAGGACGACCACCTGCACCCGGTCCCGCAGCCCGAGCTTGGTCAGGATGCGGCCCACATGCGTCTTCACGGTCGCCTCGGACAGCACCAGCCGGGCCGCGATCTCCCCGTTGGACAGCCCCTGCGCGACCAGCACCATCACCTCGCGCTCCCGGTCGGTGAGCCGCTCCAGTTCCTTGTGCTGGGGCTCCTTGCCGGCGCTGGGCAGCATCGGCGCGAACCGGTCGAGCAGGCGCCGGGTCGTCGACGGCGCCACCACGGCGTCGCCGCTGTGCACGGAACGGATGGCAGCGAGCAGCTCGCCGGGCGGCACGTCCTTGAGCATGAAGCCGGAGGCGCCGGCCTTCAGCCCGGAGAAGGCGTACTCGTCCAGGTCGAAGGTGGTCAGGATCAGCACCTTCGGCGGGTTCGGGTCCGAGCAGATCCGGCGGGTGGTCTCCACGCCGTCCAGCTTGGGCATACGGACGTCCATCAGCACCACGTCGACCTCGGTCGAGCGCAGCTCCTTGAGGGCCTCGACGCCGTCGCCCGCCTCCGCCACGACCTCCATGTCCGGTTGCGCGGCGAGCACCATCCGGAACCCGGTGCGCAGCAGCACCTGGTCGTCGACGAGCATCACGCGAATCGTCATGGGTCCTCTTCCGTATCCGTCTCGAAGGTCGTTGTGCGAAGTCGTCTGGGGGCGTGACAGGTGTCAACGGGGCGCGTGCGGATGCGTCAGTGCGCTGGTTTGAGGGGCAGCAGCGCACTGATGCGGAATCCTCCGCCGGGGCGGGGACCCGCGTCCAGGGTGCCGCCTACCATGCCGACCCGCTCGCGCATTCCGATCAGGCCGTGGCCCTGGCCGTCGAGGCCGCCCTCCTCGTACAGCTCGTGCGGAGCACCCTTGCCGTCGTCCTCGACGAGCAGGCCGAGCCCGTCGTCGAAGTACACCAGGCGGACGCTGGCGCCCGCGTTGGGCCCCCCGTGCTTGCGGGTGTTGGTGAGCGCCTCCTGCACGATGCGGTACGCGGTGAGCTCGACGCCGCTGGGCAGCGGGCGGGGCGTGCCCTCGATCCTGAAGTCGACGGGCAGCCCGGAGGACCGGCACTGCTCGACCAGGTCCTCGATCTGCTGGACGTCGGGCTGCGGGACGTACTCCCCGCCCTCCTGGTGCTCACCTGTGCGCAGGACGCCAAGCAGGCGGCGCATCTCGGCGAGGGCCTGGCGGCCGGTGGAGGAGATGGTCTCCAGGGCCTTCCTGGCCTGGTCGGGCGCGGCGTCGAGGACGTACGCGGCGCCGTCGGCCTGCACCACCATGACGGACACGTTGTGGGCGACGACGTCGTGCAGTTCGCGCGCGATCCGGGCGCGTTCGGCGGCGACGGCGACCTTGGACTGCGCCTCGCGTTCCTTCTCCAGCCGGGCGGCGCGCTCCTCCAGCTGCGCGAAGTAGGCGCGCCGGGTCCGGATGGAGTCGCCGAGCACCCAGGCCAGGGCGAACGGCACCGTCAGGAAGATCGCCAGCGCGATGTTGCCCGCGACGCTCGTCTGGGGCTCCGGCCAGCGCAGCTGCGCCGCCGGCGCCGCGCACAGCCCGCCGGCCAGCGCGAACCGGGAGGCCCAGCGCTCCCCGATCGCGGCCACGGTGTAGACGATCACCAGCATCGCGAAGTTGGCGGGCAACTGCCCCACGTCCAGCACCAGCTGCGCCACACCCACGGCGGCGGCCAGCACGAGCATCTTCTCCGGCATGCGCCGTCGCAGCGCCAGCACCAGGCAGAGCGCCAGCGTGATCGGCAGGAAGAAGGCCGGGAGCTCGCTCCGGCTGCTCTCCTCCGTGGCCGCCCCGCCAACGACCGAGATCCCGAACAGGACGAGGGCCCAGAGGCCGTCGACCCATGTCGGGTGTCGGCGGAGGAAGTCGTAGAGGCGCTGCACGTAACCCAGCGTAGGGAAGCGTGGTGCGTGCGGGAGTCAACCGGAGGACCGATCCAGGTGCGATACGTGTACTCCGCAAGGTGGAGGTTCCGCTCTCCTGTGCGCCTAGCCTTGCCCTGTGACCAAGGGTGCGACGGACGACTCGAGGGACGGCGGACGGTCCGCGGGGCCGGGCTGGCGAGGGTGGCGCGCGGCCATGGATGCGGCGCTGTACGGCCCTGGCGGCTTCTACCGCGGGCCCGAGGGGCCGGCCGGGCACTTCCGCACGTCGGTGCACGCCTCGCCGCTGTTCGCCGAGGCGGTGGCGGGGCTGCTGCGCCGGGTCGACGAGGCGCTCGGCCGGCCGGCGTCCCTCGACTTCGTCGACATGGCTGCGGGGCGGGGCGAGCTGGTCACCGGTGTGCTCGCCGCGCTGCCCCCCGCACTGGCCGCCCGCACGCGCGCGTACGCCGTCGAGATCGCGGAGCGCCCGGCCGGTCTCGATCACCGCATCGAGTGGCGGGCCGAGTGCCCCGAGGGTGTCACCGGGCTGCTGTTCGCCAACGAGTGGCTCGACAACGTGCCCCTGGAGGTCTCCGAGGTGGACCCCGCGGGCGCCTGGCGGCTGGTGCTCGTCCGGGAGGACGGGACAGAACGGCTCGGGGAGCCGGTGTCCGGTCCGGCGGCCGAGTGGCTGGCGCGGTGGTGGCCGGGAGCGGCCGAGGAAGGTATGCGGGCGGAGATCGGGCTGCCGAGGGACGAGGCGTGGGCGTCGGCCGTGGGGCGCGTCGGGCAAGGGCTGGCGGTCGCCGTGGACTACGCGCACACGGCGGACGCGCGCCCGCCCTTCGGCACGCTCACCGGCTTCCGGGAGGGGCGTGAGACGCCGCCCGTGCCGGACGGCACCTGCGACATCACGGCGCACGTGGCCCTGGACGCGTGCACGCTCCCCGGGGGGCGCACGCTGCCCCAGCGCGACGCCCTGCGCGCCCTGGGTGTCGTGGGCGCGCGCCCCCCACTCGCCCTCGCCACCACCGACCCCGCGGCCTACGTGCGGGCCCTCACGAGCGCCGGTGAGGCGGCCGAGCTGACGGCGCCGGGCGGGCTGGGCGACTTCGGGTGGCTCGTGCAGCCGGTCGGCGTCCCCGACCCGCTCTCCGGCTGACCCTGCCCGCGCGCGGGCTACTTGTCGATGTCCCCCACCACGAAGAACATCGACCCCAGGATCGCCACCATGTCCGCCACCAGGGTCCCCGGCAGCAGCTCGGTCAGCACCTGGATGTTGTTGTACGAGGCCGAGCGCAGCTTGAGCCGGTACGGCGTCTTGTCGCCCTTGCTGACGAGGTAGTAGCCGTTGATGCCGAGCGGGTTCTCGGTCCACGCGTACGTGTGCCCCTCGGGCGCCTTCAGCACCTTGGGAAGCCTCTGGTTGATCGGCCCCGGCGGCAGCTCGGCGATCCGGTCGAGGCAGGCGTCCGCCAGGTCGAGCGCGTTGTGCGTCTGTTCCAGCAGGCACTCGAAACGGGCCAGACAGTCGCCCTCGGAGCGGGTCACGACCTCGAGGGTGTCCTGAAGGTCCCCGTAGGCCAGGTACGGCTCGTCGCGGCGCAGGTCGAAGTCGACGCCCGAGGCACGCGCGATCGGGCCGCTCACGCCGTACGCGTGCACGGCCTCCGGGGCGAGGTTCCCCACGTCCCGGGTGCGGCCCCGGAAGATCTCGTTGCCGAGCACCAGGTCGTCGAACCGGTCCATGCGCGAGCGCACTCCCGCGACCGCGGCACGCGCGCGTGCGGTCCAGCCGGCCGGCACGTCCTCCTTGAGGCCGCCGACGCGGTTGAACATGTAGTGCATCCGCCCGCCGGAGACCTCCTCCATGACGTTCTGCAGGACCTCGCGCTCCCGGAACGCGTAGAAGACCGGCGTGATCCCGCCCAGCTCCAGCGGGTACGAGCCCAGGAACATCAGGTGGTTCAGCACCCGGTTGAGCTCCGCGAGCAGCGTGCGCGTCCACACCGCGCGCGCGGGCACCTCCATGCCGAGCATGCGCTCCACGGCGAGGACGACGCCCAGCTCGTTGGAGAAGGCCGACAGCCAGTCGTGGCGGTTGGCGAGCATGATGATCTGGCGGTAGTCGCGCGCCTCGAACAGTTTCTCCGCACCCCGGTGCATATAGCCCACCACCGGCTCCGCGCTCGTGATGCGCTCACCGTCGAGGAGCAGCCGCAGGCGCAGCACGCCGTGCGTGGACGGATGCTGGGGGCCGATGTTGAGCACCATGTCGGTGCTCTCCGCGGCGCCGCCGATTCCGACCGTGGTCTCCGTAGGGGGAGTCATGGACACAGTCTGTCGTACGTAGGCTGGCCATATGGAGACGGGGAGCCCTCAGGGCGGCGGAACGGCAGGTCAGGCGGACGGCGGGGCGACAGGCCCGGCGGACGGCGGGGCGACAGGCCCGGCGGACGGCGGGGCGACAGGCCCGGCGGACGGCGGGGCGACAGGCCCGGCGGACGGCGGGGCGACAGGCGCCGGGCAGGTGGTGACGGGCGCCGGGCAGGTGGTGACGGCGGAGGCCGAACCGGCCTGGACCGCGCTGCCGCCCGGCCTGCTGCGTATGCGCCGGTTGTTGCTGGTGGTGTGGCTGGGGCTGCTGACACTGGCCACGGGTCTGCTGCCGGGGCTGCTGGCCGGTCCCGCGTGGGCCGCGTTCGCGCTGCTGCCGCTGGCGCTGACTGTGTGGGGCTGGGATCTGATCGCCCGCAACTGGCGCTCCTGGCGGTACGCCGAGCGCGCCGACGACCTGCTGATCAGCCGGGGCGTGCTGTGGCACACCGTGACGGTGGTGCCGTACGGCCGGATGCAGCTGGTCGAGGTGACCTCCGGGCCTGTCGAGCGGCACTTCGGGCTGGCCAGCGTCCAGCTCCACACGGCCGCTGCGGCGACCGACGCGACCATCCCCGGCCTCGACCCGGCCGAGGCGGAACGGCTGCGCGACCGGCTCACCGAGCTGGGCGAGGCACGATCGGCGGGGCTGTGACGACGCCGGGCACCGACGACGAGGTACGCGGCGAGGTGACGGTGACCGAGCGCCGGCTGCACCCGGTCACGCCGTTCCGGCGGGCATGGGCACCGGTCGCCGTGCTCATCGGGTGGGCGCTGCACGACCCGGACGGCGCGCACCGCCAGCTGAGCCGGCTGACGACGACCACGATCCTGATCGCCCTCGCCGTGCTCGTACCGGCCGCCGCGCTCTACGGCTTCCTCAGCTGGTGGTTCACGCACTTCGCGGTGACCGGGACGGAACTGCGCATCCGCACCGGACTGCTGTTCCGGCGCACCGCGCACATCCGCCTGGAGCGCATCCAGGCCGTCGACGTCACGAGGCCGCTCCTCGCGCGCGTGGCGGGCGTCGCGAAACTCAGACTCGACGTCATAGGCACCGACAAGAAGGACGAACTCGCCTACCTCGGTGAGGCGGACGCGCGCGCGTTGCGGGCCGAACTCCTCGCGCGTGCCGCCGGTTTCGCGCCCGACACGGCGCACGAGGTGGGCGAGGCGCCGGAGCAGCGGCTGCTGAACGTACCGGCGGGCGTGCTCGCCGTCTCGCTGCTGCTGACCGGCGCGACCTGGGCCACGCTGGCCGGCGCGGTCGTCGTACCGACCGTGCTGTGGCTTTTCACCCACAACCTGTGGACGGTGGTCGCGACCGCGGTGCCGTTGGTCGGCGCCGCCGGCGCGAGCAGCGTGGGGAGGTTCGTCGCCGAGTACGACTGGACGGTCGCCGAGTCGCCGGACGGCATCCGGATCGACCGCGGGCTCCTGGACCGCGCGCACGAGACGGTGCCGCCCGGCCGGGTGCAGACCGTGCGGATCGTGGAGCCGCTGCTGTGGCGGCGGCGCGGCTGGGTGCGGGTGGAGCTGGACGTGGCGGGCTCGTCCAACTCCGTACTGCTGCCGGTCGCCCCGCGCGAGATCGCGGAGTCCCTCGTCACGCGCGTGCTGCCCGGCGTGACCGTACCGGCCGCCGCGTCCCTGTCCCGCGCGCCGCGGCGGGCGGGCCGCTGCGTGCCGCTGTGGTGGCGGGGCTACGGCTTCACCGTCACGGACACCGTCTTCGTCGCCCGGCACGGACTGCTCCGGCGCAGCCTCGCGCTCGTCCCGCACGCCAAGGTGCAGAGCGTCCGGCAGGAGCAAGGGCCCTGGATGCGGCTCTGGCGGCTCGCGGACGTCCACGTGGACACCGGCGCCAACAAGACCGTCACAGCCCGGCTGAGGGACGCCGGGGAGGCCACGGACCTGCTGCGTGCCCAGGCCGAGCGGTCCCGGACGGGACGCAGGGACGCCCGGCCGGACCGCTGGATGGCGTGAGAACACCGGGCGCCGCGCGAGGTGAACGCCGGGGCCCCCACGACACGGAAACGCCGTGCCCGGCGCTGATGCGCCCGGCACGGCGTTCGGGGAAACCGTCCGGAAAGTGCCGTTCGGACGTGGCTTGCGGTGAGCGGAGTCAGGAAGCCGCGCTGCGCAGCCCCTGGACGTCGATCTGCTCGGTCTCGTCGTGCGCCGTCAGGTCGATCACCTGGCCGACGCCGCGCGACTGCGCGGTGACGGGCTTGAACTCCGCCTCCGAGTCCGCCTTGTGCAGTTCGAGCGCCTCCTGGCCGACCACGTCGGCGAGGTCCTCGTTCTGCACGGCCTCCAGGGCGGCGCTCGCCTCCCCCTTCGCCTTCGTGCCGAAGAAGTCGAAGCCGCCCTCGGCCCTGGGACGGCGCACCGTCGCCTGCGCAGGCACGACGGCCACCGCGGTGGGCACGGTGTAGTGCCCGGACGGCTGCCGCACGG
Source organism: Streptomyces sp. NPDC047706 (assembly GCF_043204795.1). Taxonomy (NCBI): domain Bacteria; kingdom Bacillati; phylum Actinomycetota; class Actinomycetes; order Kitasatosporales; family Streptomycetaceae; genus Streptomyces; species Streptomyces sp. NPDC047706. Next base: position 56,303 of record NZ_JBIDCW010000027.1, on the reverse strand, counting down.
TGGTCCGGCCGGTGGTGGCGGCCGCGTGCTCGTGCACGTCGGCCGCCTCGGTCTTCCCCCGCGCCTCGTCCTCCTGAGCGGCCTCCGTCCCGGCACCGCGCTCGGCGTCGGCCGGCACGGGCTGCTCCGCGGGCGCCTCCGTCCCGTCAGCCGGGTCCTGTCCGGGCCCGGCCTCCCGGTCGGCGTCGAAGCGGACCAGCGCGGCCTGCGCCCGCAGGAACAGCCGGGAGCCCTCCGGGGAAAACAGCTTCGGGGCCTCGGGCTCCTCCTGTGCGGCCACGTCCGGGGCGCTGTCCCCGGCGGAGTCCGCGGTCCCGTCGGCGAGGCCGTCGGTCCTGGTAGCGGTCGCGTCGGTCCCGTCGGCCTCGGGGGCGATTGCGGCGGCCTCCTCCGCGACCGGCGCGGGCGGCAGCGCACGCGCGGGTGCGGTGGCCTCGATCTCCAGCCGGCGGCGGCCCTCCAGGGCGCTCGCGCGCTCGGTCTCGGCGGTGGCGTAACGGCGCAGCAGTGCCGCGTGCTCGTTGCGCAGCCCCGCGAGTTCGGCACGCTTGGCCCTCAGGCGCTGTTCGAGCTTGCCGCGCAGTTCGCGCGACTCCTCGAGATCGGTCTCCAGTTCGGCGACGCGTTCCTCGTGCCGCCACTCGTCGCTCGCACGCGCGCGCGTGAGGTCGGCCACCTGCTTGCCGGCCTGGATGTCCCAACGGCGCATGACGACCGCACCGGCGGCAGCCGTCACCGCGGCGGCGGCCGCCAGCCCACGGAGCAGCGCCGGCTCCGTGAAGACCCATGGGCCGAGGGCGCAGACGACCGAGACGCCTGCGATCGCCGACGGAGGCAGCAGCCTGTGCAGGGGCGGTGAATGGCGATGACGTCCACGTGGCATGGCCAGAAACTTACCGCGCGTAGGCGAATCGTGGTGTCCCCGGCGGTAAAAACACGGCCACCGGATGGCCTTGAAACGGCGCCACACCCGGCCTCCGGGGCAACGCGACCCCATGACCCGGGATCAACCCGACCTCACGGCCCGGGATCAACCCACCCCCACGGTACGGATCAACCCCACCTCGTGCCCCGGAACACAGCAACCCCGTGGCCTTGGAAACGGCTTTGCGAAGCGGAGTGAACCTCCCCCTGCGTGCCACCGTCCTAGAGGGCGCAATGTCGCCGGATGCCCGAATCAGCACCGGATGCCAACTCTCGCGCAGAACTACGGGATGCGATGTCTGTCAGAGAAGTCAGGGAAGAGGGGGAAGAGGGGGAAGAGGGGGGAGAGGGGGAAATGCCGTGGCGCCGGCGCCTGCGCGGGCCGCGCCCCGAGTCCGTTCCCCTTCTCGTCGGCAGGGCCTGTGCCCTCGTGGGCGTCGTGGACATCGCCGCGGGCGTCTTCCCACGCTTCCGGCACAGCCGCATGCACGCGCCGGCCGAGGTGCTGCCCGGCGCGCTCGGCCCCTTCGCCGCCGCGCTCTCGCTCAGCGCCGGCGTGCTGTTGCTGCTGCTCGCCCACGGCCTCAAGCGTGGCAAGCGCCGGGCCTGGCGGGCCGCCGTGGCGCTGCTGCCGGCCGGGGCGGTCGCGCAGTTCACGTACGGGCCCTCCCTGGCCGGCGTGCTCGTCTCGCTCGCGCTGCTCGCGCCGCTGCTGCGCCACCGCGACCGGTTCGCGTCCCTGCCCGACCCGCGCAGCCGGTGGCGGGCGCTGGCCAACTTCGTGCTCATGGGGGCCGGTTCGCTCGCCCTGGGGCTGGTCGTCGTCAGCGCCCACCCGCACAGTCTGGTCGGCGACCCCTCCCTCGCGGACCGCATCACCCATGTCCTGTACGGCATGTTCGGCTTCGAGGGCCCGGTCGCCTACCAGGGCACCGCCTCCTGGACGGTCGGCGTCTCCCTGGGCGCCCTGGGCCTGCTCACCGCCGTCACCACGATCTACCTCGCGCTGCGCCCCGAGCACGCGGCGGCTCGGCTGACCGAGGACGACGAGGTCCGGCTGCGCGCCCTGCTGGAGCGGCACGGCGGCCGGGACTCGCTCGGCCACTTCGCGCTGCGCCGCGACAAGGCCGTGGTCTTCTCCCCCAGCGGCAAGGCGGCGGTGACGTACCGCGTGGTCTCCGGGGTGATGCTCGCCAGCGGGGATCCCATAGGTGACGTGGAGGCCTGGCCCGGCGCCATCGAGCGGTTCATGGACGAGGCACGCGCGCATGCGTGGACGCCCGCCGTCATGGGCTGTTCCGAGACGGGCGGCGAGGTGTGGACCCGCGAGACCGGCCTCGACGCCCTCGAACCGGGCGACGACGAGGCGGTGGTGGTGGTCGCGGATTTCTCCCTCGCCGGCCGCGCGATGCGCAACGAGCGGCAGATGGTCAAGCGCATCGAACGTGCCGGTCACCAAACCCGGGTACGACACGTCCGTGACCTGGGCGAGGCCGAACTGGAGCGGATCCGCCGCGCCGCCGGCGCCTGGCGCGGTACCGACGGCGAGCTGCCTTCTCCATGGCACTGGGCCGCCTCGGCGACCCCACCGACGGCGACCGCCTCGTGGCCACCGCCCACAAGGCGGACGGCGAACCGGGGCCGTACGGCGATCTGAAGGCGGTCCTGCACCTCTTCCCCTGGGCGCGGACGGGGTCTCCCTGGACCTGATGCGCCGGGACCGCTCGGCCGATCCGGGCATGAACGAGCTGCTGATCATGGCCGCGCTGCGCGCCGCGCCCAGGCTCGGCACCGCACGCGTGTCACTGAACTCGCGATGTTCCGCTCCGCAACTCGCCCGCGGCGAGAAGATCGGCGCCGGCCCGGTGCCCGGCAGGTCGCCGTCTACCGCGCCTCCGGCGACCTGCCACGCATCGCTCTGGCCGCCCTCCAGACCGAGGGCTTCCTCAACCTCGGCCGCGCCCTGCCGCACCGCCCCCCTCAGGCGCCCGGCGCCCGCCGCGCGCCCCTGCACGCACGCCGTCGCGGAGCTCCACGCACGCCCGGCCTGACCCGGACCGGCCCGAGCGCACGCCGTCGCGGAGCGCCACGCACTCCCGGCCTGACCCGGACCGGCCCGAGCGCACGCCGTCGCGGAGCGCCACGCACGCCCGGCCTGACCCGGACCGGCCCGAGCGGCGGCCCCGCCCGTCCACCCGGGGGCCGCCGCTCGGGTCCCCACCCCCGGACCACGGCTCAAGCCCTCCATCCCCGGGGCACCGCCCGGGCCGCACCGCCCCGGCCGCTGCCCCGGTCAAGGCCGCCCAGGTGAGGAGCCCGGCCCTACCCTGGGCCTACGCTGAACGTATGAGCAATCACAGCGGGCGCGGGCGCATCGCGGGCCTTCCGGAATGGGACCGCTGCGCGGTCATGGGAGTCGTGAACGTCACCCCCGACTCCTTCTCCGACGGCGGCCGCTGGTTCGACACCACCGCCGCCGTCAAGCACGGCCTCGACCTCGTCACCGAGGGTGCCGACCTCGTGGACGTCGGCGGTGAGTCCACCCGCCCCGGCGCCGCCCGGGTCGACGAGGCCGAGGAGCTCCGCCGCGTGGTCCCCGTCGTCCGCGGCCTCGCCTCCGAGGGCGTCGTCGTCTCCGTCGACACCATGCGCGCGTCCGTCGCCGAACAGGCCCTCGCCGCCGGCGCCGCCCTTGTCAACGACGTCAGCGGCGGCCTCGCCGACCCCGCGATGATCCCGGTGGTGGCGCGCACCGGCGCCCCCTTCGTCGTCATGCACTGGCGCGGCTTCCTGGAGGGCGGCAATGTCAGGGGCGTGTACGACGACGTCGTCACCGAGGTCACCGACGAGCTGCACGCGCGCGTGGAGGCCGTTCTGGAGGGCGGCGTCGCCCCCGACCGGATCGTGATCGACCCCGGCCTCGGCTTCTCCAAGGACGCCGGGCACGACCTCACCCTGCTCGCCCACCTCGACCGCCTGCGGGCCCTCGGCCACCCCCTGCTCGTCGCGGCCTCCCGCAAGCGCTTCCTCGGCCGCGTGCTGGCGGGACCGGAGGGCGCCCCGCCCCCGGCGCGGGAGCGCGACGCCGCCACGGCCGCCGTCTCCGCGCTGGCGGCGCACGTCGGCGCCTGGGCCGTGCGCGTCCACGAGGTCCGTGCCACCGCGGACGCCGTACGCGTCGCACGCGCCGTGGAAGGAGCCCGGTGACCGCCCCCCACACCGATGTCGAAGAGGTCGAACTCGCCAACACCGCTTTCTACGAGACCCTGGAGCGGGGCGACTTCGAGGAGCTGTCGACGCTCTGGCTCACCCCCTCCGACCTGGGCGTCGACGAGAGCTACCACGACCCGGCGGACAGCGGCGTGGTCTGCTGCGTGCACCCCGGCTGGCCGGTGCTCACCGGCCGCGGCGAGGTCCTGCGGTCGTACGCCCTGATCATGGCGAACACCGAGTACATCCAGTTCTTCCTCACCGACGTGCACGTCTCCGTCACCGGCGACACCGCCCTGGTGAGCTGCACGGAGAACATCCTCAGCGGCGGCCCCGCCCCGGAGGACGGCGACGGCCCGGGGCCCCTCGTCGGCCAGCTGGTGGTCGCCACCAACGTGTTCCGGCGCACACCCGACGGCTGGAAGCTCTGGTCGCACCACGCCTCCCCCGTTCTGACCGAAAGCGCCGAGGACGAGGACGACGAGTCAACCGCCTGAGTGGGTAGGCGCCCGGTGGAGGGGCACAGAGGGCCGGACAGGGCCCGAAGGAACCAAGGAGTGGTTGGAATCACGAACCCGGGGGTATGGGCGGCTACCAACCCGTGAGCCGCCGGATTCCCCAGGGGAAACACACGATGAAACCTCCCGGCCCCCGCCGTGGCCCCTGGCCCCGTGTCCGGGGGGTGTCGGTGTCCGCAGGTAGATTCGTTCGAGGCCGGTCTGCCGCCCGCACACGGAACGGACCGGTCGCACCCGACGATTGCAGGAGTGATTCGCGTGGATCGTGTCGCGCTGCGCGGCTTGAAGGCCCGCGGGCACCACGGTGTGTTCCCCCGGGAGCGCGAGGAGGGCCAGACCTTCATCGTGGACCTCGTCCTCGGCCTGGACACCCGGCCGGCCGCGGCCGACGACGACCTGGCGAAGACCGTGCACTACGGCATCGTGGCGGAGGAGGTCGTGGCCGTCGTCGAGGGCGAGCCCGTCAACCTCATCGAGACGCTCGCCGAGCGCATCGCCCAGGCCTGTCTGAAGCACGAGGGGGTTCAGGAGGTCGAGGTCAGCGTCCACAAACCGGACGCACCGATCACCGTCCCCTTCGACGACGTGACCGTCACCATCATCCGGAGCCGAGTATGACTGCCTCGTTCACCGAGGGTCACAGCGACCCGACCGTACAGCCGGTACCCGCCTCCGTCGTCGAGAGGGTCGACGCCGCCGACACCACCCTGCACAACCCCAAACGTGCCGTGATCTCGATCGGCTCGAACCTCGGCAACCGCCTGGAGACCCTCCAGGGCGCCATCGACGCCCTGGAGGACACCCCGGGTGTCCGGATCAAGGCCGTCTCCCCCGTCTACGAGACCGAGCCGTGGGGCGTCCAGCCCGGCACCCAGCCCGCGTACTTCAACGCCGTCGTGGTCCTGAAGACCACCCTGCCCCCGTCCTCGCTCCTGGAGCGGGCGCACGCGGTCGAGGAGGCCTTCCACCGGATCCGCGACGAGCGCTGGGGCCCGCGCACGCTCGACGTCGACATCGTGTCGTACGCCGATGTCGTCTCCGACGACCCCGCGCTCACCCTCCCCCACCCGCGCGCCCACGAACGCGCCTTCGTCCTCGCGCCCTGGCACGACGTGGACCCCGACGCCCAGCTGCCCGGCCGCGGCGCCGTCGCCGAATTGCTCGGCACGGTCACCCACGACGGGGTGGCCGCCCGCGGGGACCTGGAACTCCGGCTGCCCGAGTAGTCGTTAAGGTCGAGACGACCACAGTCCGGGGATCCGGGGAACCGAAGGGACACCGTGAGAGAGCTGCGCATCAGGGTGCTGGCGGGAGTCTTCGTCGTGGCCGGCATCCTGTCCTGGGCGGGCGCCCGCCTGTGGAACTCGATCGGTACGCTCCCGAGCGTCCCCCTCGCCGCCCCCGTCGTCCTGGCCCTGATCGCCGCGGTGCTGCTCGCCACGGCACTGTCGCTGCGCGCCCGGTTGCGGGCCCAGCGCGAGCGCCGTCCCGGCGCCAAGGGCGTGGACCCGCTGATGGCGGCCCGCGCCGTCGTCTTCGGCCAGGCCAGCGCCCTGGTGGCCGCCCTGGTCGCCGGCATGTACGGCGGCACGGGCGTCTTCCTGCTGGAGTCGCTGGACATCCCGGCCCGCCGCGACCAGGCCATCTACGCCGGCTGCTCGGTCGTCGCGGGCATCGCCGTCATAGCGGCCGCCATCTTCCTGGAGAAGGTCTGCAAACTCCCGGAGGACGACGAACACAACGGCACGGGCACCGCTCCGGCCGCGTGAGACCGCGCGGCCGGCGGCCGCGTCAGTGAGCCATGATCAGGCTCATCGCCTCGTTCCGCGTCGCCGCATCCCGCAGCTGACCCCGGACCGCAGACGTGATGGTCTTGGCGCCGGGCTTGCGGATGCCCCGCATCGACATGCACATGTGCTCGCACTCCACGACCACGATCACGCCCCGCGGCTCCAGTATCTCCATCAGGGAGTCGGCGATCTGCGTGGTGAGTCGTTCCTGCACCTGCGGACGTCGGGCGTAGACGTCCACCAGCCGCGCCAGCTTCGACAGCCCGGTGATCTTGCCGGTGGTGGCCGGGATGTATCCGACGTGAGCCACGCCCCGGAACGGGACCAGGTGATGCTCACAGGTCGAGTACACCTCGATGTCCTTCACGAGCACCATTTCGTCGTGCCCGATGTCGAACGTCGTCGTCAGCACGTCCTCGGGCTGCTGCCACAGCCCCGCGAATATCTCCTTGTACGCCCGCGCCACCCGCGCCGGAGTCTCCCTCAGGCCCTCGCGGTCCGGGTCCTCCCCGACCGCGATCAGGAGTTCGCGTACGGCGTTCTCGGCGCGCTTCTCGTCGAACTCGCCGATCGTGCCCTCGCCGTCCAGCGTCACCGGGTCGGTCATGTGGTGCCTCGTTCCTGTGCCTGACGCGTACGAAGAACGCGTCCCCTCTGTGCGCATCACGTCTGCGCGCATACGTCGATGCCGCGCCACCCAGGCTAGAACCTGGGTGGCGCGGCATCCATTCCGGGCCTGCGGGGCCGCGGGAAGCGGCCCTGGGCTCAGGCTTCGGGGCGGTCCTCCGGGGCGGCCGGCTCGGCCGCCGGGGCGGGCTCCGCAGCCGTGCTCTTCGCGGTGATCGCCGCCGTCGCGCCGTTGGCGCCGTTCGTCAGTGCGAGCTCCTTCGGGGAGAGCACGGGCGGACGGGTCGACGGCGTACGGCGGGAGGAGCCCGTCCACGCGGGACGCGGCGGCCGCTTGACGATCGGGGCGAAGATCTCGGCGATCTCCTCCTTGCCCAGGGTCTCCTTCTCCAGGAGCGCCAGGACCAGGTTGTCGAGGACGTCGCGGTTCTCGACCAGGATCTCCCACGCCTCGTTGTGCGCGGTCTCGATGAGCTTCTTGACCTCTTCGTCGACGAGCGCGGCGACCTCCTCGGAGTAGTCGCGCTGGTGAGCCATCTCACGGCCGAGGAACGGCTCGCTGTTGTCGCCGCCGAACTTGATCGCGCCCAGACGCTCCGTCATGCCGTACTGCGTGACCATCGCGCGGGCCAGGTTGGTGGCCTTCTCGATGTCGTTGGCGGCACCGGTGGTCGGGTCGTGGAAGACCAGTTCCTCGGCCGCGCGGCCGCCCAGCATGTAGGCAAGCTGGTCGAGCATCTCGTTGCGCGTGGTCGAGTACTTGTCCTCGTCCGGCAGCACCATCGTGTAGCCGAGGGCGCGGCCGCGGGACAGGATCGTGATCTTGTGGACCGGGTCGGAGTTCGGCGAGGCCGCCGCGACCAGGGCGTGTCCGCCCTCGTGGTACGCGGTGATCTTCTTCTCCTTGTCCGACATGATCCGGGTCCGCTTCTGCGGGCCCGCCACGACGCGGTCGATGGCCTCGTCGAGCATCTTGTTGTCGACCAGCTTCTGGTCACTGCGGGCCGTCAGCAGGGCGGCCTCGTTCAGCACGTTCGCCAGGTCGGCGCCGGTCATGCCGGGCGTACGGCGGGCGACCGCCGAGAGGTCGACGTCCGGAGCGACCGGCTTGCCCTTCTGGTGAACCTTGAGGATCTCCAGCCGGCCCTGCATGTCCGGGCGGTCGACGGCGATCTGCCGGTCGAAGCGGCCGGGGCGCAGCAGCGCCGGGTCGAGGATGTCCGGCCGGTTCGTCGCGGCGATGAGGATCACGCCGCCCTTGACGTCGAAGCCGTCCATCTCGACGAGCAGCTGGTTCAGCGTCTGCTCGCGCTCGTCGTGACCGCCGCCGAGGCCGGCGCCGCGGTGGCGGCCGACCGCGTCGATCTCGTCGACGAAGACGATCGCCGGGGCGTTCGCCTTGGCCTGCTCGAACAGGTCGCGGACTCGGGAGGCGCCGACACCGACGAACATCTCGACGAAGTCGGAGCCGGAGATCGAGTAGAAGGGCACGCCCGCCTCGCCGGCGACGGCACGCGCGAGCAGCGTCTTGCCGGTGCCGGGCGGGCCGTACAGCAGCACGCCCTTGGGGATCTTGGCGCCGACGGCCTGGAACTTGGCCGGCTCCTGCAGGAACTCCTTGATCTCCTGGAGTTCCTCGACGGCCTCGTCCGAACCGGCGACGTCCGAGAACGTCGTCTTGGGTGTGTCCTTGGTGATGAGCTTGGCCTTCGACTTGCCGAAGTTCATCACCCGGCTGCCGCCGCCCTGCATCTGGTTCATCAGGAACAGGAAGACGACCACGATGAGGACGAAGGGCAGCAGAGACAGCAGGATGCTGACGAACGCGTTCTGCTTGGTCGGCGAGACCGTGTAACCGTCCGGGATCTGCTTGTTCTGGTACTTGTCCTGCAGGGTGCTGGCGAGGTTGGCGCCCTGGTCGCCGATGTAGCTGGCCTGGATCTTGGAGCTGTCCTCGATCTTCTGGCCGTCCTTGAGCGTGACCTTGATGGTCTGCTCGTCGCCGGTGGTCAGCTTGGCAGCTTCGACCCTGTTGTCATTGATCGCCTGGACGACCTGGCCGGTGTCCACCGTCTTGTAGCCCCCGGACGAGCCGACGACCTGCATCAACACGACCACGGCAAGGACGGCCAGCACGATCCACATGACCGGCCCACGGAAGTATCGCTTCACGTCCATCCATACGGAGCGGTGCCGCCCCGTCCCTCCTGCCATAGTGAGTTTGATAAGACAGTTCTTCTGACGGTACCCCAGCAATGGTGCCCGAAGCCGCACGGGAGAGCTGGCGAACCCGTCTGCATGCTCCAACGGCGCGAAACCCGCCGGGGTTCCCGATCGTCCTACAAGGCTTGGGCCAACTGGCTCAGCCGCCGTAGACGTGGGGCGCGAGCGTACCGACGAACGGGAGGTTGCGGTACTTCTCGGCGTAGTCGAGGCCGTAGCCCACGACGAACTCGTTGGGGATGTCGAAGCCGACCCACTCCACGTCGATGGCGACCTTGGCGGCCTCCGGCTTGCGCAGCAGCGTGCACACCTTCAGGGAGGCGGGCTCGCGGGAGCCGAGGTTGGAGATCAGCCAGGAGAGGGTCAGGCCGGAGTCGATGATGTCCTCGACGATGAGGACGTGCCTGCCCTTGATGTCGGTGTCGAGGTCCTTGAGGATCCGCACCACACCGGAGGACTGGGTGCCCGCGCCGTAGGACGACACCGCCATCCAGTCCATGGTGAGCGGGGTGGACAGCGCCCGGGCGAGGTCGGCCATGACCATCACCGCGCCCTTGAGCACTCCGACGATCAGCAGGTCCTTGCCCGCGTACTCCGCGTCGATCTTCGCGGCCAGCTCGGCCAGCTTCGCGTCGATCTCTTCCTTGGTGATGAGCACCTGCTGGAGGTCGGCACCCATGTCTTTCGCGTCCACCCGCATCACTTTCGGTCGTCCCACCGGCCGTCTCCGGACGTCCCGGCCGCGTGTGCGGCTTTCGTGGGACCGTGTGCACGGTCCGGTGGGAGCGTCCCGGATTCAGCCTTGCCGAATCACCAGTCTGCCACCCTGGCGCTGGACGACGACTTTGCCCGGCAGGTTGATGGCTCGCTGACCGCGCCAGCCGGTGATCAGGCGGTCGACTTCCTCGATGTGACGGGCGAACAGCGAACCGGCCGGCGCACCTGCCTCGATGGCGGCCCGGCGCAGGATCCGGCGGCGCACCGCGGGCGGCAGGGCGTAGAGCTTGGCGCACTCGAGGCCACCGGCGGCGTCGCGGACGGAGACCTCGGCCTGGCTGGCCCATGTGTCGAGGGCGTCGGCGTCGTCGCGGGAGAGCTGGGCCGTGCGGGCGAGTGCCTCGACGACGCCTTTGCCGAGCGCCTTCTCCAGCGCGGGCAGCCCCTCGTGCCGCAGCCGCGATCTGGTGTACGCCGGGTCCGCGTTGTGCGGGTCGTCCCAGACCGGCAGGGACTGGACCATGCAGGCCTTGCGGGCTGTCTGCCGGTCGAGCTGGAGGAAGGGACGCCGGTAACGGCCGTCGGCCCCCGAGACCGCGGCCATTCCGGACAGGGAGCGGATGCCGGAGCCACGGGCGAGGCCGAGCAGGACGGTTTCCGCCTGGTCGTCGCGGGTGTGGCCGAGCAGGATCGCGGCGGCACGGTGGCGTGCGGCGGCGGCGTCGAGGGCGGCGTACCGGGCGTCCCGGGCGGCGGCTTCGGGGCCGCCGTCGCGGCCGACGTGGACGGCGGTGGCCTCGACCGGTTCCAGGCCGAGCTCGCGCAGCCGCAGCACGACCTCCTCGGCGCGCAGGTCGGAGCCGGGTTGCAGGCCGTGGTCGACGGTGACGCCGCCCGCGCGCATGCCGAGTTTGGGGGCCTCGAAGGCGAGCGCGGAGGCGAGCGCCATGGAGTCGGCGCCGCCGGAGCACGCCACGAGCACGAGCGGCGAGGGGGGACGCTCGTGGGGATCGGCGGCGTGGGCGGTGCAGTTGTACTCGTTGAGGATGTCGTGGAGGACGCGGCGGACCGCCAGGCGTATCGCCGCGACCGCAGGATGGGGACCCATTGTCCGGTTCCCTTCATGAAGTTTTTTCGGGGGGGGGTGAGCCCGAGCCAGGTCACTCAGAGTGTATAGATGGTGACAGAACCGGGCCGTTCCCCGAGCATTGCACGCCTACCCATGGCTCACGGTCCCTCGGACGGGTGATTGAAGGGGCGTTCGCCTGCCGTCGGCCGGATCCGGTTCACCACGTCTCACCCCAGGTTCATGTGGCACTCCTGCGGTGCACCCGTGTGATCCAGTCCGCCGGTTTGGCGATCTCCGACTTGGTGGGGAGGGTGTTGGGGGAGGTCCAGATCCGGTTGAAGCCGTCCATGCCGGCCTCGTCGACCACCGCTCGTACGAAGCGCTCGCCGTCCCGGTACTGCCTGAGCTTGGCGTCCAGGCCGAGCAGCTTGCGCAGGGCGAGGTCGAGACGGGAGGCGCCCTTGGCGCGCCGCTGCTGGAACTTCTCGCGGATCTCCCCGACGGTCCGTACGACGTCCGGGCCGACTCCGTCCATCACGAAGTCGGCGTGGCCCTCCAGGAGCGACATGACGGCGGTGAGCCGGCCGAGGATCTCCCGCTGGGCGGGGGTCTGCACCAGCTCGACCAGCGATCGGCCGCCGTCGTCCTCCTCGCCCTCCGGGCGGCCCCCGGCGAGCGTCTGGGCGGCTTCGCGGATGCGTTCGAGGACGGTCATGGGGTCCACGTCGGTCTCCGCCAGGAACGACTGGATCTCACCCTGCAGGTGGTCGCGCAGCCACGGCACCGCGGAGAACTGGGTGCGGTGGGTCTCCTCGTGCAGGCACACCCACAGGCGGAAGTCGTGCGGGTCCACGTCGAGTTCACGCTCGACGTGCACGATGTTCGGGGCCACGAGCAGCAGCCTGCCGCCGCCGTTCTCGCCGGCCGGGAGGTCGCGGGTGGCCGGGGCGAAGGTCTCGTACTGGCCGAGGACGCGGGAGGACAGGAAGGACAGCAGCATCCCGAGCTCCACGCCGGTGACCTTGCCGCCGACGGCACCGAGGACGGCGCCGCCCGGGCTGTTGCCGCGCCGCTCCTGCATCTTCCCGAGCAGCGGCTTGAGCAGTTCCCGGAACCCGGCGACGTTGGCCCGGACCCAGCCGGGGCGGTCGACCACGAGGACCGGGGTGTCGTGGGTCTCCTCGGTGCCCATCCGGGTGAAGCCCCGGACGTGCCCCTCCGAGGCCTTGGCGTGCCGGCGAAGCTCCGCGACGACGGCCCGGGCCTCGTCGCGGCTCACTTCTGGGCCCGGCCGCACGAGCCGGGTCGCGGTCGCCACCGCGAGGTTCCAGTCGACCATCCCGGAAGAAGCACCGATGCTCGTCATGCGTCAACGGTACGTGAGCGGCACCACTTCGGGCAGGGCGTGACGGCCCGTGGAGCCGGTGCCCCGGCCCGGGAGCGCCGGCTCAGCGGGTCGTCGTCAGCGCCGACGCGGCCCGGTCCAGGGCGGTCCTGGCGGCCGTCACGTCGTACCCCCCCGACGTCAGGAACGCGAAGCCCAGGACATGCCCGTCCCGGGTGACGGCCGTCCCGGCCAGGGTGTTCACGCCACGGAGGGTGCCGGTCTTGGCGCGGACGATGCCGGCCGCACCGCCGGCGTACCGGTCGGTCAGAGTGCCGGTGAAATGGGCCACCGGCAGTCCGGTGAGGGCGGGGCGCAGCTCGGGGCGGGCCGGGTCGGCGGCCTTCAGCAGCAGGCGGGACAGCAGGTTCGCGGTGAGCCGGCCCTCGCGGTCGAGGCCGCTGCCGTCCTTGAAGCGGGCGCCCTGCAACGGCAGGCCCAGCTTCTTCAGCTGGGCCTGGATAGCGCGTCCGGCGCCGCCGAAGTCGGCACGCTGACCGGTGGCGACGGCGGTGTGCCGGGCGAGGGCCTCGGCGATGTCGTTGTCGCTCTCCGTCATCATCCGCTCGACCAGGGCGGACAGCGGTGGTGACTGGACCTCGGCGAGGGGCTGGGCCCGCCCGGTCGCCTTGGACGGGCCGGGCGCCGTGGTCGTGATGCCGTGCTTCTTCAGGAACTCGGCGAACCGCCCGGTGGCGTGCGCCGCGGGGTCCGGCACCCGCTGCGCCGGCCCGCTGGACGAGTCGTCGACGCGGGCCTCGTCGGCCATCAGGGGGCTGACGGGGGCGAGGTTGGCGTTGACCCCGATGGGGTGAAGTCCGGGCCCGGCGTACAGGGTCTTGTCGTACGACAGCGTCACCTGCCGCACCTTGCGCTCCTTCAGGGCGGCCGCGGTCCTGGCGGCCAGGGTGCGCAGGCTCGCCTGGCCGGCGCTGTCCTCGCGGGCCGTCAGGGTGGGATCGCCGCCGCCGACCAGGACGAGCTCCTTGGTGTCGGGCTCGTAGACGGTGCGGGTGGTCAGGCGATGCTCGGAGCCGAGCGCGGAGAGGGCGGCGACCGCGGTGGCGATCTTCGTCGTGGAGGCGGGCGTGAGCGCCTCGTCGGCGCCGCTGCCGTAGAGCCGCTTGCCGGTGGTCAGGTCGACGACCACGGCGGTACGGCGGTCGCCGAGCGCGGGATCGGCCAGCAGGGGGTCCAGGACGCCCGCGAGCGCCCGGCCGTTCGGCGCCGACCTGACGGCGTTCGTGGCGCCGCCCAGGCCCGTCAGGACCGAGGCCGCGCTGGGCGCGGGCTTCGGCGCGCCCGCCATGCCGGAGCCGCGGCCGTGATCTGCGCCACCCGCTCCGTCCTGGGCGGCGGCCCGGTCCCGCTCCGCCGTACGCTGGCCTGAGGAGTCCCAGGGCCCTGCGACGGTCACCACACCGGCGGCCAGCACCAGGCCCGCGGTGGCGGCGACCGCGGTGTACGGCCACGGATTCGCCCTCGCCGCCCTCCCGACCTGCGGTTTCGTGGCCGGCGCCCCTCGGGTGACCCGGGGCGCTACAGCCGCGCGGGCCCGGGCGAGACGGGGACGTACGGCGTTCGCGACCCGCGCCACATGCGGTCTCGCGGCCTGCCAAGGCCTCAGCTCGGGCACGACCACCAGCCCCTTTCGCGATCACACTCCTGCGTGAGGGACACTTAACCACCAGAACTGTGTGTTGATCATGGAGGAGCCACCGGTGGAGTTCGACGTCACGATCGAGATCCCGAAGGGTTCGCGCAACAAGTACGAGGTGGACCACGAGACCGGTCGGATCCGCCTGGACCGCCGCCTGTTCACGTCGACCAGCTACCCGGCCGACTACGGCTTCGTCGAGAACACCCTCGGCGAGGACGGCGACCCGCTGGACGCCCTGGTCATCCTGGACGAGCCGACGTTCCCCGGCTGCCTCATCCAGTGCCGTGCGATCGGCATGTTCCGGATGACCGACGAGGCCGGCGGTGACGACAAGCTGCTGTGCGTGCCCGCTCACGACCCGCGTGTGGAGCACCTGCGCGACATCCACCACGTGTCCGAGTTCGACCGCCTGGAGATCCAGCACTTCTTCGAGGTGTACAAGGACCTGGAGCCCGGCAAGTCCGTCGAGGGCGCCAACTGGGTCGGCCGGACCGAGGCCGAGGCCGAGATCGAGCGTTCCTACAAGCGCTTCGAGGAACAGGGCGGTCACTGAGTCGGCGCATCCCGGGTAGACGGGCCGCACGCGTGCGTGTGCGGCCCGTCCGCTTGTCCGTGCGCATACTGAGGCCTGTTGAGTGTGTCGTACAGGGAGCGCTGCCAAGGTGACGGAGGCGGAGGACCGCAAGCCGCAGTCGGACGAGGCCAGGGGCACGTTCGACCCGGAAATCACATCCGAGTTCGCGATTCCCCAGGGTCTGGACCTCGCCAGGGCGCCTGCCGAGCCGGAGACGACATCCGAGTTCGCGCTGCCGGACGGGCTCGACGTCCTGTCGCCGCCCGCCGCCGAGCCCGAGGGGTCGGCGTTCAGCCCGCCGAGGACGTACAGCTCGCGCAGCGCGCCGGCCGCGTTCACGCCGGCGAGCGGGATCCCCGTGGTGCGGCTCACCAAGGACGTGCCCTGGCAGGACCGGATGCGCACCATGCTGCGGCTGCCGGTGGCCGAGCGGCCCGCCCCTGAGCCCGTGCAGAAGCACGAGGAGGAGGGCGGCCCGGCCGTTCCGCGCGTCCTCGACCTGACCTTGCGTATCGGTGAGCTGCTGCTGGCCGGTGGCGAGGGCGCCGAGGACGTGGAGGCGGCGATGTTCGCGGTCTGCCGCTCCTACGGCCTGGACCGCTGCGAGCCGACCGTCACCTTCACCCTGCTGTCGATCTCGTACCAGCCGTCGCTCGTCGACGACCCCGTGTCGGCGGCCCGGACGGTGCGCCGGCGGGGTACCGACTACACCCGCCTCGCGGCGGTCTACCAGCTCGTCGACGACCTCAGCGACCCGGAGACGCACCTCTCCCTGGAGGAGGCCTACCGGCGTCTCGCGGAGATCCGGCGCAACCGGCACCCGTATCCCACCTGGGTGCTGACCTCCGCGAGCGGGCTGCTCGCCGGTGCGGCCTCGGTGCTCGTCGGCGGTGACCTGATCGTGTTCGTCGCGGCCGCGCTGGGCGCGATGCTCGGCGACCGGCTGGCCTGGCTGTGCGCGGGGCGCGGACTGCCGGAGTTCTACCAGTTCACGGTGGCCGCGATGCCGCCGGCCGCGATGGGGGTCGCGCTCAACCTGCTGCACGTGGATGTGAAGGCGTCCGCCGTGATCACCGGTGGGCTGTTCGCGCTGCTGCCCGGGCGGGCGCTGGTGGCCGGTGTGCAGGACGGCCTGACCGGCTTCTACATCACCGCGGCGGCGCGCCTGCTGGAGGTCATGTACTTCTTCGTGGGCATCGTCGCCGGTGTGCTCGTGGTGCTGTACTTCGGCGTTCAGCTCGGCGCCCAGTTCGACCCCGAGGCGGCGCTCCACATCGCCGAGCGGCCGCTGGTGCAGATCGCCGCGTCGATGCTGCTGTCGCTGACCTTCGCCGTGCTGTTGCAGCAGGAGCGCTCCACGGTGATAGCGGTGACCCTGAACGGCGGCGTCGCGTGGGTCGTGTACGGCGCGATGCACTACGCCGGGGGAATCTCGCCGGTCGCCTCCACGGCGGCGGCCGCGGGGCTGGTGGGGCTCTTCGGGCAGTTGCTGTCGCGGTACCGGTACGCGTCCGCGCTGCCGTACACGACGGCCGCGATCGGGCCGCTGCTGCCGGGTTCCGCGACGTACTTCGGACTGCTGTCGATCGCGGGGAACGACGTGGATTCCGGGCTGGGGTCGCTGACCAAGGCCGCGGCGCTGGCGATGGCCATCGCGATCGGGGTCAACCTGGGGTCGGAGATCTCGCGGTTGTTCCTGCGGCTGCCGGGCGCTGCCACCGGTGGGCGGCGGGCGGCCAAGCGGACGCGAGGATTCTGACGGCGGCCACGGCGTCGTGCAGTTCCTCGCGCCCCTCGGAATCGTCAGCCCTGCCGGTAGGGGTCGTACGGGTACTGCTGCTGGCCCTGGCCGCCGTACTGCTGCTGCGGGTACTGCTGTTGCGGGTACGGCTGCTGCGGGTACTGCTCGGCGTACGGCTGCTGAGGCTGCTGGTATCCCTGCTGGCCGTATCCCTGCCGGCCGTATCCCTGCTGGCTGTACTGCTCGCCGTAGCCCTGGTCGTCGCGGTGGTCCGGTTCGATGCGGCGGAGCTGCGTCGTGGCGTCGTCCATCACGGGCTGCTGGACCTGCTGCTGGTACTGCGTGGCCTGGGGCTGCTCGGGCGGGTTCTTCTTCTTGTTCGCGCGGGCTCGCCAGAACTCGATGATGATCGGCAGCACCGAGACGAGGACGATCAGGATCAGGATCGCCTCGATGTTCTGCTTGACGAAGCCGATGTTGCCCAGCCAGGCGCCGAGCATCGTCACACCCGCGCCCCACAGGATGCCGCCGAGGACGTTCCAGAGCAGGAACGAGCGGTAGCGCATGCCGCTGACGCCCGCGATGATCGGCGTGAACGTGCGCACGATGGGTACGAAGCGGGCCAGGACCAGGGACTTCGGGCCGTACTTCTCGAAGAAGTCGTGGGCCTTGGTCACGTTCTCCTGCTTGAAGAAGCGGGAGTCGGGGCGGGTGAAGAGCGCCGGGCCGACCTTCTTGCCGAACATGTAACCGGCCTGGTCGCCGAGGATCGCGGCGATGCAGATCAGCACGATGGCCGCCCACAACGGGAAGTCCAGCTGCTTGGACGTGATCAGCAGTCCGGCCGTGAACAGCAGCGAGTCGCCCGGCAGGAAGAAGCCGATGAGCAGGCCCGATTCGGCGAAGACGATGAGGAGCAGGCCCCAGATGCCGAAGCTGTCCAGTAGATAGTTCGGATCCAGCCAGCTCGGTCCGAGGGCAAGCGTCGTCACGGTTCCGGGCTCCTGAGGGGTCGGGAAGTACGGCGTCCAATACGGCCGGACAAAGCTATCAACGGAAAGTGTCCGGTCCCGGTTCCACCGGGGTCCCCCAGGATGCACTGTGGGCGGACTGCGGCAAAGCTGCGGGGTCATGGGCGTCCGCCCGGCGCCGGTCCGGCTCCACGACAGCGGTGGTCCTGGCCCGGGAGCACCGCTCCCGGGCCAGGATCCTAGGACGCCCGACGGGCCGCGTTGGCCTTGATCGCGTCCCGCAGATAGACCGCGAGGCCGGGACGGATCCTGTCGTACGTCGCCGTGAACCGCGGGTCGGAGACGTACATCTCGCCCAGGCAGCCGTGCATCTCGTGGGAGCACTCGTAGTACGACCGCGTGATGAACTGGCGGTGCTCCTCTGCGGTGTCCATGGCCGCCTCGGAGTCGGCCGGGGTGCCGGCGGCCATCAGGCCGGCCATGCGCAGGTGGAGCGCGCCGAACTCCTCGTTGACCCGCTTCCAGTCCTCCTTGGTGTAGGAGGCGGTGCGCTCGCGCGACTGCCGGTAGGCGTCCGTGGTGCCCCAGCGCTCGCGCACCTCGTCCTCGTACTGGTCCGGGTCGTGGTCCCCGAACACCTCGAACTTCTCCTCGGGAGTGAGGTTGATGCCCATCTTGCGTGCCTCCATGGCGTGCTCCACGGCCGCCGCCATCTTCTGCAGCTTCTCGATCCGGGCGGTCAGCAGTTCGTGCTGGCGGCGCAGGTGCGCGCGCGGGTCCGCGGCCGGGTCGTCGAGCAGGGCGGCGACCTCTTCAAGCGGGAAGCCGAGCTCCCGGTAGAACAGGATCTGCTGCAGCCGGTCGAGGTCGGCGTCGCTGTAACGCCGGTGGCCCGCGTGGCTGCGCCCGCTCGGGGAGAGCAGGCCGATCTCGTCGTAGTGGTGCAGGGTGCGCACCGTGACCCCGGCGTACCCGGCGACCTGTCCCACTGAGTAGCTCACTTCCGCTCCTTTCTCGGTACGCCCTCCACGCTGAGCCCTCACGCCACGTTAGGTGCAAGCCGCGACCGGCCGCCTCACCGGCTGAGGCGGCCGAAGCGCCGTACCGCGAGGGGGAAGAAGAGCGCGAGCAGCGCCAAGGGCCAGACGATGGCCGCCCAGAGGTGACCGGGCTCACCGCCGGGGCTGCCGAACAGGTCGCGCACGGCCGTCGCCGTGTGGGACATCGGGTTCCACTGGACGACCGTGCCGAGCCAGCCGGGCATGGCCTCCGGTGTGGCGATCGCGTTGGACAGGAAGCCGATCGGCCATACGAGGATCTGCACGGCCTGCACCAGCTCCGGTTTCCCGGCGACCATCGCCAGGTGGATGCCGATCCACAGCATCGCGAACCGGAACAGCAGCAGCAGCCCGACGCCGCCGAGGAAGGCCACCGGCCCGCCGTGCGCGCGCCAGCCCAGGGCGAGACCCACGCCGATGAGGACGGCGAGGGCGAGCGCCGACTGGAGCATGTCCGCGACCGAACGGCCCACCAGGACCGCTCCGTTGGTCATGGGCATCGACCGGAAGCGGTCGATCACCCCCTTGTTGAGATCCTCGGTGACGGCGATCATCGTGCCCTCCAGGCCGAAGGCCATGGTGAGCGCGAGCATCCCGGGCAGGAGATAGTCGATGTACTCGCCGGTCACGGCCCGCCCGCCGCCGATCAGGTAGCCGAACATCACCAGCAGCATCACCGGGAAGGCGACGTTGACGGCGACCTGGACCGGTTGCCGGGCCCAGTGGGCGAGTTCACGGCGGGTCATGGTCCAGGAGTCGGTGAGGGCGTGCGCGGTCATGCGGCCTCCTTCGTACGGTCGGCGGTCAGGTGCAGGAACGCCTCGTCAAGGGTGGGGCGGCGCAGGGCCACGTCCTCGGCCTCGACGCCGGCCTCCTCCAGCGCACGTACGACCGCGGCGAGCGCCGCCATCCGGTCGGTGACCGGTGCGCTGAGCAGCCGCCGGTCGGCGTCGACGGTGATCTCGTCCTGGGGTACGGGCAGCAGCGCGACGGCGGTGCCCAGCTGTCCCGCGTCGCGCAGGACGACGTCGATCCTGTCGCCTCCGGTCAGCGCCTTCAGCTCGTCCGTCGTGCCCTCGGCGACGACCCGGCCGAGGTCGACGACGGAGATACGGTCGGCCAGTTGACCGGCCTCCTCCAGGTACTGCGTGGTGAGCAGCACCGTCGTACCGCCGCCGGTCAGGGAGCGGACCGACGCCCACACCTCGGCGCGGCCGCGCGGGTCGAGGCCGGTGGTCGGTTCGTCGAGGAACAGCACCTCCGGTTCGGTGATCAGGGACGCGGCGAGGTCCAGGCGGCGCCGCATGCCGCCGCTGTACTGCTTGACCGCCTTGCGGGCGGTGTCCGCGAGACCGAAGCGCTCCAGGAGTTCACCGGCCCGCACGCGCGCGTGCCGGGCGCCGAGGTGGTAGAGGCGGCCGAACATCTCCAGGTTCTGGAAGCCGCTCAGTTCCTCGTCCACGGCCGCGTGCTGGCCGAGCAGACCGATGCGCACCCGCACCTCGTACGCCTCCCGCACCACGTCGTGGCCGGCCACCTCGACCCGGCCCGCGTCCGGGCGCAGCAGTGTGGACAGGATGCGGACCAGGGTGGTCTTGCCGGCGCCGTTCGGCCCGAGCACTCCGTGCACCGTGCCGCGCGCGACCGTGAGGTCGAGCCCGTCCAGTGCGTGTTTGACGTCTTTTCCGCTGCGGTACTTCTTGCGCGCTCCTACGACGGTGATCGCCGTGTCGGCCACTGAGCCACTCCTTCGCCGGTCGAGATCACTAGTCAAGCTTGACTACCGAACGACCATAATCCCCACCCCACGGGTTGGTCAAACTTGATTAGTGTGCGGCGGACGCGGTCACCGGAGATCGTCCGGATGCCGCTCCCGCGTCGCGTACGGGTTCTCCTCGCCTTCGGCGAGCACACCCACGAACGGCTCACCCTCGCCCGCGAAGGTGTAGGCGCCGCCCTCGATACGGCCGATCACGCCCCTGACCCACTCGGCCTCGGCGTCGGCCGTGTGGATCCAGAGGTTCATGATCTCGCCGATGTGGCCCAGCTGCCCGGGTCCCTCCTCGGGCACGTAGTGGTCGGTGACGGCGTCGCGCCACTCCTCGATGCGCCGGATGCGCTCCTTCAGCAGCGCGACCGCCTCCGCCCTCGGCAGGTCGACCATGAAGCCGATGGCCGCCGACTTGACGTCGACCTTCTGGTCGTAGGAGGTCAGCGCGTCGCGCAGGAGGGTGAAGTACTCCTCGTCGCCCGCCGCAGTGATCTCGTACTCGGTGCGCGGCGGGCCCCCCGCGGTGGAGGGGGCGATCTCGTGCGCGTGCAGCAGGCCCTGCTTGGCCATCTGCTTCAGCGCGTGGTAGATCGAGCCCGGTTTCGCGTTGGACCACTCGTGGGCGCCCCAGTACTCCAGGTCGTTGCGCACCTGGTACCCGTGGGCCCGCCCGTGCTGGCGGACGGCACCCAGCACCAGGAGACGGATCGCTGACATGCCGTCCAGGTTAGGCCGCGCGCCGGGCCGCCCGGGGGCCGGACCCGGACGGCCGGCTCACGACTCGGTCACGCGGCGCGCGGCCGGCGCCTCCTCCCCGGGACTCCACCCCGGCGGGACCCTCAGAACGGGAACGTGCTCCGCCCGTGCTGCACCGAGATCCACTTGAGCGTCGTGAACGCGTCCAGGGTGGTCTCTCCGTTCAGGCGGCCGAGCCCGGAGTCCTTCTCGCCGCCGAACGGCACCAGCGGTTCGTCGTGCACGGTGCCGTCGTTGACGTGGAACATCCCGCTGTCGATGCGCTGGGCGAAGCGGACGCCGCGCTCGACGTCGGCGGTGTGCACGGCGCCGCTCAGGCCGAACGGGCTGTCGTTGACGAGGCGCACGGCCTCCTCCTCGCCCTCGAAGGGGACGAGGAGCGCGACCGGGCCGAAGATCTCCTGCCGGAGCAGCCCCGAGTCCGCCGGCACGTCCGTGAGGACCGACGGCTCGACCAGGTTGCCGCGCGTGGAGCCGCGCAGCAGTGCCGTGGCGCCCTCGGCGACCGCCTGGTCGACGACGGACGTGATCGCCTCGGACTGCGAGGAGTTGATCAGCGGGCCGATGACCGTCTCCGGGTCGCCCGGGTCGCCGGCCTTCAGGCCGCGCACCTTGGCGACGAACTTCTCGGTGAACGCGCCGGCGACCGAGCGGTCCACCAGGATGCGGTTGGCGGCCATGCAGACCTGGCCCTGATGGACGTAGCGACTGAAGACGGCCGCGTCGACGGCGTAGTCGAGGTCGGCGTCGTCGAGGACCACCAGTGCGCTGTTGCCGCCGAGTTCGAGGATCGCGCGCTTGAAGTGCCGGGCGCAGACGGTGGCGACGTGCCGGCCGACCTTGTCGGAGCCGGTGAAGGAGATGACCTTGGGGACCGGGTGCTCCAGGAAGGCGTCGTTGATCTCCGCTATGTCGGTGACGACGACGTTGAGCACCCCGGCGGGCAGGCCCGCGTCCTCGAAGAGCCGGGCGATGACCGTGCCGCCCACGACGGGGGTGTCCTGATGGGGCTTGAGGACCACGGCGTTGCCCAGAGCGAGGGCCGGCGCGACCGACTTCAGCGACAGCAGGAACGGGAAGTTGAACGGGCTGATCACACCGACGACGCCGACCGGGACGCGGTAGAGGCGGTTCTCCTTGCCGGGGTCCGGGGAGGGGATCAGGCGGTGCTCGGTGCGGGTCGTGAGGCTCACGGCCTCGCGCAGGAACTCCTTGGCGAGGTGCAGTTCGAAGCCGGCCTTCACGCGCGTGCCGCCCAGCTCGGCGATGATCGCCTCGGTGAGCTCCAGCTCGCGCTCCTCCACCAGCCGCAGCACCTTCTCCAGGACGGCGCGGCGGGCGTGGGGCCCCGCCCCGGCCCAGTCCCGCTGGGCGCGGGCGGCGGCCCGGTAGGCCTGATCTATCTCGCCGGCCGTGGCTATGGTGATCGCGGCCAGCTTCTCACCGTCGTACGGGTTGAAGTCGATGATGTCCCAGGAACCGCTGCCCGGACGCCACTCGCCGTCGATGTACTGCTGAGCCAGGTCGGTGAAGTAGGACGACATGTGACTCCTCAATCCCTGCCGGTGAAGCAGTGCCTGATCACACGTCATCGTACTTGTGTTGCAACAGAGTTGGAGTAACTCTCCGGGAACCTTCAGGACAGCTGGAGCAGCCCCCGCAGCAGGTCCCGGCTCTCGTCCGGACCCGGGCTGTCGCGCTGGAGCTCCGTCAGCGCGTTCTCGTACTGGGCGACGTCCTCCGCCTTGTCCAGGTAGAGCGCGCTGGTGAGCTGCTCCAGGTACACCACGTCCGACAGGTCGGACTCCGGGAAGCTGAGGACGGTGAAGGCGCCGGACTCGCCGGAGTGCCCGCCGAAGCTGAACGGCATGATCTGCAGCCGTACGTTGGGCCGCTCGGAGAACTCGATCAGGTGCTGCAGCTGGCCGCGCATCACCTCGCGGTCGCCGTAGGGGCGTCGCAGCGCCGCCTCGTCGAGGACGATGTGGAAGTCGGGGGCGTTCTCGGCGACGAGGTGCTTCTGTCGCTCCAGGCGCAGCGCGACGCGCTTTTCCACGTCTGCCTCACTCGCGCCCTTCATGCCACGCCGGACGACGGCACGGGCGTAGGCCTCCGTCTGGAGCAGGCCGTGCACGAACTGCACCTCGTACGCGCGGATCAGCGACGCCGCGCCCTCCAGGCCCACGTATGTCGGGAACCAGTTCGGCAGGACGTCCGAGTAACTGTGCCACCAGCCCGCGACATTGGCCTCCCGGGCCAGGGACACCAGCGACGTACGCTCCGTCTCGTCCACGATTCCGTACAGCGTCAGCAGGTCCTCGACGTCCCTCGTCTTGAAGCTCACCCGGCCCAGCTCCATCCGGCTGATCTTCGACTCGGAGGCACGGATGTGATATCCCGCCGCCTCGCGCGTGATGCCCCGAGCCTCTCGCAGTCTCCTGAGTTGCGAGCCGAGCAGCATGCGCCGCACCACCGATCCGGGCTCTCCCGCGCTCACGTTCCAGCCTCCCCAACCGTCTTTCCGGGCCCGCAGTCTGCCACTAAAACACTCCGAGCTGTACTCGTCCGGTTACACAGATGGAAAGAAGCCAAAGATGCCGGATCCCTTGAGGAAGTCCAGGGCAAGGAGGAGGCAAGCAGGCGACGTGAAGATGGCGGAAAAAATGGCCAACAAGTGGTACGGGAGGGTCCAATTCGGTCGCGTGCACGTGCATCTGCCCTTGCATCTGCTGTACGCATCCGAAACCATGGTCCCGCGCCACCGCTGCATCGCAACGACCGCGAACTCCCGGGGGAGTGCCTCGCATGGGGACGAATGGATCGACCATGCTCGAGCCTTTACGGCAGGGCCTTCCGCCGCTGGATCCCACCGCCGTGTCCAACGCCGCCTCCTGTGCCCTGCCCGCCCGCTACGAAGCGGTCCGCGAGGCACGGCAGTTCACCCGCAGAACACTCGACCAGTGGGATGTGGGACACCGCTTCGACGACGTCTGCCTGGTGGTCTCCGAACTCGTCACCAACGCCCTGCGCCACGGTCTGCCGTCCGTCGCCCCGCGCCCGGCTGCCAGGAACGGTGACCACGAACCGCCGCAGGTGCGCCTGCACCTGATGCGCTGGACCGAGCGACTGGTGTGCGCCGTGCGCGACCCCAGCAACGACAGCCCGGTCGCGCGCGAGACCGACGACTTCTCGGCGGAGTCCGGCCGTGGGCTGTTCCTCGTCGACTCGTTCTGCGACAGCTGGGGCTGGCACCCGCTGGCCGGCACGCTGAGCGGCAAGGTCGTCTGGGCGATGTTCCGCCTCCAGACCGACGGCTGAGGAACCCCGGCACCTCTTGGCGGCGGGGTTCTACGCGCGTCACCGCGCGTCACCCGTCACTCACGACACGCCGTCACCGGCACCTCAGCCCGCGACCAGGTGGTCGAACTCGCCGTCCTTCACGCCCAGGAGCATCGCCTCGATCTCCGCGCGTGTGTAGACGAGGGCGGGTCCGTCGGGGAAGTTCGAGTTGCGCACCGCCACCCTCCCGCCCGGCAGCGGCGCGAACTCCACGCAGGAGCCCTGCGAATTGCTGTGCCGGCTCTTCTGCCAGGCCGCCCCGCGCAGCTTCGCGGCGGCCATGCCGTTGTACACGCCGGACGCACCGGCGCCGTGGTGCACGTCACCGTCGTACACGTCACCGTCGTACACGTCGTGATCCACAGGTCGCTCCCCGGTGGTGCACTGGCTGGTATGGCCATGGATGCAGTGGTCAACTGAGGCGGATCATAACCTTGTTCATGTGCAGTTGCATGGGCAGATGCACGTGCACGGGGGGTGTTCCTGCGGTTACAGCTTTGACGACCGCTCCGCCGAAGCCGTTCCAGCGCCTGCCCCGGGACGCGCGTTGCATGCGATCGCCGGCCCCGTCCACGGTCTTCCGTGCCATCGACTGCGCCGGATCGTGTCCGGATCGAATCCTTCGTGCACTAGGAACAGACGCGTTCCGCGCCCTTCCTGTTCCAGCGTCCACATGATGGCCCGGTCCGCAGCGCCGGCGTCCGCCTGGAGGTCGGCCCCGGTACCGGACGGCCTGCGCCGGGCGGCGGGATGCCCATGTCGGTTCATCGTCGGGCATGCGGTCGGGCAGATCACCGGGACCTGCCGGCCGCTCGCGCCGGAACCGCTCGTGCCGGCGGGGTTACGGGCTGGTGGCTTGCTGCGATCGTCAGGATGTGGGGCCGTAAGGACGTGCGACTTTGTGGCGATAGGGCTATGTGGCAGTCGGTCCATGCGTCCGTCGGTCCATGCGTAAGTCGGTCCATGCGTCCGTCGGTCCATGCGTAAGTCGGTCATTGTGACAGTCGGTCTTTGCGGCGATATGGCTTGAAGGAAGTACGGCTGTGCGGTCGTAGGGCGATGTGGTCGTGCGGTCCTCGGACTGTGTGGTCGTCGGGATGTGTGGATGTACGGCTGTAAGGCCATGTGGTCGTACTGCCGTGTTGTTGTCCGCCTGTGCTGTTGTCCGGCTGTGTGGCTGTGCTGTCATCCGGCAGTACGGCAAGTACGGCCAAGTACGGCCAAGTACGGCTGTCACGGGAGTACCGCCGTGCGACTGTCCGCCGGACGGCTGCGCGGCTCGTGCGGCCGATCGGCTACCGGCTCACCTCTGGGGGCATGCAGTGACTTCCGCGAAGACTTCGGCGGGCTACGCGCAGGGTGCGGTGCGCGGGCGGGTGCGGATGGCGGCCGCGGCCGCGGTCGTGGTGGGAGCGGTCGCGCTGACCGCCTGCAGTGGGGGCGGCGGCTCGGACTCGGATCCGGGGGGTTCGACGCCGAGCCCCGGTACGTCGTCGGCGGGTAGCGGCGGGGGCGGGGCTTCACCGACCGCGGCTGCCGGGGAGCTGGAGGGCAGCTGGCTCGCCACCAGCGAGGGTCAGGCGGTGGCGCTGGTGGTCACGGGCGAGTCCGCCGGGCTGTTCGCCACCGGCGGCGTCGTCTGCAGTGGTCGCGTGGGCGAGGCATCGGGAACGCGGACGATCCAGCTCACCTGTTCGAACGGCGAGGACGAGCGCGGCACCGGCACGGTCGACTCCGTCAGCGCCGGGAGCCTGAAGGTGACGTGGGACGGCGGCCTCGGCCAGGAGACGTACACCAAGGCCGAGGGCGGGAAGCTGCCGCCGGGGCTGCCCACCCCGGGGCTGGGCTCGTGAGGTGACGCCGATGGGACGGGCCGGGTGACCGCACGGCGCCCGCGTACGTGATGATCCAGGGGAATCGTCACGAACCCAGGGGACCCATCCATGCGCGCCACATCGCTCACCGTCGGCTCCGCCGCCTTCGCCGCCGCCCTGCTGCTGACCGCCTGCGGGGGCGGTGGCAGCGGCGAAGGCGAGGACGGCGGCCAGGACACCTCCGCCTGTGTGCTCGACGAGGTCGGCGTGGAGGTCGGCCCCGCCAATGCCGCGCCCGTCGCCGGGGACACCGGCAACATTCCCGTCACCGTCACCAACCAGGGCGCCGAGTGCACCCTGGACGGATTCCCCACGGTCGGGCTCCAGTCCGACGCCGGCTCCGTCACCGTGCCGGCGCAAGAGGCGGCCCGGGCGCAGAAGCTGACGCTCGCCGAGGGCACGGCGGCGACGTTCACGATCACGTACGTACGGGGCGAGACGGGCGGCGCCGGCGGCCTCGACGTCACGAGGCTGAAGATCGGCCTGCCGGGCGCTCCGCAGACGCGGGGCTTCGCGTGGTCGTACGGTCCTGTCGCGCTCGTCGAAGGGGAAGCGCCGGAGGCCTCGGTGGGGGCGTTCCAGCAGGCGGGCGACTGAGGGCGGTCCGGCCGCGCGTGGGTCAGTCGAGCCGGCGGCGCGATCTGACCTCCGCCCGGTCGGCCGCGCGTGGGTCAGTCGAGCCGGCGGCGCGATCTGACCTCCGCCCGGTCGGCCGCGCGTGATCCCTCCGTCCAGCCCGCCGCGTCGGTCACTGCGCGCAGTCGCGTCGTGGTCGTCTCCGGGAACATCGTTTCGGTGCGCTCGGTGACCGCCGCCTCGCGGGAGGCCAGGACCGGGAGCAGGCCACCGTCCGACCGGGCTGCGGCGCCGGCCTGCCCCGCGGTCCCTCCGGCAGCTTCCTCGGCCGCCTGTCCGGCGGCCTCCTCGGCGGCCGAGGCGAGACGGATCCCGATGCGGTGGGCGTAGGCGGCGAGGAAGGACTGCCGGAAGGTCTTCGTGCGCCTGCGGCCGCCCGCGCGTTGCGCGGCCTCGGCCTTGGTCATCGCGGTCGTGGCCTGCACCAGGAGCGAGGTGTAGAGGAGTTCGGCCACCTCCAGGTCCGGTTCGAAGCCCACGACGGTGGAGAAGCCGAGGGGTTCGTTCCACACCGCCCGGCAGTGGTTGGCGGTGGCGACCGCGTCCAGCAGCACCGCCTTGGCCTGCTCGTAGGGCTGGTCGACGCCGATCCGCCAGGCCGTCGGCCCGGCCGCGTCCTGCGCCTGGCCAGCGAGGAGCGCCTCGTCGATGCTGTGCCGCGCCATCAGCTCCTGCGCCTTGGCACTGAGGGCCTCCGCCTCGTCGGGGAACTCGGTGGCCTCGGCCTTGGCGAGAAGGGCGCGGATGCGGGTCAGCATGCGGGACTCGGACGACTGCGGCGTGGTCGTGGTCGTGCGCCCGGCTCGCGTCTCCCCCTGAGTCTGCGGCTCGTCCAGGTCCTCGAGGGTGGGGAGGCGGAGCAGGAGGCGGTACAGCTCCAGGAGGGCGGTGGCGTGCGTGAAGCGGTCGGGACGGGCCGGGGCGGTGGGAGCGTCCTCGGTCAGCTGGGCCAGCTGCGCCGCCCAGCGGGGGCCGCGCGGGCGGTCGTGCGGTGCCTGTTCGAGGATCAGCGCGGCTGCAAGGCGTTCGTGTACGTCCTCCAGTTCGCGGCGGACGGTCCGTACGACGTCGGCGGGCTGCCAGCCACGGCGCCAGGCGCCGGCGACGAACTCGACGCCCCGCCGGGTGACTTCCCCGTCCGCCGCCGGGTCGGCCGCGAGCAGGGACGCGCCCGTGTCGAGGGCGGCGTGGTCGTCGGCGGAGGCGTAGAGGGCGGCCCGGAAGGCGCGGTCGACGGTGCTGGTGTCCACGGGGGGATCGTGTCATGCGGATGCTCGTCAACTCTGGGTTGACGCCTCCTCACTGTCAACTTACGGTTGACATATGACGAAGAACCCCGACTTCACGTCATCCATCCGCCTCGGCGACCTCGTCGCGGCCATCAGGAAGGTGCACGACGAACCCCTCGATCAGCTCCAGGACGCGATGCTCGCGGCGGAGCACCTGGGCGACGTCGCCGACCACCTGATCGGCCACTTCGTGGACCAGGCCCGGCGTTCCGGCGCGTCCTGGACGGACATCGGCAGGAGCATGGGGGTCACCCGGCAGGCCGCGCAGAAGCGGTTCGTGCCGAAGGAGTCCCTGGACCTGGACCTGAGCCAGGGCTTCAGCCGCTACACCCCCCGCGCGCGGAAGGTGGTCGTGGCCTCGCACGAAGCGGCCAAGGCGGCACGCCACCGCGAGGGCCTGCCCGCGCACCTCGTCCTGGGCCTGCTCACCGAGCCGGAAGGGCTGGCCGCGCGGGCCGTCACGGCACAGGGCGTCAGCCTGGACGCGGTCCGCGAGGCGGCGAACGCCGCGCTGCCGCCGGCCGCGGAGCAGGGCCCGGAACTCGTCCCGTACGCCTCGGACTCCAAGAAGGTCCTGGAACTCACCTTCCGCGAGGCCCTCCGCCTCGGTCACGACTACGTCGGCACCGAGCACCTCCTGCTGGCCCTCCTGGAGTTCGAGAACGGCGAAGGCCCGCTCTCCGGTCTCCACATCACCAAGGAAGGGGTGGAGCGGTACGTCACGGAGGCACTGGAGCAGGTGGTGCGGGGGCGCGAGGAGCGGGAGGGGGGCGCGGAGAAGGCCGCCGGGGGAAGCTGAGGGGCCGGGCCCCGCAGGGAGAGTCCCCCCGTTGTCAGACCCTGCTGCGACACTCGCAAGCATGGCCGATCGGTGGGCGCTCGCTCCGGCCGAGGACGGTGGCGTGGACGTCGCCCCCCTCGGTCCGGCAGGGCTGCCCGCGGGGCCGGTGCGGCGGGAGGGGGACCTGTCGGAGGCGGTGCGCAGCCGGCCGTACGTCACACGGTGGGTGTGGCGGTCCACCGCCGAGGTCTACCCGCGACTGCTCGCCACGGGGGTGCGGGTGGAGCGGTGCTACGACATCGAGGACGCCGAGACCCTCCTCCTGGGCCACGAGGGGCGGTACGGCGAACCTCGCTCGGCCGCCGCCGCCCTCGCCCGGCTGCGCGGCGGCGCCGTACCGCCCGACCCCCCGGCCCGCGCGGCCGAGCCGGGCGCGCAGTCGCCGCTCTTCGAGCCCCAGGGCACGCACGTCCCCCTCGACGACCTGCTCGCCGTGTACGCCGAGCAGCAGCGGCGGCACGACCGGGCCGCGCACCCCGACCGGATGCGGCTGCTGACGGCCGCCGAGTCGGCGGGGATGCTGGTGGCGGCCGAGATGAACGGCACGGGGGTGCCGTGGAGCGCCGAGGTGCACCGCGAGGTGCTGCACGAACTGCTCGGCGAGCGGTACGCCGGCGGTGGCGAGCCGCGCCGCCTGGCCGAGCTGGCCGACGAGGTGTCCGCGGCGTTCGGGCGCCGGGTGCGGCCCGATCTGCCCGCCGACGTCATCAAGGCCTTCGCGCAGGCCGGGATCAAGGTGAGCTCCACGCGGCGCTGGGAGATCGAGTCCCTCGACCATCCGGCGGTCAAGCCGCTGGTGGAGTACAAGAAGCTGTACCGCATCTGGGTCGCCCACGGCTGGTCCTGGCTCCAGGACTGGGTGCGCGACGGGCGGTTCCGGCCGGAGTTCCTGGCGGGCGGCACGGTCACCGGCCGCTGGGTGACCAACGGCGGGGGCGCCCTCCAGATCCCCAAGGTCATCCGGCGTGCCGTGGTCGCCGACCCCGGCTGGCGGCTGGTCGTCGCCGACGCCGACCAGATGGAGCCACGCGTGCTGGCGGCGATCTCCCGCGACCCAGGTCTCATGGAGGTGGCAGGCCGCGAGACCGACCTCTACCAGTCCGTCTCCGACCGCGCCTTCTCCGGCGACCGCGCCCAGGCCAAGCTCGCCGTGCTGGGCGCGGTCTACGGCCAGACCTCCGGAGACGGCCTGAAGAACCTCGCCGCCCTCAGACGCCGCTTCCCCAAGGCCGTGGCGTACGTCGACGACGCGGCCCGCGCGGGCGAGGAGGGGCGGCTGGTCCGGACGTTCCTCGGCCGGACCAGCCCACCGGCCGCCGGGGCGGGCGAGGACGCGGCGGAGGAGGCGGGCATCCCGCTCGCCACGGCGGGGGACGAGTCCGGTGCCCAGCAGTGGGTGCCCGGTCACGCCTCCACCGACGCCCGCGCCCGTGGCCGCTTCGCCCGCAACTTCGTGGTCCAGGGCAGCGCGGCCGACTGGACACTGCTGCTGCTCGCCGCGCTGCGCCGCGCCTGCGCGGACATGGCGGCCGAGCTGGTCTTCTTCCAGCACGACGAGGTGATCGTGCACTGTCCCCAGGGTGAGACCGAGGCGGTCGTGGCGGCGATCCGGGAGGCGGGGGCGCTGGCGGCCCGGCTGACGTTCGGGGAGACGCCGGTGCGGTTTCCGTTCTCGACGGCGGTGGTGGAGTGCTATGCCGACGCGAAGTGATCAGGGGGCGCCCGAGAGCAGGGACCTGAGTTCCGTGACGACCGCCCGCTCGTCCGTGCCGTCCAGGTCGGCGAGGGCGGTGCGCCACGCCTCGCGTGCCTCGTCCTCGCGCCCCTGCTCGCGCAGCAGCAGACCGTGCTGGTGCCGGCCGAGTCCCCCGGTGTACCGGTCGGAGCGGGCTTCGGCGCGGCGCAGCAGTTCCCCGCACTCGCGCTCGGCGCGGGCGGAGCTGCCCAGCCGGTGCAGCGCGCGGACCAGGCCGAGCCGGGTCCGGGACTCGCCGTGCCAGTCGCCGTGGCCGCCGAGGATGCGCAGGCTCTCCTCGAAGTGCTCGGCGGCGGCGGCCGGTTCCCCGAGGGTGAGGTGGGCGTAGCCGATGTTGCAGTGCGCGGAGTGCTGCACGATCACGGCGCCGATCCCGACGCCGAGGGCGAGCGAGCGGCGGTGGTGCTCGATGGCGGCGCGAGGATCGGTGTGCTCGTACAGGTTGCCGAGATGGCTGTACGTCACGGCCTCGCCGTACGGATCGTTCAGCCGGCGCGAGTACCCGAGGCTCCGGCGCAGCGCGTCCTCCGACTCGGCGTACTGACCCAGCCCTTCGAGCAGCAGCCCGCGGTTGTTGAGGCAGCGGCGCATCCAGGAGACGGCCCCGAGCCGTCGCCAGATCGCCAGCGCCTCGTCGTTGAGCCCGAGTGCCTCGTTCTGCCGGCCGGTGAGGAAGTGCATCCCGGCGAGATCGACCAGCGCCGTCGCCTCCGCCGCCGCGTCCCCCAGCCGCCGAGCCAGCTTCAGCGCGGCCCGCCCGAGCAACTCCATCTCGGGGATACGGCCGCTGCGGTGGAGACAGGGGGCGAGCCGCCGGAGGAGGGTGGACAGGTAGGCGGCACGGCGCTCACAGGCGCCGTCTGCGTAGGCCTCGACCAGCGCGACGATGTTGCACAGCTCGCTGCGGGCCCAGGCGAACGCCGCCTCGGCTCCCTCGAAGGGGGCGACGGTCGCCACGCAGGCCGCATGCCCGGGGGGCTGCGCGGCGGTCGGACGACGGCGGTCGTCCTGGTCGAGCCCTGGTTCGACGATGGCGGTGAGGGTGCGCTCGGCGGTCGCGGCGTACCAGCGCAGAGCGGTGTCCACCAGGTCGTCGAGATCTTCGAGGTCTTCGAGGTCGTCGAGATCTTCGAGGTCTTCGAGGTCGTCGAGGTCGTCGAGATCTTCGAGGTCTTCGAGGTCTTCGAGGTCTTCGTGGTCTTCGTGGTCTTCGTGGTCTTCGTGGTCTTCGTGGTCTTCGTGGTCTTCGTGGTCTTCGTGGTCGATGCGCTCGACGAGGGGGTGGGGGCTCCCCTCGCCGTCGTCGCCACCGCTGCCGTCTCCCCCGTGACGCGCCCCTGCCGACGCGAGCTCGCGGGCGAAATCGCGGACCAGGTCGTGGGGTGCGTAGCGGGCGTACGCCGTCTCCTCCAGAAGGGCCACGTCGACCAGCCGGTCCAGCGCGGCCCCGGCGCGGCGCTCGCCGGTGCCGGTGAGGCGGGCGATCAGGGGAGCGCCGTACGACGGCAGATCGAGCGCGCCGACGCGGCGCAGCGCCAGGGCGGCGTCCCGGTCGGCCTCGCGGTCGGACGCGGCGAGCGCGTCGTGGGCGACGGCCAGGGAGCGCCGTACGCTCAGGTCGTCGTACTCCAGATGATGCAACCTGCCCTCGGTGGCGGACAGTTGATGCGCGAGTACGTCCGGTGTGAGTGCCCGGCGAGCGGCGAGCCGGGCGGCGACGACCCGCAGGGCGAGCGGTAGCCGGCCGGTGAGCTCGACGAGCGGGTGAGCGGCGTCGAGCCCGTCCCGTCCCGACACCGCGCGCAGCAGCGCCGCGCTCTCCGTGCCGCTCAGCGGCGTCAGCGGGAAACGCCGGGCGCCGTCGAGGGCGGTCAGCGGCGAACGGCTGGTGACGATGACCGCGCATCCGGCGCCGGCCGGCAGCAGCGGGCGCACCTGCGCGGCGCTCGCGGCGTCGTCCAGCACCAGCAGCGTGCGCGTCGGCGCGAGCAGCGAGCGCAGCAACGCGGCGGCGGCATCGGGGTGTTCGGGGACGCGGCGGGGCTCGACGCCGAGATCGCGCAGGAGCGCGGTGAGCGCGTGGCCGGAGCTGAGGGGGGTCATGCCGGGGGTGGCGCCGTGCAGATTGACGTACAGCTGACCATCGGAGAAACGTTCCGCCAGCGTATGCGCGGCGTGCAGCGCGAGTGCGCTCTTGCCTACGCCGGCCATGCCGCTGACGACGGCGAGAGCGGCGGGCCGGGTGAGGGTCCGGAGCAGGGTGTCGCGCACGGCGGAGCGGCCGGTGAAGTGTGCCGGTGGTGGCGGGAGTTGGGACGGCCGGAGTCCGGCCGTGTCCGGGCTGCCCGCCTCCGGCCCGCCCGCTTCCTGGCGGCACGACGCCGGCCCGCACACTTCCGGGCTGCCCGCCTCCGGGCCGCACGCCTCCGCCCGCGCCGCACCTGCGCCGGACACCGCAGCGCCGCCGGAGTCGTTCCGCCCCGCCCCTCCCCCCTCTTCCGGAAGGCCCCGCAACACCTCCACATGGGCCGCGCGCACCCCCTCCCCCGGCTCGACCCCCAGCTCCTCCACGAGCCGCAAGCGCAGATCGCGATGGACGGCGAGGGCCTCGGCGCGGCGGCCGGTGCGGTGCAGGGCGAGCATGAGCTGACGGTGGCAGGCCTCGCGGAGCGGATGCTCGGCGGCGAGTTCCGCCAGTTCCGGGACGAGCCCGGCCAGCCGGTCCCGCCCGGACGCCCCCCGTGCCGCCAGGGCGAGTTCGGCGTCGTACCGCCACTCCAGTGCCAGCAGCCGCGCCTCGACCAGCCGTTGCACGAACGCGTACCCGCCCACCTCGGCCGGCAGCCCGCTCAGGGGCGCACCCCGCCACAAGGCGAGCGCCCGCACGCACTCGCGCACCGTCCGCTCCCATTCCCGCCCCGCGTGCGCGGCGCGCGCCGCGGCGACGTGCGCCTCGAAGACATGGACGTCCAGCTCACCCTGCTCGACCCGCAGCAGATAGCCAGGCGGCACGGCGCGCAGCCGCCCGGGATGGTCGAGCATCCGGCGCAGCCGGGCGACGTGGTTGTGCAGGGAGGCGTGCGCGGAGGCAGGCGGGGCGCCGCCCCACAAGGTGTCCTTCAGCGTCGGGACGGGCACCACGCGACCGGCCTCGAGCAGCAACGCGGCGAGGAGGACACGCGCCATGGGACTGCTGACGTCCCGCATCGCAGGACGGGGCCGCGTGTCCCCCACTCCCCTGGCGGCAGTCGCCCTTGTGCGGCTACCCGCACCCGCACCGCCGCTCGTCCCCGCACACGTACGGGCACCGCCGCTCGTCCCCGCACACGTACCGGCACCGCCGCTCATGCCCGCACCCGTACAGGGGCCATCTCCGTCACAGGGCCCACCCCCGTCACAGAGCCCACCCCCGTCACAGAGCCCACCCCCGTCACAGAGCCCACCCCCGTCACAGAGTTCACCCCCGTCACAGAGCCCACCCCCGTCACAGAGCCCACCCCCGTCACAGAGCCCACCCCCGTCACAGAGCCCACCCCCGTCACAGAGCCCACCCCCGTCACAGGGCTCATACAGCACAGGGGACCCCAGCAGCCCGAACCGCAGTCCGTACCGAGGCCCGCCCCGCATCACACCGCCCACAGCCTTCCCACGCATGCGCCCGCGCCTGAGCCCGGGCCCGAGCCGGGCCACGCTCCATCACGACAGGACGGACCACTCCTGGCGGATTCCCGCCCCTGCCCGGCGCCTTCCCGCCGCCCGAGCCCGGGCAGCCACCACCGGAACCCGCCACCGTACCGGCTGGTGAACGCACCCCCGATACGGCCGTTTCCCGCTTCCGGCCGACGGCTTCACGCCGGCCCCGGCCCACGCCACGGGAAACCGTTGGCGACATGTTAGCGATCCGTTGGTGAGGCCTGATGTGATCACATCATCGGATCTGGCCCGACGGGGCGCGCGTACGTCGCGCAGCTCGGGGGAGTGTCGCCGCCGTGGCCGGGTCCGGGACGCCAGTGGGCCCCGGTCGGCAGAGGTGAACGACGGGGGCCCGCGTCCGAAACCGCGAGGCGCGTCCGCCACCCTGGGGACAGACACCGCCTCGCTCCCCGGCCGGCTGCCCCGCCTGAAGCTCCTCGTGGCGTCCGGCATGCGCAACTCGGCCACGTCTCCCGGGCCCACTACCGGCGCTACTACGACCAGGCGGTCGAGGACATCCAGGCCTGCCTCGCCGGCGCCCCGTCCGCACCCTCGGCTGACCGGCGCCGGCACCGCTCATCGGTCCGTGGAGGCCAGCAGATCGGCAACAGCCTGCTCCGGCCAGTGGCCGAAGGCGCCCGGGCAGGCGGCGACGTACGAGGCGACCGCCGCCAGGTCCCACGTACCCGCCGACAACAGGCCCGAGGACAGGAACCGCACATAGGCGCTCGACGGCGGGACCCACCGCACCTCGTTCATCCGCCATGGAGCGGTGAAGGTCAGCACCGGCAGCCCGTCGACCTGACCGGCGCACACCAACGTCTCGTAGCGCCCCTCCCCCAGCACGGCACGCCCGTTCGTGAGTACGTCGACCAGGTCGAGGTCCATGCCCGGATCCCGGTACATCTCCTGCGCGGCGATGTCGAAGAACTGGTCCGCGGTCACCAGGTGGGCCCTGGCCAGGACCCGGCCGTCGGCCCGCGGGTCGTAGAAGGCCCGGCCACCGCCCCACACCGGGGACCTGGTGGCGAAGTACATGGCCCCGGTCAGCTCCACCGGAATCGACCGGGCGGGCATCGCCGGATTGCGGCACCCCGGGTATGCCCGCGCCCCACCCGGTGGTCGACCGCCCCTCAAATAGAAGGCGAGCCGCTCAAGATGTGTGTTCGAGCCGTAGGAGGTGTACCAGACCCGTTCCGGGTGCCAGTCCGTCGGCAGTGCCGGGTCGATGCTGGGGAGAGCCTTCACGCTGACCTGCTCCTGGGGGACACGCTCACTCGCCGGAACCGCCGGCCCGAAGGGACGGACCCGATCTGCGGCACACACACGTACAGGCCGTCCGGCGCGACGGACCGGGAGCGGCGGGCGACCTCGTCGAGCCGCAGCGACGGGCCTCGCCGACGATCTCACCAGGCCACGGCGACGATCCGTACCCGGTCCCGGCGACGATCCGTACCCGGTCCCGGCGACGTCCCTGCGTCAGGGGGCGGCGTCATGGCACGAGCCTAGCCGGGGAGCCCATCCGCATTCCTGCCGGCGTGCCCCGGCGTGAGGGCCGCCGAACGCACCGGACGGGCAGGACCCCGCCTCCCCGGCGGGAGTCCTGCCTGCTCCTCGGCCAACCTGCAGGCCGGCTAGTCCTCGTCGTCGTGCAGGTCCTCCGGCAGCAGATGCCGTGCCACTTGGAGGAGCCGCTCCACCCGTGCCGGAGTGGTCTCCACCTCCTTCACGAGCCAGTAGGCGACGAGGGCGCTGCCCTTGGCCCTGCCCGAGAGCACTTCCTCGTACAGGGTCCAGATGCCGGTCCGTACCGCGTCCTTGCATGCCTCGGCCAGATCGTCGTCGTCCAGGACGACGAACCCCCAGACCAGGTCCAGGAACCGGTGCCGGGCCTGCGGGGAGAGGCCGGGCCCGGCCAGCCCGGCCATCATGGCGCGGGCGACCGGCACCACGGTCCTCGTTCCCCACGTCTCCTGGAAGACGTGGCCCTCGATGCCGCGCGGCTCGGCCTCCTCCCGCGTCCGCGCGCGTGCCAGCCGCAGCAGGTCCCCCGGGACGTGTTGTGCCGACTTGCATCTGCGGCACGGGAGTGTGGACCAGTCGTACAGGCTCAGCTCCATCTCCATGGCGTCCATTTGCTCACTCCCCTCAGAAGCCCTGCTTGTGCCAGATGCCGCCCTCTTCGGGCACGGCGCCCCATTCAAACTGGAACGGAGACGGGTAGTCCAACTGGCATTCCGTGCAGACGGGTTTCACGACGGCGACGGTGCCCTTGTCGGCTTCGGTCGTCACGGTGTACGCGATGGTGAACCGGACCTTCGTGGGGTCACCGCCGAGGGCCCGTACGACATTGCCCTCGGCGCAGTAGCTGGGGCCGGGTTTGCAGCCCCCCGACTGGGCCAGGGCGATGTCGCCCGTCTCGATGTTGTAGCCGCCCGCATAGGTCTTGAGCCTCTTCCTCTTCGTGAAGTTCTTGAGGGCGAAGTCGGCGACCTGGGAGGACGCGCTCTCCATCTGCCCGGCGTGGGTCCAGCCCTCCGGGGCCCTCTGGATCTCCACGGCCGGCGGGCTCTTGCCGCCGACGCCGCGGGTGCTGACATCGGGACGGGGGACGACCCTCGGCGGCGCCGCCTTGGGCGGCTCCGACTTCTTCGCCGCGCCCGAGAACAACTTCCCGAGGACACCCTTGACGACCTTGGTGACGCTGCCGGGCTTGGACGCCGCCTTGGTGCCGCCGCCCACGCCGGAGGCACCCGGCAGGAACGGCACCAGGAACTTGCCGATCCAGTACGAGATCTTGTACCAGGCGCCGCCGCTCTCCGGCGCGCGCACGGTGTTGTAGAGGCTGACCAGACCCTTGCCGGCCCGGTCGTTCTTGATCTTCTGGGCGTTGCCGGTCGTCCAGCCCATCCGGTCGGTGAACGTGTAGACGCCCTCGGCCACGTCGTAATAGCCGTCGACGGCACCGTTCCAGAAGCCGGACGCCGCCTTCTTGCCCTTGTCGACGATGTTGTCCAGCCACTTCCACTGACCGTTGCGGTCGCTGAAGGTGACCGGCGAGTTCTCCGCGTACGCGTAGCCGTTGAGCTGCTGCGGGTCCGTGAGGTCCATGACCGGGTCGACGCTGAGGAAGCGGCCGGTCGCGGGGTCGTACTCACGGGCGCCGAGGTGGACCAGGCCGGTGTCGGAGGTCTCGTCGGTGCCGCCGACGAAGCCCCGGGTCCCGGCCCACGCGGTGGGCGGAGTGCCGCGGACGCCGCCGAAGGGCAGCGTGCGGCGCTGGGTCAGCCGCTGCGTGGCGGCGTCGACCGCGAGCTGCCCGGTGCCCTGGTGGTCGGCGAGGGTGAAGGTGAGGGTCCCGTCGTCGGACCTGACGGCCTGGTGGCCGCCGCCGAGCGGGGTGTAGCGGATCGCCTTCGCCTTGCCGGCCCCCTTGGCGAGGGTGACCTCGCTGTGGCCCAGGTAGAGCGTGGTCGCCGAACCGGTGCGGCCGATCAGCCGGCTGCCGTCGGCACCGTAGAGGTACTCGGTGACCTTCCCGCCCTCGGTGACCTTGGCCAGATGGCCCTCGGCGTCCCACTCCAGCGACTGGCCGCCGCGGGTGGTGGTGTTGCCGGTCGCGTCATAGCCGTAGGACACCTTGGTGGTGGTGCCGTCGGGGCGGCGCGTGGTGACCGAGTCCAGGCCGTGCGGGTGGGCGCTGCCCGGCGCCGGGTAGGCGTACGTCCGCTCGGTGTCCTTGCCGCTGTCACCCGAGGGGTCGTGCAGGGTCTCGGTGAGACGGTTGCCGGTCGACGCCTTTCGCTCCCGTCTCGAGCGCCCTGTCCCTCGCCTCCGTGGCCGCGTCCACCCATCCCCTCGCCTGGGACGACTGATGACCGGACTCGATCCCGAGTCGCGTGTGGAAGCCGTGGACGCCGGTAGTGACGTGATTGATCGACTCGACCAGGGCCGGTGACCTGGTCGGGTTCAGCAACACCTTGGCGTTGGCCGTGCCGACAGCCGCGTTCATCCTGCCCACCAGGCGCTCGGTGGTTCGCGAGATGTGTCCCAGTCGGTTCTGCCCGGCAGCCCTCAGCGCGAGACGGTGTCCGTTCAGCTCCTCCGGCGACGCGTCCAGCACCCGGTCGAGTTCGAGCACGGCGATCGCGTCCTGCAACTGGAAGCACCGAGCCAGAACGGCGAGCCACTCCCGAACCGTGGACTCGGCGTCCTTGGCCGTCGCGGCTAGGGTCACAACCACTAACTGAGATCTCTACCGAACCCGGGGCGGTGTCGGCGGCCACCGACGACGGCAACGGGTGGATCGACGGATTCTGCTGGCTCTACTGCGGACGGCAGTGGACGCGTGTCCTGTGGATCGGCCCCGCCAGAGTCGCCGGCGCCCAGGCACCGATGTACGCGTGCGGCCCCTGCATCCACGAGCTGCAGGAACGGGTCTGGCAGTACCTCCTCAGCAAGGACCGCCCTGGCTCCTCCGCCCAGCCGAGCGAAGCCACCGCGGTGGGACAGCCGACCTCCGGCAGGAGGACAGTCAAGCACCGAGGCCAGAGCAGGTTCCTCCGCCGAGGGTGAGCCCCGCCCTGGTCACGCAGGCGCCCGCCGTCCCCGCGGCGAGAACCCCGTGACCAGGACGCGTCTTGGCGTGCACGCTCTCGGCCATGAACCGTCCAAGACGAAAGCCCCCCTGACATCACGTCTGATATCAACAGCCATCCTCAGCCGCGCGACTGGGGCCATTTGTCCCGCAGCCACGCCAGGTCGGTCTCGGCGCGGGTGCGGGTCGCCTGTTCGCGGGTGAAGACGGCTTTCGTCTTGGTCAGGACCAGGACGTAGGGGCGTCCCTGGCGCCGGGTGGTGTGGGAGACGGGCAGGCCGGCCTGGTCGATGCGGCTGTGGAGGTGGCGGCGGCCGTCCTTCGCCAGCGGCCACTCCATGACGTGGCGGGTACGAGAGGTGAGGAAGGCGTCCAAGTCGGGGCACAGTCCGCAGCCAGTCCGGCATGTCCCGGCCGGGGTGAGGGACCAGTCGTCGGCCGCGCGTACGGGGCGGGTGAGGGCTGCGGCGAGCCGGTCCTCGCAGTGGTCGGCTAGGGTCTGGAAAGCGCGGGCGGCGGGTACGCCGCCGCGTATGGTCGTCTGGTGGCGGGCCGCGGTGCGCAGGGCGGGGAGCAGGCATTCCATGGCGGTGTCCGGCAGGCCGCGCAGCGTGGCGGCGATGGTGTCGGCGGTCTCGGGTCCTGCCGCCTGCAGGACGCGGGCCAGTGATGCGCCAAGCCTCTCCATTCCTGTGCGGCGCTCCGTCTCGCGGCCGATGCCGAGCCAGCTGGTGAGCTGCTGCTCGACTGCTTGCCAGGCGCCCTCGGCCAGCGGCGAGGCCATCGCGTCCCCATCGCCGTCGGCTGCCCGTAGCGCGGTGCACAGGCCGGGCAGCGATTCGAGCCAGGCCGCGCGGTCGGCCCCGGTGTACGCGCCAACCGTGCCGAACCAGCTGCTGACGGCCCCGCGGGCCCACGTCCGTCCGTACCGCGCGGCCGCTGCCGCGAGACCCGGGGCGTGCCGCTCGCCCAGGGTCTCCACCCCGAAAGGCGCGAGGAGCATCGTGGCGGTGTCCGCTTCCCGCAGTCCCTCCGCGACGGGCAGGGCGGCGGCAAAGAGCGCCGCGGCCGCCTCGCCCGAACCGTGGTGCTTCCAGAACGGGGCGAGCGACTGGGCGAGCGTGCGCGCCCGGTCGAGGTCCCCGGCATCCAGGTGGCCCTGAAGTTCCCGCAGTGCGCCCTCGGAGCCGGCCTCGGCGCGAGCCGTGAACGACCGCTGTCGGGGCCACAGGACCACGGCAGCCCGCCGGTACCAGCGGTCGAGGGTGTTGCCATAGTTGCCCATGTAGCCCTCGTACTCGGACTGGTAGGGCGTCAGGTCTTTGTTCTCGGTGGTGGCGCACACTTCGGCGTACGCGACGGAGAGGTTGATCTGCTCGCCGCCGGTGCCGTCCGGGCGGGTCCACCAGCTCAGCGTGATCTCGTCGTCGATCAGCTCGTTCAGTTCGTAGTCGGAGAAGTCGCCGCTGCGGCGGCGCTCGGCACCGGGTTCCCCGTCGAGGTCCAGGAGGCATTCACCTTCGCACTCCTCGTCCTCGCAGTCCTCGTAGTGCTCGACCTCGCCGTAGTAGTCGTAGCGGTCGTACGGCGCATGCGCGTCCCAGGTCTCCTTCACCTCGGCCAACGCGAGGACTGCTTCACAGTCCGCCTCTGCGGCGGCCTGGCGGAGCAGGGCGGTGCGGGTGACGTCGGCTCCCTTGAGGCGGTCCCAGCCCAGGCCGCGCTGGGTGTACTCGTGGTCGAGGAGGTACACGAGGCGGTTCGGGGGGACGGCCTTCTGACGACCGTAGGCGTAGCGCTCTTCGGCCGGCTCGGTGAAGTGTTCGGTCAGGCAGTGGGCCAGGTCGGCAACCGGGCCCCCGTCGTCCTGGCCAGCCGGACGGATGCGTTCGGCGAGGAGGTTCATCGTGAGGGTGACGCGGTATCCGGACTTGACGGGCCTGACCTCGTGCAGACAGTCCGCGTAGAAGGCGGCGAAGGTCAGCTTCTCCCGGGACGCCTGGTGGACAACGCTGCGGCCGGCGTGCGAGACGACGAGTTCGCCGCCGGTGTGGTGCGAGGGCAACGAGACAACCAGGGTGCCCACCATGGAGTCGTCCTTCTCGGAGTCCTGGTGCGGCAGGAAGAACTGGCCCTTGCCGTAGACGAGCAGTGCGTGCGGCTCGGCCCGTAGGACGGTGGTGGGCGGCAGGCCGAGCGCGGTGCGGACACCGTCGAGAACGCCGTTCAGAGTGCGGTCCCAGTCGGCGCCGCCGAGCGTGATGCGGTCCGGGGTGATCTCCCAGGTGTCGCGGACGCTGGTGTCGGACAGGGTCTGCTCGCCCCGGCCGAAGGATGCCTGCCGGGCCTGCGCGATCAGTTTCTTGGTGACCGGGGCACGCAGCGGCAGCGGCAGTTCCCCCACCCCGTCGACCTCGATGCGCAGCGCGCGGGCCGACATCTCGATACGGGTGCTGAAGTCCCCGCGCCGCTGTGCGTCGACGAGCAGCTCCGCCAACTGCTTCCGCGCTCCGTGTCCCATACTGTTTCGTCCCCAGGGGTGCAGCGTGCCGCATGGCCTGTCACGAAGACCCTAACGCCGCGGGCGGTCCTTGTTCCCGGGCTGTTGGTCATGCGGCTTGGGTGAGTATGGGGCGGAAGCGGATGGTGTGGACGCGTAGGTGTTCGCGTCCACCCGGGCAAGGTGACGGACCTTTTCGAGCGCCTCGTCGCAGCGTCCGGCCTCCCACCGATCCGGCTGCACGATCTGCGGCACGGCGCGGCCACCCTGATGCTGGCCGCCGACATCGACATCAAGATCGTTTCGGACACGCTCGGGCACAGCGACACCCGGATCACGCGGGACATCTACCAGAGCGTCCTGCCCCAGGTCGGCAAGAGCGCCGCCGAGGCCACCGCCAAGTTGGTCCCGCTTCAGCGCAAGGCCGAGGCAGAGAAGGCGGCCCGCAAGGCCGCGAAGGCCGCCAAGAAGGCCAGGGCCAAGAAGAACGGCAAGGGCAGCGACAAGCCGAAGAACAAGGCGAACGCCCAGGCCAAGGCCAAGAAGTAAACCAAGCGCCGGAGGCCCGAGAAGTAGGTCCGGCCGCGCTCCGCTCACGCATCGCTCACGCAAGCCATCCCACGGCTCCCCGGCCGCGCGCCCCGCTACGCCCCGAGCAAAAGAAAACCCCAGGTCAG
The DNA here is from genome assembly GCF_043204795.1 of Streptomyces sp. NPDC047706. Taxonomy (NCBI): domain Bacteria; kingdom Bacillati; phylum Actinomycetota; class Actinomycetes; order Kitasatosporales; family Streptomycetaceae; genus Streptomyces; species Streptomyces sp. NPDC047706. Next base: position 14,108 of record NZ_JBIDCW010000027.1, on the reverse strand, counting down.
CGACTATCTGACCTGGGGTTTGATGGAGCCGCCTTCGGGATTCGAACCCGAGACCTACGCATTACGAGACCATGAGCGATCATGTTGCCGGATACCGTGTGATGCCGCCGAGTAATGTCGTGCCTGATCAGAGCGCTTGCGGCAGGTTGCCCCCTGCTACCTCATGCTGCCCCGTCCAGAGGCGTCCGGCCACCGAGCGGCCACCGGATCGGGCACTCCCGAAGCAACGGGTCTCGGATCGTCGAGTTGTCGGACTCGGACAAAGCCCCCCCACCTTCGGAACAAGCAGGTTGGTGGGCCGCGTCGCGGGCGGGTCGGACGACGAGCGCGGTGAACAGGCGGCAGATCTCGTTGCAGGACAACGGGATCAGGTCGTCCGGCGTGGGTCGGTGTGCGTGTTCGTCGGCGCGGACGACGGCGAGGAAGGTGTGGGCCGGCATCGCAAGGGTGACCCGGCGGACCCAGGCGGGGTAGCGGCGGACCTGGTGCTCATCCAGCCCGGCCGGCCCTGGTGACGACTGATGCCGCCAGATGCCGTTGTTCCTGATCAGACCACATGCGTCGTACTGGACGCCGGTATCTCGTACTGCACCGTCGAAAGGCGTCCGGCCACCCCGTGGCCACCCCGGGAGGTGCCCGCCGCCCCTGGACGTCACCCAGCGCCACCTGCTGGGTCCGAACACTTACGGGCCCAGCGCACGCCCCGCGTCGCAGCGTCCGCTCATGCGGACGGTTCCCCCCTGTGGTGCGTCGCACGCCACGGAAGTGCACCCGTGGGACGGCTCTGTCCGCCGTATCATGACGGCACACGGGAAGGAGCTCTCCATGAGCGTGGACTCGATCATGCACACCGAGTTCCCCAAGGGGTACACGGTCCTGTTCGGGGCCGACGGAAAGGTGATCATGACCCCGCAGAGCGAAGAGCACTCCAGCACCATCAGGTCGATGCAGATCGACTCTCTCGCTCTCGGCCGTCACGCGAAGGTCACCTCCGACGTCTACATCGACTTCCCCGCCGACGAGAACTCGGCCCCCGACCTGGCCATCCTGCGCGAGGACGCACGCAAGGAGGGCAAGCGCTACAGCTTCGAGGACGTCCTGCTGATCGCCGAGGTCGTCTCGACCTCCTCCGCACGCAAGGACTACGACGACTGCACCGCCAAGTACGGGCGCCATGGCATCCCGATCTACCTGATCGTGGACCCCTACGCCCAGGAAGTCGTCCTGCACACCCAGCCCACCGGGTCCGGCTACATCGCGGCACACACCCACGCATACGGCACCGGCAAGCTCCCCATCCCCCTCGCCGACGGCCGCACCTTCGCCCTCGACCTCGACGAGCTCCCCCGTCCGGAGCCGGAAACCGGCGCTCACTGAGAAGACGCCGGCCGGGCCAGGTCTGACAGGAGTGCGGGCAGGAGGCGTTCCTCCATGACCGTGCTGCCCGACGCCTCCATCGCGAGGGCCAGTCCGGGGTCCCAGGGGCTGGTCGTGGGCGGTCCCGCGAGCGGTGTGGACTCGCCCTCACCGAGTGCGGCCGTGTAGTCGGCGGCCGTCATCCGCCAGGGGTGGGCGCCGTGGCGGGCCACGGCGTCCGCGGTGATGCGCAGGCCGACCCAGTCGAAGTCTGCGCGCCAGTGCAGCCGGGCTCCCGCGCGTACGGCATCGCCGAGCAGTTTGTGACAGGCGGCGGACGGGACGCCCTCGGTGCAGACCAGGGCGGCGCCGGTGTCCTGCAGTTCGCCGGCCGCGGCGCGCAGGACGGCCGGGTTCTCGCAGACGAAGATGGTGCGGGCTGCGGGGACGACGGGGTCGGTGGCGAGCTGGTGGAGGGTGAGTCGGAAGGGTATGCCGAAGCCGGCGGCGTCGCGCAGCCAGTCGCAGACGACGGTGTCGCCCCTGGCACCGATGTTGAGGACGAGTACCTGGCTGGCGAGGTCGTCCGCGATGGCTCCGGCGCTCTCCCACAGGGCGCGCCGCCCGGCCCGGTCGCGCGGTACGGCGCGGCCGTCGCCAACGCGCTGGGCAAGGGCGCGCAGGACGAGCTGTTCGAGCGGGGTGCCGGGAACCAGGGCCTTGGTGTCGCCGGTGGCCCATTCGGCGAGGACCGGAAGCGGCAGGACTGCGGAAGACCGTTCCGGCGAGCCCGTGCAGCGGTCCCCGTCGCCGCAGAGCCGTTCCAGGACACGTGCCGCCGCGTCGAGGAGCGGCGCGTCCCCCCGGCGTACAAGACGGGTGAGGGTGCCGTCGGCGGCGATCCGCTCCAGCCAGGCGGCGAACCATCCCTGCCCGGCGAGCCTGCTGGAGCGGACGGATTTCAGGGCCTGGTCGCGGCGCGATTCCTCGTCGGCCCGTTCGGCGGGCCGGTCTCGCAGCGAGCCGTGGAGACGGCCGAGAGTCTGGAGGAGACCGGTGCCGTAGCGGTCGTACAGGTACCCGTCCAGTTCGCGTATGGGTACGGCGAGACGTCTGGCGGTCTCGGGCCGGTAGCGGCCGGTGATGCCGATGACGGTGCGGCGCTCGGCCTCGCTGGGCCCCGTGAGCCCGATGTCGCCGTCGAGCGCGCCGCCGGTGCGCTCCAGTCTGCGGTGGGCGGCGGCGAGCAGCCGGGTCCATCCCTCGCCCCGCAGCTCGTCGTACGCCGACGGCTCACGCTCAGTGGACAACCGCGGCCCCCTCGGGCACCGGGACCCGCCGGGTGCCGGGCGAGCCGAGGGCCACAGTGAGGTCGCCGGTGTCGTCGGCGAGGAGCCGGTCGCCGTCCCAGACGAGCAGCAACGCGGAGACGGTGTGGTCGACGGCGGTGTGCGCGAGGTCGTAGTGCGCGGCGGCGGACACGGAGGCGTGGGCGGCCCACAGATCGTAGCCGGTCATGAACAGGTCGAGGTCGAACTGCGCGGCCAGCGACATGAGTTCACCGCGCCCGGTGTCGTCCACGCCCGCGAAGGCCTCGTCGAGGGCGAGCAGGCGCGGGGCGTGCGGGTGGGCGGAGTTGAGCATGGCGTGCGCGGCGGCGAACAGCGGCAGATGGAGCGACACCGACTGCTCACCGCCCGACAGGCGGCTGTGCCGGGCTCGGGTGAGCCTCTCCTCCGTCTTGTCGGGGCGTACCAGCTGGAACGCGAAGTGCCGCCAGCGCCGGTAGTCGAGAACCTCGGCGAGCAGTTCGCGGTAGGGCTGGTCACGGTGGCGGGCGCGGGCGTTCTTGATCTGCGCGGCGAAGTGCGTGCGCACCCGGGCGAGACCGTCCGGGCCGAGGCGGACGGCGTCGGCGTCGAGGAGGGCGCAGACGCCGCGCTGTTCGTCGTCGAGGTGGTCGGCGAGCAGCCAGCTCACCCCGACCGTCGTCCCCGAGGACATGGTGCGCCGACGCATGTCCGTGTTCATCCGCCGGATCAGGTCGCGGGCGTCGATGGTGCGGTCGTGGATCTGCTGGGCGAGCCGGGTCAGCAGGGCGTCCTCCAGGATGCGCTGCTCGGACTCGGAGAGCAGTTCGGCCTGGTCACGGCGGTGGGCGGAGATCTTCTGCGCGAAGGCCGACACCGGCAGCGGGCCCTCCTCGTCGGCCACACGGACGAGGATGACCCCGTCGGAACCGTCCCACTCGGGCCGGTAGTCCTGCCCGGCGGCGGCCAGCTGCGCCTGCAGGTCGTCCAGGGCCTTGGTGAGACGGGTGACGGACTGCTTGAGGCTGGATTCGGTGGGGGTGAGGTCGCGGGTCGCGGCGAGGATCGCCTCGTGTACGGCGGCCACGGCCGGCGGGAGTGTCTCGCTGGCCCAGTCGGCCTCCTGGGCGGGCCAGGCGAGGTCGGGCGGGCAGCGCAGGATGTCGAGGAGTTCCCTGACGGCATACGGGCGCAGGGAGCGGGCGGTGTCCTTCTCCTCCGCCGCTGCGACCGCCCGGGCCTCGGCCGCGGCCGTACGGCGGGCCTCGGCCGCGGCGGTACCCGCGATCGCGCTGTGCTGAGCGGTGCGGGCCGCCTCGGCTTCCCCCACCAGGGCGTCGATGCCGTCCTCGGTCTCCTGCACCTGGCGCATCACCTCCTGCGCCTCGGCCCCGACGGCCTCCTGGAGGGCCTCAAGTCCTGCGGCCTCCTCGGTGTACCGGCGGCGTGCCGCGCGCTCGGTGTCCGCCGCCGCCTCCTCGTCCTCGGCGGCGACGGTGAGTCGGTCGGTGGCTGCCTCGGCCGCCTCGCTCTGGCGGGCGTGTTCGCGGCGGCGGGCGGCCAGTTCGCGGACCGCCGTCTCGAAGGCGCGGGTGGCGGTCTCGACGGCGTCGACGCGGTCGGTCTCGATGGCGTGCTCGGCGGCGGTGCGGCGCAGGGCGCGCTCGGCGACCGAGCAGGCGGCCACCGACTCGTCATACGTGCCCTGGGCGGCGTCGGCGGCGTCGCGGGTGGTGCGCAGCCTCGCCGCGGCCCTGTCCAGTTCGCGCAGCGCCTCGGTGATGCCGGTGGTGCGGGGCAGGGCGGCGCGGGCCGCGGCGTACCCGTCGAGGGTGGCGTCCGTACGGGCATGCGCACGCGCCAACTCGTCGAGCTGGGCGGAGAGTTCGGCCAGGCGCGTCTCGCAGGCGGCGATCCGGGCGGCGCGCCGCCGGGCACGGGCGGTCGCGCCGACGTACTCGGCGTGCTCCTTGCTGTGGGCACCGACCAGGACACCTGCGGCGTACCGGCCGTCGGGGCTGATCTGCGGGATGCCGGTGTCGAGGTCGCCGGTGACGGCAACGGATCGCAGTACGGCGGTGATCCGGGCGGCGGTCGGGATCGCATCGCCGGCCTCGGGGACCTCGGGGCGCAGGAGGTCGGCGAGGCTCGGTCCGCTCACCGGAGAACCGGCTCGCAAGTAACCCTCGCTGCGCCCGGCCGCCACGGGGGCGTCCTCGGCGGTGAGGAGGGCGTCGAGCAGGCCCGATGCCTCCAAGGCGGCTTCCAGGTCCGCCCGCTGACGGTCTGTCAGGTAATCGTCGAAGTCGACGAGCCGCCACAGCGGAACACCCCCCTCGCCGGGCGCCCTCTCGGCAGTGCGGCCACGGGCCTGGGGCGGGGCGTCGTCGTGTTCGGCGGCGATCCGGTCGCGTTCGGCCTCCGTCTCGGAGCGGCGGCGCTCGACATCGGCGCGCTGGGCGCGCAGGGCGGCGAGGGAGTCACGCAGTTCCTGTACGGCGGAGGCGGTGGCCTCGGTGAAGGCGTCCGCGAGCGTGACGGGCACACCCGAGCTCTCCGCCTCGCCGGTGAGTTCGAGGGCTTCGGCGAGTCGGCCGACCCCCTCCTCGGTCAGCAGCTCACCATGCGCCTCCGCCCACTGTCCCAGTGCCTCACGGGCCTGTTCGCGGGCGGATTCGAGAGCCGACTCGGCGGCCGTCTCGGCGGTTTCGGCCGCGCTGACGGCCTCCTCGGCACGGTCGAGCGATACCCGGGCGAGGTCACGGGTCTGCTCGGCGCCGCGTGCCGCCTGCTCGGCGCCGCGCACGGCCCGGACGCCCTCGTGGCGGGCCGCGGCCAGCGCGGCGGAGCGGTCTGCGAGGCGGGCTGGTTCGGCGTCGGCCGGAGTCCAGGGCAGGCCGGCGGTGTGGGCGTGGTCGGCGACCGTGGCGGCGTCCCGGGAGACTGCGGCGTCGAGTTCGGCGGCGAGCCGCGCGGCGTGCTCGGCCTCGGCGCGGGCGCGGCCGGTGGCGGCGCTGCGGCGTTCACGTTCGGCGCTCGCCTGCCGGGCGGTCTGCTCACAGGTGCGCACCAGGCGTTCCAAGTCGGCGAGTTGCTCGACGGCCTGGTAGGCGGCGGAGGAGCGCAACTGGTCGAGGCGGGCGCGCTGGGCGGCGAGCGAGGCGTCGGCCGATTCGGCGCGTGTCTCGGCGGCGGCCTGCTGGTCGTGGGCCGCCGCCAGGTCGGCGGCGGTGGTGCGCAGCGCGGCGGCGCGCTCGGCGGTCTCGGTACGGCGGGCGGTGAGCCGGTCCGCGGCGGCGCGGGCGTGGACCCGCAGGTAGGTGGAGTAGCTCGCGAGGAAGGCGCGGGTGGCGTCGTCGGCGGCGGCCAGCCCCTCCAGGGTGCGCTGCACGGACTCCATGTCGTCGAAGGAACGGGCCGCCTCGGCGATCAGGTCGTCGTCGAGCGGGCGCAGACCGGCGGTGAGGGTGTCGGAGAGCTTGGCCGGGTCGAGGTTCTTGGCGAGCTGCGGGCGGCGCAGCGTGAGGATCAGAGTGAGCAGCTGCTCGTACCTCTCCGGGCCGAGACCGAACAGGCGCTGGTCCACGGCGGCGCGGTAGTCGGCCGTGGAGGCGATCAGCTCGCGTCCGAGTTCGGCGGCGAGTTGCTTCTTCGTCATCGGCCGGTCGTCGTGGGTGAGGAGAGAGAAGTCCTCGCCGACGCGGCCCTCTGCCACGAAGTGCCAGCGGGCGGGTGTGTCACGGTGTCGCTGAGCGTGCAGCCCGATGCCGCAGGTGACGGCCTCGCCCGTCTCCCGGTGGGTGAACTCGATCCAGACGTAGCCGAGCGCGCTGTCCTGCCCTCGGAAGAGCAGGTTGGACTTCATCGTGCGGTCCTCGGCAGCGAACGGGTTGAGCCGCTTGGGGTCGATACGGCCGTCGAGGACGAAGGGGAAGAGGACTTCGAGGGCCTTGGTCTTGCCGGATCCGTTGGGGCCGCGCAGCACCAGCCAACCGCCGGCGAAGGAGAACTCCTCGTCCCGGTAGTCCCACAGGTTGATGATCCCGGCGCGGGTAGGGACGTAGCGCGCTGCTGGGGCGGGGGTGCTCACGGAGTCGGGTCCTCGGCGGTGTCGTTGACGGTGTCGTCGGCGAACAGGGCGGTCTGAGAGGGCGGCCCGGCCACCGTACGGGTCTTCACCCGGGCCGTGACCCCCCGATAGCGGGCGATCAGCGGCAGGGCGAGGGCCCCGCCGTCGACCCGGGCGATCAGCGACATGGCGGCCAGCAGGTCGAGCGCCTGGCCGAGCAACCGGTCCGGGTCGCCCCGCAGATCGGCGGCGAAGCCCGCGCCGTACTCGGTGGTGATCTCCTTGAGCCTGCCCCGCAGCCAGGAGTCCGTGACGAAGGGGTAGCGGGTCTCCGCCGGCTCCCGGCCCTCGTCGTCGGGCGTCTCGTACACAGACACCTCGTACGCCGACTCCTCGTCCGGCTCGGCGAGTTCGGCGACCAGTCCACGCGACGGCAGGGCCGCGTCGATACGCCGGGCGCGGACCGTCAGGCGTTCGGCGGCGGTGGGCGCGGGCAGCAGTTCGGGGGCATGCCGTCCGGAACGCTGGACGGCGGCGCTGATCCGGGCGGCGAGCAGCAGCGCGGCCTGTGCGACGGTACCGCCGCCGGGGAAGCGGATGTCGGACAGCCGCCCTGAGGTGTCGATGAGCGCCACGCCCTCGGCCCGCCGCTCCACCGTCAGCCCGGTCAGCCGCTCCAGGTCCTCGGCGAGGGCGGGCGCCCGCAGCTGGCCCAGGAGCTCGGTGTCGGCGTCGGCGTAGTACGCGACCGGGTTCTCCAGCACCAGACGGCGGGTGCGGCGGGCCTGGTCACGGCGCTGGGCCGCACGCCCCGCGGACATGCCCAGCGCGCCGGCCGAGTCCAGGAGCGCGGTGACCGAGGTCAGGTGCTGCAGGACGCGGGTCGGGTGGTGGACGGCGAGGAGGATCTCCCGGTCGATGTCGTACAGGGCCTCGGCACGCTCGGGATCGCCGGCCCAGGCGGTGGCGGAGCCGTCGGCGAGGGTGAGCGCGCCGCGCTCGGTGAGCCAGGTGACGGCGTCGACGAAGGCGTCCCGGTCGGGCTTGCGCGCGGTGTCGAGCCCGAGTCCGCCGATGCGTACGGCGTCGGCGGCGACCGCGTCGGCCAGCTCGCCCAGCGCCACCTGCGCACCATGGCGGCCCAGGGCCGCGAGGGTGAGGACGAGGTAGGCGTAACGGCGGCGGTCGAAGGGGCGTCCCGCGCGGGTGAGGGCCGGGCGGGTAGTGTCCAGGCCGTCCTGGGTGCGCTGCAGCCGGGCGGTGTCGGCGGTGGTGACGAGCCGGTAGCCGAGCGCCTCCATCAGGTCGGTGCGCAGCTGCCCGGCCCAGCGGCGTACGGTCGCCAGCGCCGTCCTGTCGGGGTACCCGGGCGTGATCAGCGGGTGCCGCAGGACGAGGCGTACCGCCTTCTGGTAGTCGGCGAGTTCGAGCGGGGAGACGCTCTCGGCGACGCGGCTCATGCGGTCCTGTCCTGTCGCTGGGTGACCTCCAGGCGCAGCCCGTCGAGATGGAGGCGTCCGCGCACGGTGTCGACGGTGGTGGAGCCCTCGGCGGGGGTGAGGGTGAGCCGTACCCCGTGGGCGGAGCCGGAGGCGGCGGTGACCAGGCGACTGGCGGGGACACGGGCGGCGAGCGCCACGTCCAGCAGGGCGAGCAGGGCCCGCGTTTCGAGCTCGTCGAGCGTCCGGCCGTAGACGCCGTCCGATGCGAGGGCGTTCGCGGCACTGCGGCGCTCGGCCTGCTCCTTCACTTGCTCGGCGCGGAGCCGGGCCCGCTGGTCGTCGTTCCGCTCGATGCGGCCGGGGCCGTGCAGAGCGGGGGTGCGGCCGGACTGGACCAGGGTGCGGGCCAGCTCGACCGGTTCGGCCTCCCACCAGGACGTACGCCCCGGGATCTGCTCGGGATCGGCGTACGGGACGGCGATGTGGCGGGGCGCGCCGAGCCCGAACACCGCCTGGAACAGGGCGTGCGCGTCCTCGTCGCTCTCGCAGGAGGTGAACCACTGGGCGAGGTGGCGCAGTTGGCTCTCCCGGCTCACCCCGCCCCGGCGCGCCTCGGTGACCCGGCGCAGCAGGGCGAGGACGGAGCGGATCGCGGTGACGGTGGCGTCCTGCAGCCGTTCGGTCTCGCTGTGCTCGCGCTCCGCGAACCAGTGGACGATGCCGTCCCACCGGTGTCGCCAGTCCGCCAGGCGCTCGGCGGGGCTGCGGAAGAGCCGCTCGTCGGCCTCGGCCGCGTACTCGATCATGCGGTCCACACCGGTGGCCGCCGCCTTCTCGACCGCCTCGGCGAGCAGCGGGGCGTAGCGCCCGAGTTCGGCGGTGAACTCCCGCATGTGGGCGAGGAGCGTGTCCTTGTGGGCGAGGAACACCTCGGGCCGGGTGTCGTTGGTGCGCGCCAGGTCGCCCAGCATGAGGTAGAAGCGGGCGGCGCGCTGCGCCATCTCGTTCAGCACGGAGTCGAGACGGCCGAGCTTGCGGTACACCTCCTCGCCGTCGCCCGCGGTGTTGGCCTCGGCCAGCGCGCGCAGGTCACCGAGGATGTCGGGGAAGACGAGGCGGGAGAGCTGGGCGTCCTCCAGGCTCGCGCCGAGCACGTCCTCCACCGCCCGGTACGCCCGGTACCCGGCCTGGGTGAACTGGTACACGTAGTGCCGGTTGCGGTACTCGGCGAGGTTCGCGGCGCGCGTCCCGTCGTACGACCGGTCCAGCACCTGCCAGTCCGCGAGCGCGTCGAGCAACGGCTGCACACCGGCCGCCCCGCCCACCGCGCCCGCGCCGGGATGGTCGGCGACGAGCCGCTCCAGCAGTCCCACCGCGTCCGAGGCGTGCAGCAGCACCTGGTAGTTGGCACGTCCGCGGTCGAAGGCCCGCAGCAGCCACAGGTACTCGTGACGCTTCTCGGCGGCGGCGAAGTGGAACAGCCGCAGCCGGTCGTCGAGGGAGAACGCGTCGATACCGAACGCGCCCTCGTCGACGGGGTCCGCGGCATCGGGCTCCGGGACGTCGAACTCGTCACTCACGGAACTGTGGGCTTCCCTTCTCCCCTGCTTCGGCTGGTACACGTCCGGCCGAAGGTGTACCAGCCGATCCACACCAGTCTGCCGCACCCCGCTCGGTGTGTGTGAGCCGCTTCTCGGCCCATGCCACTTGTGCTAACGTGCGCCCGTTTCACGCTCCCTGCCGGGCGGTGGCCCCCGTAGGGACCCGCCCTGCGGCCGGCTCAGCGGCGGATCGCCGCGTATGCCCCGAGCCACCCCGTCCCCAGCCGGTCACCACCCCTGGTGAAGACGGCCGCGCCGCTGTTGCCGGGCGAGTTTTCCGACGGGTCGTCGGGCGGCAGGAGCAAGGTGGCCGCCTCGCCGTCGCCGCTGTGCAGGGTGGTGGTCGCGCCGTTCCACAGCCGGATCACCGAGCCCGGTGGGGCCGCCACCCGCAACCTGTCCTCCCGCAGGTCCAGGTGGACGCCTGTGGCACGCTCCGCGAGCAGCGCGCGGTAACGGTCCGGGGGCAAGGCGCAGTCGTTCGGCGGTGTCGTCCCACTCCAGTCGGGGGCGTCGACGCCGCGGGCGCGGGCCGCGCGCCACATCCGGGGAACGAGATCGGGCGCGAGCGGGGCGGTGGCCATCCGTTCGCACATCCACAACAGCCGTCCGGCCCCACGGCCGGGCCCCAGTGCGCGCCACCGGATGCGCTGGGCCAGGTCACCGGCGACGACGGCCGCCCACGGGTGGACCGTCCCGATCAGGCCCTGCTCGCCGAGCCAGGCCAGGTAGCGCTGGGCCTCCTCCAGGATGCCGGTCATGGAGTCGACGGGGATGCCCAGCACGTAACCAGGACGACCGCGGAAGAGGCCGGGGCGGTCGGCGACAAGGTGGAGGACCGCGTGGGCGAGGTCTCCGGCCACCGGCTTCGGCTCGTCCCGCGCAGGCTCGTCGGTCTCCTGCGGCTGCTCTTGCTCCTGCTCCGCCTCGCGCAGTACGCGGCGCAGTGCCGTACGGGCCCGGTCGGTGAACGGCGCCTGTTCCAGCACCGGGAGGCGGGTGCTGAGCAGGGCCGTCAGGGACCGCTCGGCGGTGAAGGGGTCTTCAGGCACCGGGGCCTCTCGCACTGCGGTGGCCAGTTCGTGGGCGAGGGCGGCGTCCACCATGAAGCGGCTGGTCAGTCTGCCCAGCGGGCTCGTCTCCCAACGGTCCTCGCCGGCGGGGGCGCGCAGACAGCCCGCCGTCGTGAGGAACGCCGCCGCCTCACGCAGGGGTTCGACACCGGCGTGTCCCTGGTGCGCGGCCAGCGTCCCCGACCACCACCGCTCCGCCTCCTCGACCGTGGACACCCGTTCCTGGACGGCCCCGGCGAGGAGGTGGTCGGGCAGGTGGTCGCCCAGCCGTGACCGGACCGTGTATCCGGCGGCGAGCCGGGCCTGCCAGTGCGCCCGATCCCCCGGGTCGGCGAGCAGGAACGCCCAGCCCTCGCGCTCCCCGGCGCCGATGCGGCCGGCCCGCCCGAACATCTGCTGGACCATGGACACCTCGACGCGGTCCAGGCCGATGGTCGTGTCGGCGACGATCACGGCCCGGGCGGGGAGGTTGACGCCCGCGGCGACGGTGGAGGCGGCGACCAGGATGTCCGCCTCGCGGGCTCGGAAGGCCTGCTCGGCCTCCCGCTTGTAGGGCCAGTCCCGGTAGTGGAGCCGCACCCCGGCCTTGGTGCACAGCCGCTCGACGAGTTCGGCGTCGTCCGCGTCCACGCCGGCGGTCGCCGCACCACGGTCGGCGGCCAGCGCCAGCGCGGTCGCCCGCACCCGTCGCTTGCTGCCGCAGAACACCAGCACGCTGCCGCCGTCCGCACCGACCCCGCGGGCGATTCGTACCGCGGCCTCGGTGCGGACGGCGGCCCGCGCCGCCCAGTCCGCCTCGTCCGCCGTCGGCAGGACCGGCAGCTGCCAGGTCAGCCGGGTGGGCCGCCATGCGGTGCGGACCAGGCGGGCGCCCAGCCACTCGGCCACCTCGTCCGCGTTGGCGACCGTCGCCGACAGCCCGACGATCCGCGCGCCCGCACTGTCCTCCCGTACCCGCGCGAGCAGCGCCTCCAGTACGGCGCCACGCACCGGATCGCCGAGGAGATGGATCTCGTCGACGACCAGACAGCCCACCTCGGCGAGCGCGTCGCGCAACGATCCCGCACGGCAGATCGCCTCGAACTTCTCCGTCGTCGCCACCCACACATCGGCCGCCCGGATCAGCCCGGAGTCCACGGCGGCCTCCCCGGTCAGCCGTACCACGCGCAGACCCCGGCGCCGCCACAGCTGGAGCTCCCGGTCGAGTTCGTCGGTGAGCGAGCGCTGCGGCACCAGCCAGGCGGCCTTCTCGCCCCGGGCGTGCGCGTCCAGCGCCGCGACCATGCCGATCGGGGTCTTGCCCGCGCCGGTGGGCGCCACCACCACCAGATGCCCGGCGCCCTCCCGCAGGACCGGCACGGCCGCCGCCTGGGCCGGGTTGAACGACGGATGCGGCAGTAGTGCGGCCCACTCGGCGGGCACCAACTCCCCAACGGGCACGTACGCATCGCCGTCGTCCTCCGGCAACTCCTCCACACCGTCCCACTGCGCGGCGAAGGCATCCCTGGCCGCCACCGCCCAGGGACCCGCGGCCGGGACAGCTCCACCCGGACCGACCGCGACCAGATCCGTACGGCCGCCCAGCTCATTGACCGTACCGATCTCTTCGGCCTCTTCCCAATAGCGGCTGACCCGGTACGGGACGCCTCGCTCCGCGAGCCAGGTCCGCAGCGGGTCGTATCCCGGACCCTCGGGCAGGATCACCCGCACGTCCTCCGCCGCCGCGACCGCCTCCTCGGTGGGGCGCCAGTCCGGATCGGTCACCTTGCACCACAACAGGGCCCGCTTCTCGGCCTGCTCCGGCACGGCCAGGTCGTCCGGCCACGCCGGCGGGTGTCCCCCGCACATTGCCCCGGGGAACTGCCCGGGGACGCGGATCGCGGTCACGCTGACCCCGGGACCACTCGGGCAGGGCCCCAGCGGCACAGACACGGCCGCCGAAGACGCGGTCGTGAGCTGGTCGTACGTCTTCACCCCCAGGTCAGCGAGACTGAACGCAGTGGGGCAGCCAGGACAGACCAGCGCGGCATACCGGTACACCCGCCCCTGCGACTCGTACGGCCTGCGCAGCGCGTGCAACTCCCCCTCGCAGACGGGACAACGGCGCTCCACCCGTTCCTCGTAGGCCCAGCCGGGCTCGAAGAACCGCGCCGGGAGCACCCCGCCCAGGGCGACACCCCACCGCCACCGCACCACCTCGGTCACGGACCCCTCCGCGCCCGTCCCCGACTGTGCCGGGACCCCCTCGTCCGTCACTCCGTCCGCGCCGCGCATACCGCGACTGTGGCATGCCGTGATCCACGCCCGCAGGCGGTTCCCACGTCTTCCACCACTACGGGTTCCACCACCATGAGCGCGGCCTGCGCTCAACCGGCCAAGGGAGTCACGACCTCGCCGCGCGGACGCCTACGGATGGCGCATTGCCGAGCGGCCACGACAGCACGGCGCCCTGACCAGTATCCGCCGAACCCACGTCATCCCGCACCGTGCACCAACGCCGCACAGATGGGCCTCGGCTGGATCGGCCGTCACGGCTGTTGTCGTAGGTCGCGAGGTCCAGGGCCGACGGAGCCGAGGCCGCCAAGGCAGTCGACGCGGCCGGTCACGCGTACACGACCGCGCGGGCGGCCGAGGACGCCGGAGCCTCCGCGCAGCAGGTCGCCGCACCGGCCGACGACGCGATCCAGCTCGGTTCGCCCTACTGGGACGGCCGTTAGAAGCCGTATCCCTATCGATCACGAGGTCGGTTTTGATCGAACATGGCTCATGAGTGGGTGATCTTGACTGGGTAGGTGCATGAAAGCAGGGCCTCCGGTGCAGCACGAGGGTTGCGAAGCCGAATTGTGTGCCCCAGGAGGCCCTGTTGTTTCAGTCTTGCGTGGTCACGGTGGTGCCGTCCAACTCCGGCGCCCGGGAGTGTGATTGCCTCGCTCACCGGTTCGGGAACGCGGCCGACCGCCCGCGCCGGGCGCGGACGTATCCGTCGGACATGACGGACGCCGAGTGGGTGGTGGTGCGCGACGCGATGCCCACCCCGGCGTGGCTGGAGGGCCGGGGCGGGCAGCCCGAGGGCTACTGCCACCGCCAGATGCTGGACGCGATCTTCTATGTCACCGACAACGGCATCAAGTGGCGCTCCCTGCCTGCCGATTACCCGCCGTGGGACCGCGTGTATGCCTACTTTCGCAGGTGGCGGAAGGCGGGCCTGGCCCGGGAGTTCCACGGCCGGCTGCGCTGCAGGGTCCGCGAGGCCGAGG